>JAFGIB010000313.1 GCA_016929805.1 Deltaproteobacteria bacterium | reverse complement strand
TACTGCTGTTTGACTACGACGGCGGCCAATTCATCCCGTAAAACCGGCTTGCGTCCTCGCGCCGGCTCGTCAGGTACAGCAAGTACCATCCTCGCCGGCCCCGCGGGCGCGCTCGGTTTTACAGGCGAATTGGCCGCCGACTTGCTTAACCCCTGAACGCTTACGCTTTTTCTGAGGCGCTGAACGCCGGCTCTACCGCCTCGGGCTAAGGCTACTTCGCAAAAACGCTTCGGTAGAAGGTGAATTTTTTTGCTGCGACCCGAAAATCCCTGAGCTTTCGTCAGCTTGCGGGCGGTTGAACGTAATTGTTCAGACCTCAAACAAGCGGGCGGTTCAGTCGGTAGCGGTTTATTTTACGAAGGTATTTGTTGGAGTGACAAGCGATTCAGAACTATGATCACGGCTGTGCGTGCCAAGTTAATCCCCTATCCTTTGGCTTTATGCGCAATTATAGGCGCGATCGGGCCGGTGTCAGCCCAAGAGAGCTTTGAGGGAACGTGGCGCGCGGGTCCTACCGCGGTCGATGTTTCGATTAAAAGCTGGGGTGCTGATTGCGGTCGGCGACCGGAATCGGCAAACAAATCAGGTGGGGGCGAGGTCAGTATCGAGCAAAAGGGCGATCATCTGTATATACACGGGGGCGACCGCACCATTAACACTAATGCTTGTTGGAGTCCGAATCGCTCGATGAGCCGCGTGGCGAGCTCGGTTTTGGATAACCTTTGGACGGTTCGTTGTAGTACCGCGCCTGACGACCCCAAAGCGGAAAAAGGGGAGTATACGATTCGAGCGACGACGAAAAACTCCCTTTATTACAAGGAGGTGAGCTCGTATGACTGGGAGCTCAACGAATCCAACTGCGTGGCGACGATCACGGTGACGCAGACGCTTACGCGAGTCGAGCAAGCCGGGAAGAGCAGAACGGCTACGGCAAAGGTAATCGCAGATAAGGTAGATGAAGCACCCGAGGAAAAACCCGAATCGCAAAGCGCCGAACCCTGCCTGCCCACGATCGCGGCGAAACTCGTTTTACAGCCCAAAAAAATCGAGATCGCGCCGGGGCAACGGGTATGCTTGAAGGCTAGAGTCGAAGATTCGTCCGGATGCCCGCTACCGGAGCAACCGGTCGAGTGGTCGCTTCACCACTCAAGAGCGCTGCGCGGTCAATTGATAAACGGTTGCTTTGTCGCTTCCAAGAACGCCGCTGAAGCCGAAGGGGAATTCCGAATCGTAGCGATCTCGGGAGAGCTACGCGCACAGGCGCTAATCGCCGTCACTCCGATCGATCTATCGGATATCATCGCCAGACGAATTGAAACGGCAGCGTTTAGTGGATTCGAAAAAAAAGGCGAAGCTGCGGCGATGGAACCTGAAGCCGCGGTTAAGATCACTCAACGAGAGGTAAAGGTACAACCATATCGCATACTTCATACCGGTATTATCGTGGTCGGCGGCGCGTTGATCGCGGTTTTGTTAGGCTTGCTGGTTTGGCTAAGGCGCAGAGCCGGAAACCTCACTCGATTGTCTATAACGGCGAGCGATGAATCAAAAGATGTCGCTGGGATAACGGGCAGTCATAGCGAGTCGATTTCAGATGAAAAACCGCGCGTGGACGATCAGATGTTGATCTGCCCCGAGTGCAGGCGCGGCTACTCTTCCCAATATCAAACCTGCCCCAAGGACTCGACGAAGCTTATCCCCTATGACCAGTTTGTCCAAGAGCACAAAGCGCAGCATTTGGACGACAAGCGAAAAAAGTGTCCTACATGCGGAGCGATCTATGAATCGAGCGTTACTTTCTGCGCCAATGACGGCTCTACTTTGGTACAAGAGGATTCGTAGTGAGATGACCGTAGCTTGCTCATTCGACGGCATTGCGAAAAGCGGAGAGGAGAAGCGACAACTAAAGAAGCTATGGAGAAATGGTAGTGAAATATCAATAATGATATTCTCTCGACCCACAGATCTGTTTTTCGATCCAAGTTTTCGTGACTTTATGGGTCGAATACACGATAAAAGCAATAAAATTCATGGCTCAGAAGAGTAACAAATCGCCGTTATTTCTTTTTCATGGCGACCGCTTCGTTGAGCGACAGCGAACGGTGGCACGCGCTAGAATGTCTATTCGTAGAGATAGACCGACGACCCGATACAAGAGGGACTAGAGGACTAAGAACATGAAAATCACTTGCGAGAGCTGCCAGGCAAAATACTCGATCGCCGATGAAAAGGTCGCGGGTAGAGTATTCAAAATCCGTTGTAAACGATGTGGAGAGGTGATTATTGTAAGAGGCGATGAAGCCGCCTCTCAGCAGGCTTCTTCTGCCGTTCAAGAAACAAGCGTCGCCTTGGACGCGATATGGCACGTCGTTATCAACGGCGAACAATACGGTCCGTACCAACCGTCGCAGATAGGCGAGTTGTTGGCGACGGGTCAGATCGATTGGGAGGCTTATGTTTGGCGCGAGGGTTTCGACAACTGGGTTCCCGCCTGTGACGTTAGCGAACTTGTAGAGGCGATTTCCGGTCCGCAAGCGCAGATGCCGGCGGTTTCGGGTCAGATGCCGGCCTCAGATTTTACGTCCGTTCCGGCGCCGGCAGGAGCGGAGCAACCGACGTCGATTTTTAACAAAGCTAGCGCCGACGCGATGATTGGACAGATCGCGCGGCCCAATATCGAGCCCGCTTCGATGGGCGCTGATCCATTTGCCGAGGATGCACAAGGTTCGGGTGCGTTATTCGGTGAATCGGCGGCTGACGCGGGCGCTGACGTGTTCGGGGGCGCGGGCGTTGCCAGTCCTTTTGATGGTCAAGATGAATACGCGTCAAGCGAAGGCGTGGTAGCTTCGGGAGCCAGTCCGCGGGTTAGCATGGCGCGGGCTATGACCGGAGCGCGAAACGAGAATTCGGTTCTGTTTTCGCTTAAGAATCTTCAAGCGCTTGCCACGGGATCGAGCTCCGGTTCGGTACCTCCGGTGGGGATGGGGGCGCCGGCTCGCGCGGGATTGGCTTCGGGTGAGGGGTCTGGATTAATAGACATTAGAGCATTGGCCAGCGCCGCCGGTATCGGACAGTCCGACGAACAGTTCGCGGATAGGGATGAGCTGTTATCCATAGGATCGAAAACCGGAGCGTTCGGCTCGTTGGGTTCCCCGATGGCCCCCGCGGCTCCGATCGACGAAAGTGGAAGAAACAAAATGGTTTTTGCGATTCTCGGTGGGGCCGCGTTTGTAGCGGTCGCGATGATCGCTGTGGCGTTTATCATTCGAGGCGGAGATATCGCCGAGCCGGCGCCCGCGGTAGCAGCCGTAGCGCCGAGCTCCGTAGTTACGCCGGAGACCCGGTCCGCAGGTCCCAATAATCAAGAGCAGGTCGAAAAAGAAACGCCTTCGGAAGGGGAATTGGCGGCGCGGGCCGCGTCCAAGTCTGACGAGGACGAAAAAGGGGAATCGCGTAAAAGCGGTTATAAAAGAAAGAAGTCTGACGACGAAAAATCGACCTCGAGAGAGAGCGATAAAAAGGCTTCGTCGGAGAAGGTCGCCGCCAAAGAAGCCGAAACCGCGACCCCGGTAAAGACGCGTTCCACAGGTAAAGAATCGATTGACGATCTGCTGGCGGGCGCGTTATCGGGAAGCGCGAGGCCTGCGAGCGCAAAAGCGGATAAACCCGAGGCTCCGGCAGGACCGCAACTGCCGACCAAACCCTCACGAGACGATGTGTTGAAGAGCTTACGAGCGGTACAGCCGGCGGTTCAGGCTTGTGCTAAAGGGCAATCGGGCGTTGCCATGGCGGACATCGTGGTTGCGAACAGCGGGCGGGTGAAAAACGTTCGCGTGACCCAGGTAACGGGAGCTGTTGCGAGCTGTATCGCGCGAGAGGTGAGAAAGGCGAAATTCCCCAAGTTTTCCTCGTCGGAGTTTTCGGTGAGCTTCCCATTCCGATTATAAATTCGCTATTCGGCATCCTTTTTAGCTGTGGATGCGACCGATTCTAAAAAACGCACGCCGGTTATAACTCCGAATCCAGTTCCGCCTTTAGGCATTGTTCCGTGTTGTCGCTCGAGAAAGGCGGGGCCCGCGATGTCCAGATGGACCCATCGTCTGTTTCCAACGAATTCCTGTAGAAAAAGCGCCGCCGTTATCGCGCCGCCGTAGCGCGAGCCCGTGTGCTTGAGATCGGCGATAGCGCTTTTCAACTGGTCCTTGAGATCAGAAGCGAGCGGAAGGCGCCAATAGGATTCGCCCGTCTCTTTTGACGCTTGCAAATAGAGACGAGCAAGCTGGTCGTTGTTGCAAAACAAGCCGCAGGTATAGCTACCCAAGGCGACTTCGCACGATCCCGTAAGCGTCGCGTGATCGACCATATAAGTCGGTTTCAATTCACCGGCGTAAGTCAAAGCGTCCGCTAGAACCATGCGGCCCTCTGCATCTGTATTGATCACCTCTACGAATTTACCGTTTCGAGAGGGCAAAACGTCGCCCGGACGATAAGCGTCCGGGCCGATCGAATTGTCGGTTGCAGCGATTAGACCGTGTACTTCCACGGGAAGCTTTAGGTGTGCCGCGGCGAGTACTATTCCAAGGGTTACCGCCGCGCCCGACATATCCTCCTTCATGTCGAGCATCGACGTCGGTGGCTTTAAGCACAATCCGCCCGAATCGAATGTCAGCCCCTTGCCTACGAAAACGACCCGGGGCGTCGTTTTATCTGTAGTTATGGGCTTATAAACCATGTGTACGAAGCGCGGCTCGCGACTACTCCCCTGATTGACTGCTAAAAGCAAAGGCATACCGAGCTTCTCGATCGCGTTTTTGTTATAAATCTTACAGCTAATTCCGGCTTTCTTACACTCTTCCGCAGCGATTTCGGCGAGATCAGCCGGAGACAGATGGTTGGCCGGGCAGTTGACGAGATCGCGAGCCAGATTTACGAGCGTTCCCACGCGCGCGCCGTCGTCCACTGTTTTTTGCGCTGCCTTCGTCGGTTCTTGTTGCACGACGATGGTAGCCTTTCTGAGTCTCTGCTTGGGTTTACGACTCCCGGTAAAATAGCGCGTATAGCGATACGCTCCCGTGGTTATCCCTTCGGCGATAGAACGTAGAACATCGTCTTTCTGGCTCGGCGCTACCAGCGCGATGCTCGCGTGTTTTTGTGCCTCGCGTCCCGCGAAAACACCCAGCCATCTCGAAACACTCTCCGCGCTTTCCTTTTTATCAGACCAAAGGCCGACCAATAAAAGGTATTTCGCACTGATTGACCCCTGGGCGAGCACAGCGAGGGTTTGTCCTTTCTTTCCCGTGAACTCCTCGTCTTTTATGCACCTTAGCAATACCCCCCTGGTGGCGCTGTTCAGCTTTGCGACCAGAGGGTCTTTCGCGATCTTTTTCGACTGAACGCCCACCACGAGTAGATCGGTTTTTACCTTTGTAATCAGCTCTTCTTTTACTAATGAGATCTTCATAATGCTTTTTTATATTGCCAGTAGTGTATGGAATGTTGGGTGATAGAAATCTTTCCCGCGTAGCGGCTCGCCGATACGCCTTAAGTTTCCACTTTGGCGGAATCAGCGAGGTGTTATAACTAGAAAAAGCCAAATCCTCGGGGAAACGCGAGCCGCATTAGCGTAAGAAACGGGACGAAGCCCGATCGCAAAGGGTAAGAAGGACTAAAAATCCACTACGCCGTTTAGATTCAGGCCCCATCGATCAGCCTCTCCAAAAACACCATCGTCCTCGTCCAAGTTTACCATGATATTCGCACCTAAACTGCCGCCATCCAAAATCAGCTTTACGAACGGTCCGATAGAGGATTGAAACTTATCTTCGTAGGGGATCATCGGGACCAATACCGCCTGTAGACGAAGTCCGGTTTCGACCCTTTCAAAACCAAAGCCGAGCAGTCCCGCGCCCTGCGCGTAAAAGTCGCCGCGATGGTCGTGATAATCTCCAGTGGGAACGAGAACCGCCAGCCCCATCTCTGCTCCGAAAAGAATGTTCTCCTCCGATATCATTCGCGCTCCAATAGGAATTACCAGCGCCACATGTTCCGGCATCCATAACCAATGGTTCCAACGGCCGCGCATAGCGGAAGCTATCCGGTATGTGAGGATCTCAAACTCGTCAGCCGGCAACTCCATCTGCGACAACGGTACGGTAAATCCAAACCCAAAATGAAAATGAGTTCGATCCGCGCGATACGCTCGTCTTATCCCTAAAAACGGATTGCCGAGATAAAAGTGAGTATGGTCTTTTCCGTTTTCCGTAGACTGAGCGGCGAAGGCACAACCCACCTCCAACATCAGATCGATCGCGTCGGTTATTTCGAACCATAACGATAGGATTGGAGCGAGCGCAAAGGTGGTCGCGTCGCTATCGTATCTGTAGTAAGCCCCAAGATCGAGCGCTATCTGTCCCGGGGAAACTTCCGACTCGACTTCCGCATTTGCTTCGATCTCAAGCTTCCCGTCCTGCTTTTGTCTCTGCTCCTCAATATCGAGCGCATCGTCGTTCTGACTCGATTCTTGAATGTTCGTTTCTACCTCGCTTTGCATTTGGCCCTCTGCTTGGTCATCAGCAAGTTCCGTCGGCGGGTCCTGTTGTTGCCCTGAAGCCTCTGAGCCCTCTTTCAGCGCCTCTGATTCGGCAAGGTTGTCTGAATCATCCTCGGCGGTTTTGTCATCCGCGGTTATCTGTTCTTGTGCGTTAACGATAACCGATACAGTGAGAAACAAGCCTGCAACCGCAACCGTTGATATGAAACGCAACTCTAGATGCATCGTTATGTACCCTTCTAATGAGGAGCTAGACTTTGCGGCATTATGCGAAAATATAAGAGATACGGTCAAGTACTACTGTTCGGCACGAAGGGCTCGGATCAAAATAAACCTTAACGTTGCATTTAGCATCCCATCTTCAGGCCGTATTCGCCTCGATCCGATTCCGCAAAATCCTCGAAATAGCGCTGCTATTGCTCCGGTTTCGCAAAATCGATTCGAGGCAAATCTGACCTAAATCCGGGTGGCAAACGCAACATTTATTTGACGCGAGTCCTAACCAGATCTCTCGTAAAGCTCTCTTTGAAACTTCGGCCGAAATAACACAGATTGAGCTTTGGTTTCGACTAAATCGTAAGCGTTCAGGGGGGCAAACAAGTCGGCGGCCAATTCGCCCGTAAAACCGAGCGCGCCTGCAGGGCCGGCGAGGATGGTACTTGC
>JAFGIB010000312.1 GCA_016929805.1 Deltaproteobacteria bacterium | reverse complement strand
TACTGCTGTTTGACTACGACGGCGGCCAATTCATCCCGTAAAACCGGCTTGCGTCCTCGCGCCGGCTCGTCAGGTACAGCAAGTACCCTCCTCGCCGGCCCTGCGGGCGCGCTCGGTTTTACAGGCGAATTGGCCGCCGACTTGTTTGACCCCTGAACGCTTACGAACGCCGAGGCCGCGAGGGTGGCCCAGAGCAGGACGAGCGTTGTGATTTTCGAGGAGAGCGGCAGGCCCTCGCCGTCTCGGTAGCGCCGGAGGTACTCACCGAACACTCGGTTGCCCAGCAGCCAGCCGTGCAGGCGCTCGGAGCTGCGCAGGAAGCAGGCGGCGGCGAGCAGAAGGAACGGTGTGGTGGGCAGGATAGGAACGACCACGCCGACCACGCCGAGACCGACGCACAGGATGCCGGCGCTGACGAGCAGCGCTCGTCGCAACCGACCCGTGGAACCAAAGCGCGCTCGGTCGGAAACAAGAGCGGGCGCCTCCAGCGTGGCCGCCGGAGGCGCGTCGCTTTCGACCACCAAATACGCTTCGCGTTGCTCTTTAACTTCGCTCATGGGGATAACGAGCACATCGATGGCGCCCTCGCCGCGTGCCGAACGGGCCTTTAGGCCGTTGCCAACGCGGTTCGGGCTTACAGCGCGATCAAGCGATGTCGAACCGATCGAGGTTCATCACCTTGTTCCACGCCGCGATGAAGTCGCGCACGAACTTCTCTTTCGCGTCGTCGCACGCGTAGACCTCGGCGAGGGCCCGCAACTGCGAGTTCGAGCCGAAGACGAGATCGACACGGGTTGCGGTCCACTTGAGGTCTCCGGTGGCCCGTTCGTGTCCTTCGAATACGTCGGAGTCCGACGTGGCCTTCCACTCGGTGCCCATGTCGAGCAGATTCACGAAGAAGTCGTTGCTAAGCGTCTCGGGACGCTTGGTGAACACGCCGTGCGGGGATTTTCCGTGGTTCGCGCCTAACACGCGCATGCCGCCGATGAGAACCGTCATCTCCGGCGCGGTCAAGGTCAGAAGTTGCGCCTTGTCGACCAGCAGATCCTCTGCCGATACGCTGAATTTGTTCTTTAGGTAGTTGCGAAAGCCATCCGCGATCGGCTCGAGCACGGAGAATGAATCCGCATCGGTCCGCTCCCGCGACGCGTCCGTGCGCCCCGGCGTGAACGGAACCTCCACGTCCTTCCCGGCGTTTTTCGCCGCCCGTTCGACGGCCGCGGAGCCGCCGAGGACGATTAGATCCGCCAGCGACACCTTCTTGCCGCCGGACTGCGCGGCGTCGAATGCCTTCTTGATCCCCTCGAGAGTCTCGAGCACCTTCGCTAGCTTGGCGGGTTCGTTGACCTTCCAGTCTCTCTGCGGCGCGAGGCGGATGCGCGACCCATTCGCGCCACCTCGCTTGTCGGAGCCGCGGAACGTGGACGCCGAGGCCCAGGCGGTGGAAACGAGATCCGAGATCGACAGCCCAGAGGCGAGGATCTTGGCCTTCAGCGAGCGGATGTCCTGCGCATCGATGAGCTTATGATCGACCGCGGGGATGGGATCTTGCCAGATGAGTTCTTCGGCCGGAACCTCCGGACCGAGGTAGCGCGAGCGCGGACCCATGTCGCGATGGGTCAGCTTGAACCAGGCCCGGGCAAACGCGTCCGCGAATTCCTCCGGATTCTTCAAATAGCGCCGCGCGATCGGTTCGTAGATCGGGTCATAGCGAAGCGAAAGGTCCGCCGTCGTCATCATCGGCCGGTGCTTTTTAGACGGGTCGTGCGCGTCGACCACCATGTCCTCTTCGGCCACGTTCTTGGCCAACCACTGATGCGCTCCGGCTGGGCTCTTAACCAATTCCCACTCGTATTTGAACAGCACTTTCAGATAGCCCATGTCCCATTTTGTCGGGTTCGGCTTCCACGCGCCCTCGATGCCGCTGCTGATCGTATCGCCGCCTTTACCGCTGCCGAAGCTGCTCTTCCAGCCGAGGCCCTGCTCCGCGATGACCGCCCCTTCTGGTTCAGGGCCCACGTGAGACGCGGGGCCGGCTCCGTGGCACTTGCCGAAGGTGTGGCCTCCGGCAACCAGCGCGACGGTCTCTTCGTCGTTCATCGCCATGCGCGCGAAGGTCTCTCGCACGTCTCGGCCCGAGGCGACCGGGTCCGGGTTGCCGTTCGGCCCTTCCGGGTTCACGTAGATGAGACCCATCTGCACGGCGGCAAGCGGGTTCTCGAGGTCGCGGTCACCGGAGTAGCGCTTATCACCGAGCCAGGTGTCCTCGCTGCCCCAGTAGATGTCCTCTTCCGGCTCCCAGACGTCCTCGCGCCCGCCGCCGAAGCCGAAAGTCTTGAAGCCCATCGACTCCAAGGCGCAGTTGCCCGCGAGCACCATCAGATCGGCCCAGGAGATCTTGCTGCCGTACTTCTGCTTGATCGGCCAGAGCAGACGTCGCGCCTTGTCGAGGTTCACGTTGTCGGGCCAACTGTTGACGGGCGCCAGGCGTTGGGAGCCGGACCCCGCGCCACCGCGGCCGTCGCCCATGCGGTAGGTGCCCGCGCTGTGCCACGCCATGCGAATGAAGAGCGGCCCGTAGTGACCGTAGTCGGCCGGCCACCAGTTCTGCGAGTCGTTCATCAACGCGTAGAGGTCTTTCTTGAGAGCCTTCAGGTCGAGCTTCTTGAACTGCTCAGCGTAGTCGAACGCTCGACCCATCGGATTGGACAGCTCGGAATGTTGACGGAGGATCTTGAGATTTATCTGGTTCGGCCACCAGTTTTGGTTCGACCGCCCGCGCATTGCCGGGAAGCTGTCGGGTCCTGCCTTGGGGGGCTTCTTCTGGTCACTCATATCGTGTTCCTTTCTTTGCCTTTCGGCTTGATATTGTTCTTCTCCGATTTCTCGGTTTGCTCCTTCGCGCAACGATTGCAAACGCCGCGCACCTCGACGTGCGTGGCATCGATACTGCCGAACTGCACTACCGACTCCGGGATGCGAAGCGAGTTCAGCTCGGCGCTCTCGAAGTCGCGAGCCAGACCGCAGCAAACGCAGACGTAGTGATGGTGGTGGGTGGTGTTCGCGTCGAAACGGACGCTTTCCCTCTTCGGACCCAGCGTCGATACGAGTCCGAGGTCGTTGAGCAGCCAGAGCGTCCGATATACGGTATCGAGCGACACCGTCGGCATCCGGGGCTTGAGCGCCCTAAGCACGGCCTCGGCGCTCGGGTGATCCGCGCTGCCGGCGACCTCTCGGAAGATCTCGAGCCGCTGGTGGGTCAGCTTGAAGCCGGCCTTCTTGGCGGCCTCCTGGAAGCGCTCGACCCTGCGCTCCACCTCGTTTTTGTCTACTTTCACACTCACTCCTATTTGCGAGCGGTACGCAGATAGTGATTTGGTTGCGTTTAGCGAGCCTGTCAATGAATAATGGCGACGAGACCTGCTGTAACGAAAAAACAGCAAAAACGATATCCGCTGACTCCGCGAGATGGCTAGAACAGCAACGCGCCCAGGGCGATGCCCCCCGCGCCCACGGCCAAGGCGGCCGCGACCCATATCCAGGGAACAGCGCGGCTCTCTTCGGGCGCGGCTTTAAGCCGCGCGGGCATGTCGTCCTTGACCAGCACGTTGAAGCCGCGGTGCCGAAGAAGATCCGACACGACCTCCACCAGCTTATCGTACTGCTGCTGAGGCAGGACGAGGGTTGTGCCGTAGCGGTCGTGGTATTGACGGCGCACAACGCGGAAGCTACGTAGCTCGACGCGTTTCAGCGCCACATCAAGCCACCCCAGCATCACCTTACCTCCCACATCGGCCACCGGGACCAACGCGATGGTTTGCCGCGCCTTCTTACCACCATCGGTGCTCGGACCGTCCGGTTTAGCGACCTCAAGTCGCATCGTGGGATCGTCACCAAAGGTTCTATTCGAGAATAGCATCATGAGGTGATCGCCGATATCCATGGCCTCTTGGGCCACCACGGTCATTTTAAGCTTGCCCATCTGCGGCGTTTCCGCTCCTCTTATTGTATAAAACGGCCGAAATCCCCGGCTTTTTAGCGCTTCGTTACCGTTAAGGTATGTTACGTTAGAATCTCGCGCCCGTTGAAAGGAGTCTCTCATGAAGCGCTGGACCTGGTTGCTAATGACTTTCTGCTCTGCCCTGGCCACATCCTGCTTGACGCCCCGAAGCGGAGTAAGCTCGAGTCTCGGCGCGGTCGAGCTCGGAAACGCTCGCTCGACGAAAGCTGATAATCCGTTCACCGGGGCGCGCTTTTTTATCAATCCCGCGTATGTTGAAAGCGTGGAGGCTGCCGCGGCGGCTGATCAGGCCTACGGCGAGCTATTGATGAAAGTAGCGGCTTTCCCCACGGCGTTCTGGCTCGACGATATCGACGCCTTACAGAATCTCTCCACCGTGCTCGACCAGGCCTTAGAACAGCAAGCAAAAACGGCTCAGCCGGTGGTTCCGGTTTTTGTGGTCTACAACCTGCCCAATCGCGACTGCGCCGCGGCGTCGTCCAACGGCGAGCTGACGATAGAAGGGCGAGGAGAAGAACGCTACCGAACGGAGTATATCGATGTCATTGAGTCGCAATTTCGCGCGCACGGCTCGCAGCGAATCGTGGCGATTATAGAACCCGATTCGCTCCCGAACATCGTGACGAATATGACCGTCCCCAAATGCGCGGCGTCCAAAGAGGTCTATCTGCGCTCCGTGGCGTACGCGATTTCCAAGCTCTCGATGCCGCATGTCTATCTCTATCTCGACGCAGCGCACGCGGGATGGCTCGGTTGGGAGGGAAACCGCGCGGGGGCGTCTCGAGTATTTCGGCACGTGCTAAATCTCGCCGGAGGGATCGACAAGATACGCGGATTCGCCACCAACGTGTCTAACTACACCCCGCTTTACGAGAACGAGGGCGGCAGGCTCGATTCGAGCAATCCCTGCCCGAACGAAATGACCTACGTTAAAGAGCTCGCCGATGACCTGGAAGACGTCGGAATTGAGAATCCGGGATTTATTATCGATACCAGTCGAAACGGACGCGCGGGTATCCGTAAGGCCTGGGGAAGCTGGTGTAACATCAAGGGAGCGGGGCTGGGCGAACGCCCGCGCGTTTCGCCGGCCGAGCTCGTCGATGCCTTCTTTTGGATCAAGCCGCCCGGTGAATCCGATGGAACCTCCGATGCCTCGGCTCCCCGTTTTGACCCGAGTTGCCAATCATCCGATAGCGCGCAAGGCGCGCCGCAGGCGGGCCAATGGTTCCAATCGTTCTTCGTCGAGCTGGCCCGCAACGCGAACCCTCCGCTGTAGGCGCTACGGAAAGCCTCGCGATTCTTTACTTGTCAACCGCGATAGCCGTTACGAGCTCGTCTATATGCCCTAGCAGAAAGGATTGTATCTTGCTTTCGATCTGCAAGACGAGCTCTTTATTTTCCTTGATCAGACGGCTTACGCGCTCGTTAATCCCGTAACGCTCGACGAGATCGCTGATGCGTTCGTCGAGCGAGACGACGCGGTCGTGCATCACGCGTTTGTCCGCGTAAAAAACGATCTCCCGCTCCTCGAGCCTTCCTCGCGGTTGGAAATCGTTGAATACCACGTGCGATTCCACGATTTGAGCGACCTCCTCGTAACCGAGCTCGCGCAGCATCGCGGCGCCGATCAGGTCGTGGCGGGGCTCTTTGGTCTGGAGCGTTCGTGTTTTCGCGATATCGTGAAGAAGCGCGCCGGCCACGACCAGGTCCGCCTGTAACATAGCGCCCGGCTTGAGGTTATCGACCAGCGCCATGGAAACCTTCATGACCTGCAGGGAATGCCTGAAGATGTTTTCGCGCATCTCATAGCGCCGCATGATTTCTAAGCATTCGCTTTCGCTCGGTATATTCATCATGTTTCTTCCAAAAAGAGCCGGGGAAAGGCAAAGACACAACAATTACGACACGTTACTCGCTGGTATGCCAATTTGCCAGCGCTTCTCGATTGGTTTAGCGTTATTTGAACATGCGACAAGACGCCGCTCGATCTTCCGCTTTGCTCGCCGAAGAGCAATCGCAAACGCCCGCCGTCGTTCCGCCGGTCGGCCCGGGTCATTGGGTCTCGCGGGAGAAACATCGCGAGATCATCGATCTGTTAAACCCGGAGCCGGCGGTCGTCGTCAACCTACAGCGGATAAACTGGGCGCTCGATTTCGGCTTCGTCGGCGGCGCGACCGCGGGGATTTTGAGCGGCGCGTTATCGCTCGCGCCCATCGCGGCCTCCGATTGGGACCCGGAGTGCTTCGCGGATATGCTTTTCGTCTCGGAGCTCATCGATATCTGTATGAGAATCGATATCGAGGGATTTGAGCCGACTATCGACAAGAGGTTTCTCGCGAGGCTTTTAACACAACCGCCTAAAGATTCGGACGTGCTGGAATTTCGCCGCGCGATTCTCCAGGAGCTGGCTCATGAGGGCGAGCTGCGCGCGCTCTTTAACCGAACCTATCGCGACCTCTATCGCTTGAGAGAGCTGTTCGACTCGACCAAACGGCTTTCCGAATCCGAGGATCGAACGCGCCGCCTCGATATCTTATCCGCGATACACGAGGTGATCGAAAGGCTGGGCAACGGCTTTGACGGATGTAAAAGCGGTCTTTCGCGCATCGCTCGCTTCGCTCAATTCGCTCGCGCGAGCGCGGGATATCTGCGGCTGTGCGAGCTTCTCGATTATGAGAACCATCTCGCGAGCGTCGATCTCAAGCTGCGCCTCGGAGCCGACGGCCGCATCCGCCGTTTCGAAATCGTGCGCATGAGCGAGAATCGCGAAAACCCGTTTTACCGCACGCCGCTCGGGCGATTCTGGATCCGGCTGCTGTTCTTCTTTCGCGGCTATATGTTGAGCGAGGTCGAGTTGATCAACCGCTGGGTCGATTCGATATTCGACGGGGTGCGGCAGCTTTTACCGCCCTTGATCCAGCTCATCGGCGAAATGGAATTCTATCTCGCGGCGCTCGCCTTCAAGGAGTTGGCCGATACTCACCGGCTGAGCGTGAGTTTTCCGCGATTTATCTCGGGAACGCCGTCCGCTCCGGCGCGGCGCGTGCTGCGCGGGCTCTTTAATCCGCTGCTCTTCTCTCAGAATATCACGCCGATACCGTGCGATATCGAGGACGAAACCTGGGACACGACCACGATCGTGACGGGGCCGAACTCGGGCGGAAAGACCCGCCTGCTACAAGCGGTGGGGCTCGCCCAAATGCTCGGCCAATGCGGTATGTTCGCACCGGTGAGCGAGGGGGTGCTCAACCGAGCGAGCGGTCTCTACGTTTCGCTGAACGCGGAGGCGCGCGCCGATCAGTGTGAAGGGCATTTGGGTACCGAGCTTATCCGTATACGCCAGCTCTTTGAAAACGCCCGCTACGGATCGCTGATCATTCTCGACGAGCTTTGCTCGGGCACCAACCCGTCTGAGGGCGAGGAGATTTTCCGGCTCGTCGTCTCGCTTTTACGCGAGCTTCGGCCGTGCGTCTTTATCACCACGCACTTTCTGCAGTTCGCGATGCGATTGTGCGATGAATCCGAGGCCGCCGACGGTCTCTGCTTTTTGCAGGTCAAGCTCGATGAAAGCAACTGCCCGACGTATCGTTTTATACCCGGGGTGGCGAAGACCTCTCTGGCTCAGCAAACCGCGGCCCGTTTGGGCGTTACGCGCGAGGAGCTTTTGGCCCTGATTCGGCGCGGCCGCCTCGCGGACCCATGCTGAACGACTCGGTTTTTACTAATCGCTGGCATGGGCCGCGACTTTTGATTATCGTCGCGTCATGAGCCGCGCAATCGGCAACGTCATCGGCATTGACGACGCGCCTTTTGAACGCAGCTATCGCGGCGACGTGATGGTGGTGGGCGCGGTCTTCTCCCGCACCCGTTTGGACGGCGTGGTCCGCGCTTACGTTCGGCGCGACGGGGTCAACGCCACGCGCCGCATCGTCGAGATGGTCGAGGGTCACCAGTTTCGCGAGCATATCCGCGCGGTGCTTCTTCAAGGCATAGCGGTCGCCGGTTTCAACGTCGTCGATATACACGAGCTATGCCGCAGCCTGAAACGCCCGGTATTGGTGGTGACGCGGCGCAGGCCCGATTTAGACGCTGTACGCCGCGCCCTGCTCGAGCGCACCCCCGGAGGTTCGCGCAAATGGAAGCTCATCGAGCGCGCCGGCCTCATGGAGCCCGTCGGTAAGCTCTATGTACAGCGCGCGGGGTTGAGCCTGGCGGAAGCCGCGGCCATGCTCAAGGTGACCACGCTCCACGGCCTTTTACCCGAGCCTTTGCGCGTCGCTCATCTGATCGCGGGCGGCATCGCCACGGGCGCCAGCCGCGGCCACGCCTGACCTCGCCATTTTTATCACCGGTATTATTTGATGATGATATGACATGTCGCATCGCAAATATCGCTGGCTGACGGGCCCGCGTCGCAGGCCTCGCCCTCCGCGCTGTCCAAAAAGCCGTCGCCGCAGAAATGCGCCCGCTTGCAGCCCGGCGTACAGCCCTCCGAGCCGTAGCCGGCGGTATTGTCACGCCCGTCGTCGCATTCCTCATCCGGGGCGTCCGTACGGCCGTCGCCGCAGAAGGGCCCGTAAACGCACTCGGTTGTGCAAGCGCCGTAGACACCATCGGCGTTGAGCGCTCCGTCATCGCACTCCTCGCCCACGGTGATGACGCCGTCGCCACAGGCCGGTTGGCACTCCGAGACCGTGCGGCTGAAACCCGTCAGCGTGAGTTGGTAGTTGGAATCGCGCGGATGGTGGTCGGCGTGGAAAATGGCGATCTCGTAGGTGTTTCCCTCTTCGAGCCCGAGGTCCGCGGTCGTTTGCACGTCGCCGACCTGCGTGAACACCATGGTGACCGAGTCCTGCGAACGAAGGACCGCCTCGGCGCCCGCATCGCTCAGCGTGACCGTGCCCTCCAGACGCTCGTGCGTGGAGCCCATGTCGAGGACCAATCGGCCGTTGACGAAGACCCACACGTCGTCATCACCGTGAAACGAGAGTACCTCGCCGCCCTGGTAGCGGAACAGGTAGCGCGCCTCCGTGGTGAAGTAGTAGTTGCGCATCACGCCTTGAACGTCGGCGACCTCTTGGCCTTCCGCGCCCGGGTTGTTCGGATTGGTGTCCGCCCTCTGATCGTATTGCCTTCTCACGCAACTCGCGCTCTCCGCGTCGGTCAGCGCCCAGTAAGGCCATAAATTGCAAAGCTTTGTGGCATGCGTGCCGCTGGCGCTCTCCAGCGGGAAAAAGCCGCTGGTGAGGCTCGTGGCGCCATCCGCGGGAGCATCGGGCTGGTTGGTCTTGACCATCCAGATGTCGTGGATGTCGTCATAAAGGGTGCGGCCGCCGTTCGCGGTGAATTGATAGGTGTTATCCTCTTCCGACAAGAGATCGAGCTCGAGAAAGCCCACGGATTTAGTGCTGTAGTCGGAATCGGCGTACCACTGCTTGAAGCTCTGAGCGCTCTGGATGACCTGGACTCCCTTGTGCTCTATGCTCGTAATCGTGCCGGACCCGCCGGCGAAGCAGGTACCGATGGTATACTGAGCGGTGGTGGTCAGACCGGCCAGAATGCCCGTCTTGTCCCAATCGGTATAGCGGCAGGGGCAGGTGAGACCGCCGGCGCGAGCCGTGTTCGCGGCCGGCTTTCCGTCGGTGTCGAGTTCGGGTTTCGTAAGGCCCAAGCACAAGGCCGAGGAGTCATGGGCCCAGCAGGTACCGCCGTCCGTGCGCGCGCGCTCGGGTATGCCGCTCGAATTCGGCACGCAGACGGTCCTGGTTCCGCCCGCGGGCGTGGAGCCGTAGTAAAGGAAGTCCGGGTGGCCCGTGGCCATGTGCGCGCCGTCGAAGTCGCGATACGTAATGGGCAACTGCAGGCACTCCCCCGAGCCGCTATTGCACGATTGCGCGTCTTTTTTTTCAACCTCCGTGCAGTTGAAGCCCTCTTCCTTTTGGCAATCAGCGGAGCAACCGTCGCCGGAAACGCCGTTGGCATCGTCGCACGTCTCGCCGCGGGCGATGTCGACGTTGCCGTCGCCACAGCGGGTGACGCAGGCCTGGGTGACGCCGTCCGCGTCGCGGCAAGTGGGCTCTTGCGTGCAGGTCCTCGAGCAGCCCGTGCCGTCTCCGTGAAAAAGGCCGTTGACCCCGTCGCCCAAATCGCAGCTTTCTCCGGCCTCCAGCACGCCATTGCCGCACTCGGCCGCCGTGCACACGCTCGGGGCGCCCTCGCAACTGTAGCCGGGCTCGATCAAGCAGGTTGCGGAACACCCGTCGCCGGCCTCGTCATTACCGTCGTCGCAGTTTTCGACCTCCGGGAGAATAAAGCCGTCGCCGCACAGCGAGGTACAGCGCTTTCCCGGCGCGCGACAACGCCACCCGGTTTCCACCGCGGAGCAGTCCGCGGAGCAACCGTCGCCGCTAATCGTATTACCGTCGTCGCAGGCTTCCGAGGAGGACAATAACCCGTCGCCGCACACCGCCTTATTGATACAAGGCTTTCCCCATTCGGGGCATTCGTAGTCAGCGGCGATTTGGCAAAGCCGATTGCAGCCGTCCGTATCGATGCTGTTGCCGTCGTCGCACTGCTCGTTGCCGTCCTGCCTTCCGTTGCCGCATTTCTCGAGATCGGAGGGAATGCCGGAGCCACCGATGTCGGAGTCGCCGCCGTCGCCGCCTTTACGGCCGCGACCGGCATCGCCGCTCGTCGCGCTTCCCGAGGCGCCGGCGGCGCAACCTACGACGAGAAAGATCAATAGCCATGCGAGACCGGCATGGCGCCGGAACGCGGCATTACCCGCGGGTAGCTCAAAACGTAATAGTCGCGTATCGCCCATCTGTCTCTTATCCTTTGATATTCGGTTTTACACGAATAGGTATATAGATTCCTCGCAAAAGATTAGTGATCGCGTATCGAAGTTTGGGGTCAACGGCGAAGCTGAAGAGTTTTTTCGCGGCTTCTTTTGGTTTCCGCCCGACGTTCTTTACCAGCTTAGGGCTCGCGCAATTTTTCGCGAGCGAAAGCGGTTAATGCCGACGGGGTTTTTGCAACGTTAACGCAAATACTACCCTTTGGAATCGATCAGGGTAATAGTCCTACATACATTCGCAACCCGGAGTCAATCCATTGGCGGTAATCTCGAGAAGCTTCGCGACCCCCTTTTCTGACAGGCCGTAGTCATTCAGCTCCTTCTCGAGTCTTTCAAGCTCGCCAAAACCACCAGCATAACCATTGACGCGGGCCGCCGCGGTGGAAGAAACAAATTCCTCGAGGTCGGGGTATATCACACTAAAACTCTCCATGAGCTCCGGAAACTGCCTGAGATAGTACTTCTGATGGTAGTCCTCCGCGAGATAGAAATTTCGAAACGGTTGGATGGTTGTGAAAATGGTGACCTGCCGAGATGCTTCTTGTCGCTCTTTTGATTTCAATGCCTGTCGCTCTTGCTTTTCATCATGATAGAAGATGATGGAACGATATTGCGAAGAATAGGATTCGATTGTGGCATCGTGACTCTCCCAGAATACGTCGAGTAGTTTTTCATAGGTAATCACAACCGGGTTGTATTCGATTTGAATCGTCTCGCTATGATTACCAAGGTCATAGTATTTAGGATTTGTCATCGTCCCCCCCGCATATCCGACACGGGTACGAATCACACCCTCTATACTCCCGAACCGGGAGTCAGGACCCCAGAATCAGCCCAAGGCGAAAGTGGCTTTCTCCGTGGCGGCGACGGCCCGTGTATCGACAACGGCAATAGCCCCATCTGACGGCGACACTTCCGCTGTCGTATTGGAATCCTCGACTGTTGTCGTACTCGAATCCTCGTCCTCTTTTGATATCGCCGTACCGGAGCCACTATCGGATAGATTCCGCGCGTCCGCATCGCAACCCATCCATAGGGTGGATAGTGTTAATGCCGCGTAGACGAAACATCTCGACGAATTGTTTTTCATCACATCACCGTTATACAAGGATAAGACGCAAAAATCACAAGACAAGAGTTAACCTTAACGTTGCAAAAAATGCGTCTGCGTAAGGCGCTTCGCTCGCGAAAAAATAGCGCGAACTAAGGGCGTAGTCTCTTTTTTTGGACCTCACTTAGGTTCGATCCGGTTTTCTATCCCTATAAGCCTATTAATACACATCGTCGTATGAAGGCTTTTGCGGCGCTGTCGAACCGGGAAATAATCCCGTTATCAAAAAAAAATTTTTGCCCTGTCGCTTCGCGACAGGGCAAAGGGTAAAAGAAAAAAGAAAAAAGGGTTATTTAAAATCCAGAACAAGACGAAAACCGACGCGGTAGACGCGGAAGTCAGGGTAGTACCTGAGGCGCGCCGCCGAGCGGCAGTAATCTGGATTGCTGTCCCAAGAGCCGCCACGCAACACACGCGAATCGCCGCGCGGTCTGTCAACCCAAGCCCGGCCACCCGCCGGCGCTCCCTCATAGCTATCATGCCAATCATCCTCGACCCATTCCCAAACGTTTCCGTGCATATCGTATAGGCCAAAGGCGTTCGGTTCTTTTTGTCCCACGGGATGTGTTTGACTGTTCGAGTTCTTGGAGTACCAACCCGCGCGGCTCAGATCCTTTTCCGTATTTCCGGTATAAAATCGAGTCGTTGTTCCCGCGCGACAGGCGTACTCCCATTCAGCCTCGGTAGCGAGACGCGCGCCAAGCCAGCGCGCGTAAAGATATGCTTCCCACCAAGAAACCTCGGTCACGGGGTGATTCGATTCTCCCGGACACTCGTGCGATGGGTTAAAAGCGCGATACTGCTCTTTTGTGATCGGCGTTGAAGCGATCTGAAACGCGTTCACGCTGACCTCGTGTTGGGGTTGCTCGTCGCTACTTTCTGTACCTCCCATGAGAAAAGAGCCCGGGGGGATCTCAATAAACTGAATATCCGGAAAGCCCGATTTCGGCCGGCGGCCGCACGCCTTGAAAAAGCGTTCGCCATCGACCCGCGCGCCGACCTGTTCAAGCGCGTAATATATGAAGGCGAGCTCCTCGATGGAGCGCTTTTTCGTGACTAAGCGCGATAGATGCGTCTCGATCGTCTGAGCGGGCAAAGACCAACCTCGAATCAGGCGCGATAAATAGTCTCCATCCCACAGTCTTTCCCACGGATACTCGCCCCTATTGGAAATAGAAAATAAAAGGCTCAGGCAATCGTCGGGCGAAACGCCCTCGACGTTTAATAGCGCCCTTAGCGCGACCTTGGGGCTCGCTTTTTTTATTCGCTCTAAAAGCTCTAGCGGTTGATTCAGCAGACCGGCGGCGAGAGAGAGTGTTTCGCCCCAAAGCCCGAGCTCGTCAGCTTGCAGTGTCTTTACAAGCTCGATAACAAACTTCGTCTCCTTGTCCTCGCCTACGAGCTGCTCGGCCGAGAGAAGCTCCCTCAAAGAACGGTGTAGATAGCGCCAGGGCTCGCTCGGGCCGTCGTGCGGCGCTAAAATCCCCGCGTTTTTGCTGATATCGTAGAGAAAGCCGGGGTTTGTCTCCCAGGTCTTCTTGAGCTGAAAATCCAAATCGTCGCGCTCTCTTCTCAGTTTCCAAAGCTGCTCGTCCACCTCCTTTTCGCTCCAGCTCTCTTTTCCCGAGCGATGCAGATTCAGGCTGAGCGGTCGGATCAACCGGAGCGCGCTCTGCTGGTCGCGAACGCCCCTTTGCTCAACGCCGTGCCCGCGTTTCAAAAGTAAAGAGACGGCTTGCTGATATAAAGCCACCCGCGTCGGAGGTAGCCCGTCCTGTTTCTCATAGAGAGCCGCGATCAGGGTGAGCATCAAGGGATTTCTCGCTTGATCATTGAGCGCGTTTTGCGCGGCGATCTCGTTACGCGCCCGTTCGCCCTTTTCATCACCGAGCCAGTTACACAAAAGCTTTTTCTGCCCCGCTTCATTCAAAGGCCGAACCCAGGCCTTGGAAAAGTCGCTTCCGAGCTCTTGGAAACCCACGGGCCGCGACATGACCGCGATCACCGCGTTGGGCAAGTCGTGCGATAGCTCTTGGATCCGCTCGACCGCGCTTGACACCGCGTTCGGCTCGACCTCATCCAAGCCGTCCAAGAGCAACCAGACCCGGCCCGGCTCGCTACAAAGCCGCCCTACTCTGTCGGCGAGGCCCATGCCCTCTTTTTCCCCGTATCGAGCGCTGAGCTCTTCTTCCGCGATCTCGAAGGGGTGCTTGCTTTTAGTCGCGAGCCGAGCGAGTGAAAGGTATAGGGGAACCGGTCCGGCATTCTCGGTCCGGCTCGGGTCGGAAAGAACCCAGGCCAAATGACGCGCGAGAGTGGTCTTGCCCGAACCGGGCTCTCCCAGGATCGCCCAGCGGCCGGGTTGATTTGAGTCACTTGACTCAAGTAGATTCCGCAAGGAGGGAAAGACCCTCTGTCGACTTCGCTCGTGTGACAAGCGTTGCTCCGGACCGATAAAGCCGCCTTCGTCCGGCTCCGGCAAGCACGTCTCGCGCGACAGCTCGGGTCGCTCTTCCAGCTCGAGCTCGACAAAAACCGTTTCAAGAAGCCGGTCGCCGGCGTTGCTGAAAAACGGCACGAGATTTCGGTGAAGGTATCTCAGATGTTTTCGCCAGCGCGTCAGCACGTCCTTTGGCTCGACAGCCTTGCGAGCCGGCGGTGGTTCCTTCCGGTCGGCTGCCAGCTCGTGTAGAAAAGCGACGATATCGTCGTGGCTATCATAGGCGATGACGCGTACGTTAAAGTCTCTAAGATACCGATCGCGATCGGTATCACGCGCGTCTTTCAGCAAAACGAAGTGGTCTCGGGCGGCATGCCAGAAAAATTCCTTGTTCTTTGTGAGGACACGGTCCAAGTCGAAGGGATCGTTCATCCCGTAACCGACAAAGAGAAATGTGTAGTCGCTTATAAGCTTTTCGATCGCTTTTTTATATTGAATATCTTTTTCCAGGTCGTCGTATTCGCGACGAGTTAGGACCACGCTACTGATCGTGGTTGAGCAGCCGTGAACCTTAAATAGTATTTTTCGATCCATGCTAAGGTCGCTGAGCGCATCGATTGAGTTACACCAGGTGTATATGGCTCGTCGATCTTCCGCCGCGCTGAACTCAAGCATTTGATCGTAATTCGTAGTCAATAACGCGGATACTCCGAGCTCTCGAATCGCTTGATGAAGCCCGCCCGGCGACGCGTCCCTCGGCCGAAAGACCTCGGCGAGGGCTTCGCGATAGTGATTTCTAAGCGCGGTGCGAATGTCATCTAAAAACCCAAGCATGGCTTCCAACGAGCGAGCGTTTCTAATATCCTCCATCCGTCTGTCGCGCTCGTTCTCATCCACAAGCCCGCGCTCGGCACCGTATTTCAACAAACGCTCCCCGACCTCTTTCCAGGTCGGAAAACCTCCCCGGACGTCTCTCCCCAGCGAGGCTCCCGAGCCGACCAATAGCGCCAAACGTCCCTCTTG
This sequence comes from Deltaproteobacteria bacterium, assembly GCA_016929805.1. Lineage (GTDB taxonomy): Bacteria > Myxococcota_A > Polyangia > Polyangiales > JAFGIB01 > JAFGIB01. The sequence continues at coordinate 6,570 of JAFGIB010000312.1, read as the reverse complement.
GTAGGCTTCTCTTAAAAGATTCGGGATTTCTGGGTGTTTCTGTTGTTGTGTTGCCATTCTAGTAACCGGGCTTATGAAGGTAAGTAGAATAAACCCGGCCGGATGGGATGTTCGAATCTTTTTGACCTACTGATCCCATCCGGCGGTACAGCGATGATTCGGCCGCCTCTATACACATCAAAAACGGCGCGGGGCCGAAGCCAGGACTTTCTAAGCCGCGCTCCAGGGGTCCTTGAACCCCTGGATTCCGGGCCCGGCAACTATTCGCTCGTAACCGGTGAAAGTGCAGAACAAGACGAAAACCGTTGTTGTTGTTGCGGTTGTCAGGGTTGTTCCTGTTGCGCGCCGCCGAGCGGCAGTTATCTGGATTGTTGTTCCAAGAGCCGCCACGCAACACACGCCCTCCTTTCGGCTTCAACCCTACTCGCCTCGAAAAAAGGCGAATAGCGTCTAAATACCCAATCAAGGCTCAATCGCGCAATTAATTTTTTGCTATCCGCGTGGCGCGCGTGACCGAGCCATCCGGCCATACGGCTTTTCACCGAGTCAAAATCGATGGTTCCCTCGCCGTAGGCACGCTTGATCCAACGCAAGCGGCGCTGAAAACCGCGGACGTTTTCCGCGGGCAACGCGATTCTCGACGGCCAAATCCGGTAGCCGACAAACCGGACCCCCGTTTTGACTGGCCGTATGTGCAGCTTTTTCGGGTGAAGCCGAAGCCGGCGGGTGTATAGCCACTGCTGTATCCGGTAGATCGCCTCGTGTAAATATCTTTTATCGTTGTGCAAGAGAATGAAGTCATCGCAATAACGAACGTAGCAGCCGACGCCGAGCGCGCTCGTCACGTAGTGGTCGAGCCCGTCTAAATACCAATTCGCGAACCATTGGCTGGTGAGGTTGCCGATGGGTAAGCCGCGTTTTCGCTCCGCGGGCGTGAACAGGTCATCACCGGGAAACCAGAATTGTACCGGCTCCTGGGCGTTGGAATGGTCGACTATCAAATCCATCAGCCGAAGCACATCTCTATCTTTGATTTTATTACGAAAGATCTCCTTCATGATCTCGTGGTCGATGCTGGGGAAAAACTTTCGTATATCGCATTGGAGCAGATAGCGCCTCTTTTTCATGAAGCCTTGCAGGCGATCGACCGCGGCGTGTGTTCCCTTGCCTTTCCGGCAAGCGTAGCTATCCGGGTGAAAATGGCGGTCGAGAATCGGCTCGACCAGATTCATCAGCGCGTGATGGACCACGCGGTCGCGGAAAGGCGCGGCGCTGATCATGCGGGGCTTGGGGCGTGAGATCCAATGCGAGCGAAACGGACCGGGTCGATAGGTTCGATCGACCAGCTCGGTCTGTAGCTGAACCAGCTCTCGTTCGATATCGAAGTTAAAACGCCGGACGTAGTTTAACTCGCGCTTGCCCTTGCAGGCTTTCTTAGCCGCGCTCGAAAGGTTTTCAAAAGAGACCAGTGGGTCCCATAAGTTACCGTATCGCTTCACCTCGATACTTTCTCCTGCTTGAGCCAACCGCCGATCTGAGAGCCGACATTGAACAAGGACTTTACCGCGAACCCCTGGCTTTTTACGCTTATTATATTCAGGTCCTTGGCCATTCTAAGTTGAAATCGGAGGATTTCAAGCTCGATGTTGGCCTCATCGAGAAACGAGGCTTTATCGACTCTATATTTGGCCCGTAATAACAGGGCGAGGATGGTCTGTAGTCGCTTTTCGATCTCGGTTCCCAGGCTGTATCGGTGGTGGCGCGGGAATTTCTCGACTCGTTGTACAAGCCAAAGGGTGAAATCGTAGAAGTCAGAGATGACCTTAAGCTCTTCGTTCATTTGCTATATCTAAAAAATTTTTCGCCCTGTCGCTTCGCGACAGGGCAAAGGATAAAAGAAAAAAGAAAAAAGGGTTATTTAAAATCCAGAACAAGACGAAAACCGTAGTAGTTGTAGCGGTAGGCAGGGTAGTACCTGAAGCGCGCCGCCGAGCGGCAGTCATCCGGACCGTCGCCCCAAGAGCCGCCACGCAACACACGCCCTCCTCCACGCGGTTTATCAACCCAAGATCCGCCATCCGTCGGCGCTCTCTCATAGCTTTCATGCCAGTCATCTTCCAGCCATTCCCAAACATTGCCGTGCATGTCGTATAGGCCCCAACCATTTGGCGAAAAACTTCCTACCGGCTTGGTCGACCCCGCGCTGCCCCATTGGCCGTCGTACGAGCACCAGCCGACTTTCTTAAGGGCTTCAACGCCGTCGCCGCTACAATACTCCGTGCTCGTCCCCGCCCGGCAGGCGTACTCCCATTCTGCCTCCGAGGGTAACCTCCCACCGGCCCACTCCGCAAACGCCTCGGCCTCGTTCCAGGAAATGCCCACAACGGGCTGTAAAGGCAGGTTGAATTGACGATTGCCCCAATACCTGGGTTCCTCTAACGTTGGGTTTTCCTTCATAAACCGGCCGTACTGCTCATTGGTTACAGGATAGCGGCCGATATAAAACGAAGGAACCTCGACCCGGTGGACCGGTTTTTCCGAGTCGTATTTATCGCTTCCCATCATAAACGAGCCGCCCTTTACGAGAACGAGCTCGACCCCGCCTCGCCGCGATATCACCTCCTCGCCCTTTGCCTTGATCTCCTGACCGCCGAGCCATGCTTTAATATCGTCCGAGGGATGTTCGGCCAGACCTTGCTTAAGCCCTTCAAGCCGTTGTGACTTCAGCCTCTCCAAGATCTTGAGCGCCTCAAGCTGGCGGATCCACACGGCCTTATCCTCGACCGCGGGTTTCTCAACCAGCTCGATGAACGGCTCCTCCGAGATTTCAGACGCCTCTTCCAGGCAGAGATCTAAAAGCTTCGGGTCTTTCAAAAATCGATCGCTTCCCAGCAACTCTCGCATGAAGGGCTTAAACGGCGGGTTCTCCAGCGCCAGCAATAAGAGCGTGACCTCCTGCCACCAGCTCTCGCCAAAGCGCGACACGAGTTCGCTCAACACCGCCCGGTCGTTTTCGAACGAAAACCTGCGCCAGATCTCAAACGCGGCCAGATACTCCTGAAACCCGAGGTGCATGAAGCCGTAGCGCTCATCGCCCCAACCCGTGATGAGCCCGCTCTCGTCTCTTACACTCTTCAAAAATCGCCTCGCGTCCGCGGCCTCAACCCGGGCCGCTTTCATCGCCGGCTCTATGACCGGCGCCAGCTCCTCGGCCTTGGCCCGCGTGCGTCCCTCTTCCTGGTGCAGCCAATAGGCGGCCGGCTGTAACACCCTGCGGCCCGTCTTGGCGCTGAAGCCCGGTCCCAGCCCTCTGACCGTACGCCAGTATTCGAGAAGCACATCGATGCACTCCTCGTAAAGCTCCGCGCGGCGCTGGGGAAGCTTCTTGCGGTCGTAGTGGACCAGACAGAGATTGGCCAAAAGCAATGGATTGCGCGTCATCTCAAAGACGCGTTGGGCTCTAAAATCAGGCTGCTTGAGCCGGGCGATAAGCTCGGCCGCGTTTTTTTTACCCGCGATCTCTCCCTGCTCGGGATCTGTAGCCAAGCCCCTCTCCACGATGCAATACCAGTTGTTGACAAAGCGTTCGGCTTGCTCCTCTGTGAGCGGCCGGATGTGTAGCTCCATGAACCTTTCGCACAGCCTCGACTTCGCGTTATAGCCCGCGAAACGGCAGGTGACGACGAAGCAGCACGTCTTATAAAGCTTCTCGGCCTCGTCGACCCAGCGCGAAACCCGCTCGCGTTTTGTTTCATCCGCGACCTCGTCCAACCCGTCGAGCAAAAATAAAAGATTGCCCCGTTCGAGCAGCCGGCCGCCGAAGCCCGGGTCAAGCTTCGGGTGGGGATGTCGCAGTTGTTGCTTGATAAATACCTCAAACCCGCCGTCGAGATCCTCAAGCTCGCGCAGCGGCAGAAAGACCGGGATCATCTCTTTTGGAAGGCCGAGTGATTCAGAGCCGTCGCGCAAAGACTTGAGCAGAACCCGTTTTAGATGCGTGGTCTTGCCCGAGCCCGGGTCGCCGAGGATCACGAGCCCGCGTTGCTCGCGTTTTTTGATCTCCTTAAAAGCCTCGATTAGGTTGATCTCCTCGGAACGGCCTGACTCTCTGAGCTTTTGCTCGGCGTCCATGGCGTCGGCGAAGTCGGCGCTTCCTATTGCGCGTAGATCGATCATGGCGTTTAGAGGAACGTATAAGTCTTGTAAATCGATCTTTACCCGCAGCTTCGACTTGAACCCGGCCAGGGGAAGGGTCGCGTGAAGGGCTTCCGCCGTTTCGAGATACTGTTTTATCTCTTCCGAGAAATTCGACTTGTTATCGGCGGGTTCGATGTCCGGAGATGATTCTGTGGGTATCTGCTCGTTATGCTTCCGCCAATCGGAAAGCGCCTGCAAAACTTTAAGTCCGAGATCTTCTTCTCTAAAAGGAGTTGCCATTTGCTCCGAAGAGACACGCTTCTTGAAAGCCGCGAGCTTCTTCTGTTTATCCCATTTGTCCTCGCCCTGATCAAAGTCGCGTTCGGTAATCACGGGAATCGTCGGATCCAATACGAACATTAACCTAGGTATACCCGCTTTCTCAGCGGTATCGTATTCTATCTCGCTAATCGAAATATCAAGTCCATCGGGAATCCAGCCGTAACGATGGGCGATTATGCCGATAAACAAATCCGCCTCGACGACCTCGCGTTTGCTTTCGTCGACGGCGGGATGTACGTTCGCGGTAAAGTGCTCCATTCCGATCGGAAACATCTTCGCCGCCAAAATCGCGTCCTCGACCACCTTGCGCCTTTCTTGATTGTCGAGATAGGTCGAAGAGATAAAGACGGAGTACTTCACCTCGGTTTTCGGGCCCCCGGCCCTCCTTTTTTTCGTCATGGTCACCTATCATACCCGAGCGCGGCTAAATACCAAACTCAATTGATCCCGCGCCCGAACAAAACCCTTGGCGTCGGGCGGCGAAGAACGGGTCGAGGGGCCGTGAGTTTCGATGCGGACCATCAAAAGCGACCAGCAAGTTCTTGCAGTCGTCTGCCGGGTTGGTTACGCCGAGGGCGAATACCAGGTTTTAAGATCACACACCTTCTTCAAGCGTTCGAAATCCCTATCCGAGTGCACCTGAACGTTGCAAAAAATCCGTCAACGTAAGGCGCTTCGCTCGCGAAAAACGGCGCGAACCAAGGGCTCGCTTTTTTTCGACCTCTCTCACGGTGCACTAAACTCGGGTCCGAAAAAAGTTCCGCGCCCCCTTATTTCGTCGCTTTTTTCGCGTTTCCGCTCGACGTTTTTTGAAGCGTTAAGGTTTACCCCACGCTATTGCTCCAAGCTCCAACGAAAACCGACCGCGAGCGGTTCGTGATCGCTCAGCGGTTCACCTTGATCATTGACGAACTTATCTCGTTCGAACCGGTGGGATATGGCTTTAATCTTAATACTATCGTTGCTTCGAAAGGCGAACTTATCGATCGAGGGTTCACACGGCGAGACGACATCACAGACATCGACAAGGCCGGTTGCCTCTTTGAAATCATCCCAAATCCGCGCGTCCTCCTCGTCGTGTGCATCGCGATCGCCGTCGCCGGTATGCAAATTGGTATCGCCTCCGAGGATAATCGCGCGTCCTGAAGACTCGCTATTAATAAAGCTCGCCAACTGTTCGTAGTCCGCCTCGGAAAGCTCTTGATCCCGGTCGGTTCCACCAGCCTCGCCGTGAAGATTGTAAATATCGACCTGTACCGAATCGCTAAATACGTGAGTCGCGACGCTGAATCCCTTTAAAGCGAGACAATCCGAAGCGCCGCCGTCGCTCGTGTCATACGCGCCAAAGCAACCGGTCCACGCCACCCGTGTCAGCTCGCCGAACGATAAATTCGAGAATCTATTGAGCCCGTCGCTCAATATCGCCTCGGGCCGGCTCGCGTCCGTTTGCATCGGCTGCGAGGCGGGTTCGGATCGATAGGGATGAAGCGCGTCGGCGGCCAACACGTCGTGATAGACATCAAATACACCCTCAAAGGGATTGGGATCGGGCGCGAGCCAGTCCTCTTGCACCAGCACCAAATCGTAGTCGTTTAAAAGTCGGCTTATAAAGGGCATATTGACCGACGGATTTGACCCGGATATCACCTCCGGTAGACCCGCCACGTTATAGCTCAGAGCGATCAGCGCGCCCGATTTCGATGAACCACTCGAATCGGGATTCCCCGATTCCGCGTCTTTATTCGGCGGATTGAAACCCGCGGCTCCGTCCTCTAGATCGTTGTCGTCATCACAGCTCCCATCGCAACTTACGAGAAATACGAGCACCGCGGCCAAACGAATCGCAGTCGAATCGGTTTTCATGGATAAGACCATATTGTTTTTTGTTACCTCACTCAAGATCGCCGGTTGCCGGTGTCCGCCCTGCACTTCGCTTACAAGGCTCGCATTCGTGTAACCGTTCAGGGGGGTACTGCTGTTTGACTACGACGGCGGCTAATTCACCCCGTAAAACCGGCTTTCGTCCTCGCGCCGGCTCGTCAGGTACAGCAAGTACCATCCTCGCCGGCGCTGCGGGCGCGCTCGGTTTTA
>JAFGIB010000311.1 GCA_016929805.1 Deltaproteobacteria bacterium | reverse complement strand
TCGTCAGGTACAGCAAGTACCATCCTCGCCGGCACTGCGGGCGCGCTCGGTTTTACGGGCGAATTGGCCGCCGACTTGTTTGCCCCCTTGAACGCTTACGTCTAATGAATAGCTCGTATTTATAAACCAGGAGCGTTTTATGCAACGATCTCGTCGTTTCGTATTTAGTCTAGGTATCGTCGCTTTGACAATGGCTCATGGCTCTGTAATCGCGGAACCGGAAGGTACGGGAAGAGTCGACTGCCGGATTTTAGAGAACGGCGAATCAGCCTCGGGAACCATTTCGCTTCGGAAAGACGGTAGCGAAGTTAGAAAAGAGAGCTGTAACGGCGTGATTACGGTTGAAATCGGTACTTACTCGGCTGTCGTCAGTCTAGATGGCGTCCTTAACGGGGCGGAGCAGAAACATTCGCTGACCGTTCGAAAAGGCTCAACCGCGCGTGTTGTCGCGGATTTTCCCACCGGCTTTCTAGAGGTTCATATCCTCAGCGAAGGAAAGAAAGCAGCCGGAATGGCGATTATTCGAAAGGATAACGGTCAAATCGGCACCTTAGGTAGCGGCGTTTCCGCCCATTTAAGCGTGGGGTCGTACCAGGTCGTCGCGCGATATCGATCTCAAGAAAAACAGTTCGATAACGTGATTATTGAAGCCGCCAAAAAGGTTGTTCTTAACGCGACTTTCGACTGAAGGCCGGCTTTGCATACGAGAGCGCGGCACCGAGCCCTAACCGACCTCCTTATCGCCGACCCTCGATATCCCGATGTTCGACCACAACCTTGTGCTTTTCCCGCAGCTTTCCCGCCAGGTTTTCCGCCATCGCTACCGAGCGGTGCCTACCTCCGGTACAACCGAGGCAAACCGTTAGATAGGCCTTTCCCTCTCTTTCGTATCGCGGAAGCATACGCAGCAACATCGATTCCAGGTCCCGCAACAGCTCTTGCGTTTCCTGCGACTGTAGAACGAACTCGGAGACCTGCCGGTCGAGACCCGAAAGCGGTTTCAGTTCCGGAACAAAATGAGGATTCGGTAAATACCTCAAGTCGAACACGAGATCTGCGTTTAGCGGAAGACCGTACTTATAACCAAAGGAAACAATCCGCGTGACCATCCGGGAAAGCCTGCTACCGCTCGCGATATAGCTCACGATGTTGCGCCGCAGGTCGTGAACAGATAAGCCGCTGGTGTCGATCGTATGATTAGCGCGCGTCCTAAGAGGGGCGAGCCTATCGCGCTCGCGCTGGATGGCTTGCAGCAGGTTACCGTCCTTTTCCAAAGGGTGCGTTCGGCGGGTTTCGCTAAAACGACGAATGAGCGTTTCTTCGTTGCTTTCGAGAAAAATGATTTCTGTTTGCAGGCCGCTTTTCGTGAGGTCGTCGATAATCTCCTCTGCTCCCGCCAAAAAGCCGCCGGTTCGCACGTCGATTCCAAGACCCAGGTGGGTCAGTTCTCTGTCATCGCCTAAAAGTCCGATTAGCCTTTGAATGAGCGCCGGAGGGATATTATCTACACAGAAATATCCCAGGTCTTCCAGAGCCTTCAACGCGGTACTTCGCCCGGCTCCTGACATTCCCGTAATTACGACGAGATGAAGCGAGCTTGAGTCGTCTCCCATCGGTTTTTAACTTCCGTTTCTAGCCATGCGGCGGCTGATAGTGCCGCGCTCACGTCGTTAAAAAAACGCACGCGGCTCGTACTGCTACCGTTAACCCAAAAAAATATCGCTACAGAATCCTTCAGGCCTATCTCATGATTCGTACCTACCAATAGACTATCAGTATCAGAGCAGACTAGCGACTAGACGATAGATGACCGCCGACGTTGAGCGTATGCGCTTTTGGTTCGCGTGACCTGCTTTCGGATCTTATCGACGGCCACGTCGATCGAGGCGTACATATCTTCGGACTCTTCCCGACCCATGTACACCTCTCCGTCAGCGGTGAGGTTGATATCGATACAGTGAAGATGACGTTCCAGCGTTAGCGTTATCTCCGCATCGAGCGGAGCGCGGAGATATTTTTGTAGCTTCGCTATCTTCTCACTCGCGTAGTTCTTAATATCTTCTGATGAATCGAGATTTCGAAAAGTAAACGCTATCCTCATCCAGTTCTCCAAACCGAAGCCCGCATTGTGCTCCTTTAGGGTTGTGTAAGTTAGAAGTATTTCTTTCTCTTAGAAGAGCTAAGAATCCTAAGCATTTCGCGATACTTCGTCACCGTTCGTCTCGCGATGACCACGCCGTGATCGGCTAACAGCTCGACGATCTTTTGATCGCTGTAGGGTTTGCTCTGATCTTCCGATTCAATAATCTTTTTAATCGTTTGCTTGACGCTTTCCGAGGCGATGTCCTCGCTTTCCGAACGGCGAATTCCACTATTAAAAAAGAACTTAAGCTCAAACAGTCCTCTCGGCGTATGCACGTACTTATTACTGGTTACGCGCGAGATTGTACTTTCATGCATTTGCACCTCATCGGCCACGTCGCGCAGAATCATCGGTTTGAGATATTCGATTCCTTTTTCAAAGAAATCATATTGCTTTTCCACGATGCATTCGGTCACGCGCTCGATGGTTTTTCGACGCTGTTCGATGCTTCGGATGAGCCATTGAGCGCTTCGTAGCTTGTTTTGAATATACTCCTTTGCCTTCTTGTCATCGAGCATCGCCGATCGATAGTAGCGGCTGATCTTTAATTTGGGCATTCCGTCGTCATTCGCAACCACGAAGTACTTGTCACCCACCTTATGCACGTAGACATCCGGAATGATGTAATGCGGTTCCTCGGTTACGTAGTTTCGAGCCGGCCGCGGCTCCAATTCCGCGATCACCTGCGCGACGTCGTAGACCTCTTCCAGCGAAACACTTAGCGCCTTCGCAATGGTTTGATAGTCCTTGCGCTCCAAGTCGTGCAGGTGATGGATGAGCACGTCGCAGACCAATTGGTCCAAATCGAAGTGCTTTGCCTGGACCAACAGACACTCCTGAAGCGTTCGCGATGCGACGCCGACCGGATCAAACCTCTGAATGATTTTAAGGACCTCTTCCGCGTCCTCGGGGTGGACCTCCGCCTCTTGCGCTAATTTCGGCACGACTTCTTCCGGCGACATCCCCTCCAAAGTTAAAAAGCCACGTTCGTCGAGATTCCCGACGACAAGCTCGGTGAAACCGAGCTCGTCTTCCACGAAGTCGCTCATACGAGCCTGCCACATCAGATGGTCCGAGAGGTTTCCCGCTTTGGTGAGCGTCATTTCATAATTCGGCAGTTCATCTTGTGAGCGATTTGAGCCGAACGCGACCGGACCTTGTAAGGTGTGATTCTCCAGGTATCGCTCCCAATCGATATCCGAGTTCTTTTTATCGCTTCCGCGCAGCGCTTCCGCTATCGCTTTGTCGTCTCTCTCGTTAGCCTGCTCTATGGTGGGACCATTCCCGCCATTGGACCAATCCGCCGACTGGGCGCTTGCCTCGGAATCCTGAACCGTTTCGCTTTGATCTTCGAGCACGGGATTTTCCATCAACTCTTGATAGACCGATTCCACCAGCTCGAGGCGCGACATCTGCAGCAGCTTAATCGCCTGTTGCAGCTGTGGCGTCATCACCAGTTGCTGCACCATCTTTAGTTGCTGCTTGAGTTCCATCACCATGAGCCCTTGCCTCCCCTCCTTAAGCGCGGGCTACGCATCCCTCTGACGCCATCTTTGCTTTCGATATGCCATCTTCGTCCGTATTGTACAGTATAGGTCCTGTTATCCCCGAGAGAAATAGAAAATCCGACATTAGACCACGACAACGGATAAAATACGGGGTTTTAAAGGAAATTTCGTGTGCAATAATCTCGCTTACACTATCCGCGGAGCCGGGGCGTAGCGGATAGCGTTCGAGCAGGTTGGCCTTCGGTGCAAAGAACCGACAAAAGCTAAGAGCGACTTGAATGCGAGACGAGGGCGCGGGAGGACGAATTGAGAGAGTGAACGGGATTCGTTTTTTTTTAAAGATGAGAATCACTTCGTTTCTGATAGCAACCGAAATTTCGTTCGGGTAAAATTAAATGTCCGTAAGACCGGTGACATGTTCCGTGGCACCACCCACATGATCCCGGAATAACAACTCGGGTTGGTCAGCGCCACAACGATCGCCGCTATAGCACGTTAAAGAAGGAAAGGTAGCCCAGCTTGAGTTTCCTTTCGGACAGATCGCCGTCATCCGCACCGCCGAAGGTTATCATTGCCGAAGACGATTCCCTGACGCGGGAATACGTCGCTACGTTATTGCGGAATCAAGGTATAGAGGTCGAAGCGGTAGACAGTGGTCAAAAAGCCATCAATCGACTTAATCGAGGGCGTGTTGACTTGATCTTGCTCGATATCGTGATGCCGGGCTTGGACGGTCTCGACACCTGTAGGTTGATCAAGGGGATTACGCAGGACGAGTATTTACCGATCATCTTACTCACAGCCAAAACGGACATCGATAGTCGCGTAACCGGGCTTCGCATCGGCGCGGACGACTATATTTGTAAGCCCTTTGACGAACGCGAGCTATTGGCTCGCGTCAATAATTTCTTACGTATCAGGCGCATGCACGAAGAGCTTAACGAGAGTAGGACGCAGCTTCAGTTGTTATCGTTTAGAGATGAGCTTACCGGGCTCTTTAACTATCGCTATCTTCACTCGCGTGTCAGCGAGGAGTTCAAACGCGCTGAGCGCTATCACGAACCGCTCGCGTGCATAATGGCGGATATCGATTTCTTCAAAGACGTCAATGATCGGTTTGGGCACGACGCCGGAGATCAGGTGATCAAAGAAAGCGCTCAACGCGTGCTAAACGCGGTTCGGGAAATCGACGTCGTGGCTCGTTACGGAGGCGAAGCCTTTTTATTGATTCTGCCGAGCACGAATTTCCCCGGCGCTCTAGCGGTGGCTGATCGGATCTGGCGCGCCATCGGGACCGAGCCGTTTCATATTATTAATACGAGTCACAAACTAACGACTTCGCTCGGTGTCGCCGTCTTTCCTAGCAGCGACATTAGAACCAAAGACGATTTGATAAAAGCAGCGGACTGCGCGCTTTTTCAATCAAAACGAGAAGGCCGCGATGGGATTTGTGTCTTTCAACACCAAGGCTATTTTTATCATCCCGGGCCTTCGGCCCCTCCCACCGAGCAATAGCAGGGTCTCCCGGTTCGGCTCAAAGAGCCAGCCGTTTCGAGCGAATACGGAGGGTTTCATTCGCTATTGCCCTTTTTCTTATGTATAACCACTGCGAAGAGACCCGTGTGTAGGAGGCGATATGGATGGCATCAATTCGTCGGATCCCAAATCTTTGATAATTAAAGCGGAGGACCAAGAAGCAAAAGGTCGATTCTCGAATCTCGTTCAGGTGGCCAGCGCCCAGGACGTGTTCATCTTCGATTTCGCTTTTGTGCAAGGCAAGGCCGGGTGGCTGCTCGCCAGGCTGTTGCTTTCTCCTCAACACGCCAAACGATTTCATTCGGTGCTTGGCGAAACTATACGAAAGCACGAAGAACGTTTCGGCGTAATCAACTCAGGTCCGACGCTTCAATAGTACGGGTTTGAAATGGAAGCCGGCGACAAAAGAGCATACCCTAACGTTGCAAAAAAATTCGTCGGCGTAAAGCGCTTCGCTCGCGAAAAATAGCGCGAACTAAGGGCGTGCTCACTTTTTGGACCTCACTTAGGGTGCACTAAGCTCGAGTCCAAAAAAAGTTCCGCGCGCATTTATTTCATCGCCTTTTTCCCGTTTCCGCTCGACGTTTTTTGCAACGTTAAGGTATATAATGGAAATAATGAAAAACAATACGGTCGGTGGTTCATCGTGTCTGCGCAAATGTCGCATCTCATTTGGGGCTGGCGATAGCGGACGGAGCTGGTTATCATACTTTTTGCGGAACAGAAACCCGGTAATACGCAACCGTACGAGTAAGCGAGCGCGCCGACGGACAGAAGAGCATAATCGCGAGTGATAAGGTGCTTTTTTTGGGCAAGAGCACGCGTCGTGAAGGTCGTCCCGCTGAACAAATCGTACTTGTCGTTTGCGAGCGGGTCTAAGGTAACATGGGCATTTTTGAGACTATTGAGGATAAGGACTAACGACATGACCTATTCAGGAGCAACGGTATCGTCTGAGTGCAGAATATTACTAGGGGAAGCGCTCGAGGCTCTCCAAAAGGATCCGAACATTCCACCGGACGTGCTCAATGTCGCGGAAAATATCGCGAAAGCCGTTGGAGCCTTGTTCGAAGCTGAACGCGCCAGTACGGATTTGGACGGTAAATCGAGCGTACGCTATAGCATGAGATCGCTGAGCCAAACCCTTGCTTTACTCCAAGACGTTCGCAGTAAGCACAAAGGTATTGAAGTCGCGACCAATACCATTGCTCAGGTGATGTCAAGGCTATACCCGCTTGCGCCCGCGACCGTGCGTCCTTCAGTACCCTCTGATACGGTGTTGGACGTTCCGAAAATACCAAAGCCCGCAGCGGTTCCGAGCGGCGTCTCTCGGCCCGTTAGTCGAGCCGCGACTGCTCCTCGTGAAAAGCTGGAAGCGAATATCGGAGCAACGACCGAATCGAACTTCTTTGTGGGTTTTTCTGGAGAAATCTCCGAAGGAGGCGTTTTTATAGCGACCTATATGACGCTTCAGATCGGAACGTCGGTTGAGGTCTTTTTAACCCTGCCGGGCGGATTCGAAGCGACCATTCCCGGAAAGGTACTCTTCGTAAGAGATCCGATGGACATGGAGTCCGATCCGGGTATCGGAATTCAATTCGAGACTCTATCGACGGAATCCCGCGAGCTGATCCTGCGATTTATCCGCAAACGTCCCCCGCTTTTTTTCGATTTCTAGTCTGAGGTTCTTGCCGATAACGGTATGGGAACCGAATGAACCTTAACGTTGCAAAAAACGTCGAGCGGAAACGCGAAAAAAGCGATGAAATAAGGGCGCGCGGAACTTTTTTGGCCGCAGCTTAGTGCGCCCTAAGTGAGGTCCAAAAAAAGTGAGCACGCCCTTAGTTCGCGCTGTTTTTCGCGAGCGAAAGCGGTTTACGCCGACGGATTTTTTGCAGCGTTAAGGTGAAGTGGGCGTCCGCTGAGCTTCGTCCGAGGTTGTGGTTTCGCGTAGGGCAAGGTCCATCCGGGGTATTTCTGTCCGTAACCTGACCCTACCGTTATTCGCCGAATGGAGATGCGCCGGTTTAGGCGATTTTAATAGTGCCGTATTAAATAAGATATCTCTGTGTGAAAGGGAGCCTTTTCGTGTCCGCCGCGGAATTCAATCGAGCTGAAATGACCAAGCAGACGTTACGAGCGGTTGATTTACTCGATTTCGTCCTTGGCGTTCTCCGTGAAGAACCAGCCACGAACGACAATCAAATCGAAGAGATCGCGGACCGTATCGGTCGCGCGCGGGCCCATCTCGTGTCCGTTGTTAGCCAGCAACCCGAGGCGATATCGCAAAGCATCTTATGTTGCAGCGCATTGCTCGACGACGCGCTCCATTTGGCTGAAAGCGCGCCTCGTTTACCGTCGCGGCAAGAACAGTCGCTACGTACTATCGAGCAGACCCGGGCGCTGCTCAAGCCGATCATAGCTCTGTGCGATACTGAGATTGAAAGGAGCAAAACCATGCCGTTATCCACTAACGGAGGCCAAGCCGAGAATCGGAATCAAGAGCGGGAGGGAAGAGAACGGCGCAAGCATCAGCGCGTCGCGTTGGAGACCGAGGTTACTCTTCAAGGAACGTCCAATTTCTACAACGGATTTACCGAGGACATCTCGTGTGGGGGGTTGTTCCTAAGTACCTATTGCTTGGAGCCCATAGGCACTAAAATAGATCTTGCCTTTACCCTTCCGAACGGATACGTGGTAAGAGCACCCGGCCGAGTCAGATGGCTGCGCGATATTCGTGACCCTGAAGACGATACAGCTCCCGGCATGGGCATCATGTTTGAAGATCTCAAGGCCGAGGACAAAATAGAGATCGAGGCATTTATCAAAGCGCGATCGCCGATTTTTTACGACGATGAGCTGTAACCTCATGAGTGGGCGGCGTTATTAGGCGAAGTGTCGCGCGACGCTTTTTCCTCGATTATCTGCTTGTTAGCGACATCGCCTACTCGTCGATATCGAGCAACATGTTCATCGAGGCTTCATCCGCCGGCGTAAAGCAGAAGTCGTCGAACTGCTTGGAGGTTATCCAACGAAAGTCCTTAACTGCTCTTTTTTCGAGTTCTTCTGTTAGTAGCGCGCACTCGTAGAGATAAAGATCGACCGTATAGTGTTCGTAAGGATGACTTACGAAGGAGATCATCTCTCCGACCTTTACCTCTCCGCCGAGCCGTTCGCGTATCTCTCTTGACAGAGCGTCGGTATCGGCTTCTCCCTCCTCGACCTTTCCGCCAGGGAATTCCCACATCTCCGGGAGCACCGCGCTCGAACGGCGCTGCGTGATGAGATATCGCCCGTCCTTTTCAATAACGGCGGCAACAACGCGTATGGTTCGGCGCTCCATCAGTTGCTTTCACAGATCAGGTCACATACTGTGCTAAAACATCGCCTATCGGTCGCTCGACAGATACGATGGAACTCGTGATCAAATCAACCCCGCCGATGTCGAAATACATCGATTCGCCCACACGGGGAAATCCTGGAGAGATCTGAATGCTTCCGTCGTCATCAAACAGGATCGAACCCGCGATCTCTTGTCGAAGGGCGGAATGGTTGTTACACCACTGACCGCTTTTTCGGTCCCGAATCGCCACACAAATAGCTCGTTTCATATGGTATTCGCTGTTTCTCGTAATAAAAATCCTGTGAATTCTGCGCTCCGGTCCGATGTATTGCATAATTACCCTCTTTCCGAGCAAAACGAGTTCCTGCCGAAAATAGTGTGTACACATTCCCTACAACGGACCAAATTTTTGCCAAAAAAAATTACTCTTTCTCTCATGCGGTCATCGTGAGTTGAGTATATGCCAACGCGTTTTACACCGATCCTGTTAAGGTCAGACAACTTTACCCCGACTGTTCGAACACCCTGGGGTGGAAAAAAAATAATCAATAAGTACAAGGCCTTAGCTCCATTATCCGAGGATAAAAAAAAATATGAAGCGGTTGGAGAGTCGTGGGAGCTCTCGGTCGAGCCGGATTTTCCAAGCGTGACGCGGGACGAAATTGCATTGGCCGAAATTCTGGCATCGGAACCTGAAAAGATGCTCGGTATCGAAGCCGAACAAGGCCGGACAACGACGGCGCTTTTGGTCAAGTTGCTCGACGCCGGCGAAAACCTATCGTTGCAAATCCATCCGAGCAGTGACTATAAAGGCTTGGGCGAGGGTGAAACGGGTAAGGCCGAGTGCTGGTATGTGATCGACCACGATGAAGGTGCTGGAATATATTTTGGCCTGCGGCCGGGTGTGGACGAATCGCTGATGAGAAGCCGGATTGAGGCTCAAGGGGAGGTTTCCAAACTTCTGTATTTTGTTCCGGTTAGTCGCGGCGATCTATTCGTTATCGAGCCGGGGACGCCGCACGCTATTGGCAAGGGAGTGACTTTACTCGAACCGCAATTTGTTCTCCCGGGACATCGAGGAGTAACCTATCGATATTGGGACTGGAATCGCCGTTACGACGAGATGGGGCGGGTTCAGGCTGTTGGCGGTAAACCGCGGCAGTTACACATCGAGCGCGCTCTTGCGGTAACGGATTGGAGTCGAACGGGCGAGTTTTTGCTCGACGCTTGTTATTTTGACTCGGGTCGAGCCGAAATCGATGTGGGCGCGGCGCTCGCACAGCTCTGCGGTCCCGAAGGCGAGGCTCCGGTCAAGTCAAGCTGTCTAAGGGCGGCGCGTTTGACGGGCAGCGGAAGCCTGCCGCTTCCGAGCTGGAATGCCCTTGGCGCGTTGACGGTGATCGAAGGCGCCATATGCCTTGGGGAAAAAGAGGACGAAATCAGAGTAGTAGCCGGACAGACCGTCGCGATTCCGGCGTGTCTTAGCGACATTCCCATCCATCTGCAGAGGTGCCACGCGGTTTTATGCGCTGTGCATGCCTCTCGGCAAGGTCGATGAGAGAACGCGCATGAGTTCACCGCCGGTCGTCATACTCGGAGCAGGGCTCACCGGAATGTCCGCGGGTTATCACCTGCAACACGGATATGAAATTCATGAGAGGTTACCGTATCCGGGCGGACTCGCCGTCACCATTGAGGAGAAGGGGTATCGTTTTGACCGCACCGGACACCTACTTCATCTGAACGACCCGAGTATACGACGCTGGATCGAATCGATGCTGGGCGACGAGCTGATCAAAGCCGAGCGCCGCAGTCGCGTTTTCAGTCACGGCGTCTACACCCGTTATCCTTACCAGGCCAATACCTTTGGGCTTCCGCCTGAGGTCGCCTATGAGTGTCTCGTCGGCTTTATCAAAACGCGCGAATCAGGCGCCTCTACCGAGCGGCCCAACGACTTCGAACAGTATTGTCTGAAATATTTCGGTGCCGGATTCAGCAGCCATTTCATGATTCCATACAACCGCAAGCTCTGGGGGGTGCATCCGCGAGAGATCACCGCCGAGTGGTGTGAGCGATTCGTGCCGCGCCCCGAGCTCGAGGACGTTATCGCCGGCGCCGTCGGCTTAAAGCGCGCGGAGCTCGGATACAACGCCGAGTTTTTATATCCTGCACGCGGGATCGGTATGCTCGCATCGGCGCTTAAAGAGCGATTGCGGGTGCCGATTCGTTTTCGCAGCGCGCCGAAGGCCGTCGACTGGCGGCGGCGTAAGCTAATATTTGAGGACCGCGAGCAAAGCTACGAGGTATTGATTTCGACCGTGCCGCTCAATACCTTGATCGCTATTCTCGAGCACCCTCCCGATCCGGTCCGTAGAGCCGGGTTGCTGCTTCGCTGTAATCCGCTTTATTATCTCGACGTCGCGCTTGACGTCTCTTGCGGAGTAGACAGTCACTGGGTATATGTGCCCGAGGAACGATACCCGTTTTATCGCGTCGGTTGCTATACCAATTTCAGCGATAAGATGGCACCCCCGGGCAAGTCATCGCTCTATATCGAGCTCGCGTCCCGCGAACCGGTAAGCGAGAGCCGGCTGATGCCCGGAATCGCCGAAGGACTGATGGAAATGAAGATCATCAAACGGCCCGATGATATCGCGTTCGCTAGAACGCGCAGAATCAACCACGCCTACGTGCTTTTCGATCACAACTGTTATAAGGCGTTGGAGCAGCTTCGGCCGTTTCTCGAGGATAACCGAATTATTTCCTCCGGCCGTTACGGAGGTTGGAACTACTCTTCCATGGAAGACGCGCTGATTGCCGGGCGAAATGCGGCAGGCAAAGCAATGGAGTTACAGCGGTGAACACCCCTCAACCGAAAGTTACTATCATCATCCCGATCTATAACGAGGAGGGAATCCTGGCGGCGGCGATCAACGATCTAGTCGATAGGCTAAATTCTCTAAACTGGTCTTACGAATTGGTTTTGGCCGAGAACGGATCAAGCGATCGAACCGTTGAAATCGCCCGAGAGCTTTCCCAGCGTCATTCGCAACTGAGCTTTTTCAGCATCGGCGAGCCGAATTACGGCAAGGCGCTGCGCAAAGGTATCCTAGAGGCTAAAGGCGAATATGTCTTTTGCGATGAGATCGATCTGTGCGATACCGATTTCTATACGCGCGCGATGGTGATTCTGCAGAGCGATAAAGCGGACTTCGTGGTCGGATCCAAGCTTTCCGAGGGAGCGAATGACAAGCGCCCTTTTATTCGTCACGCGGGAAGTCTCGTGATCAACGCGATGCTACGCGTCAGCCTGGGATTTCGCGGGACCGATACCCACGGACTTAAGGCCTTCCGCCGCGATCGATTGATCGAGGTCGCGCGTTCTTGTATCGTGGATCGCGATCTTTTCGCCAGCGAATTCGTGATTCGGTCTGAACGGCTTGGCATTCAAATCGAGGAAATACCGGTCAGCATTCTGGAGAAACGCGCCCCCTCGACCACGATCTATCGCCGCGTGCCCAATGTTTTACTCAATCTAGCCAAGCTTGTGGTTGCGATTCGATTTAAGGGATAGCGATGTCCGACCGCATAGCCGCGATCTCGGTCGATCTCGACGAAATTCTCTGTTACACCCAAATCCACGGGCTTCGATCGCCTCCCGCCGGCGGTTCCGGGGCGATCTACCGTAAAGCCGTTGCGCGCTTCGAGCATCTCTTCGACGAGATCGGTGTCAAGGCGACGTTTTTCGTCATCGGTCGCGACTTGGATGACGGAGACAACGCAAGAACCGTCGAGCGGCTTTACGCGCGCGGCCACGAGATCGCGAATCACTCGGCGAATCATCTATACGATTTCTCGCGTCGCGATCGCGCGACGATAAAAAGAGAGATTCAAGCGGGCGCTCAAGCGATACAAAAAGTTACCGGCAATAGACCGTTAGGTTTTCGCGCTCCGGGGTATACCGTTACCGACACCATCTTTCGCGAGCTTGAGCAAGCGGGCGTGGTTTACGATTCGAGCGTTTTTCCCTGTCCGCTCTACTACGCCGCGAAGGCTGCCGCGATAGCGGCGATTCACCTAGCGGGAAGCCGCAGTCACAGCGTCACCGATACCCCTTTTGTGCTCGGCTGCCCGACCGAGCCGTACCGAGTCGGCCTTCCTTATTGGCGACGCGGTCAGGGCCTACTGGAGCTTCCCATCGGGCTAACGCCCGCGAGCTCGGGAAGACTGCCCTTTATCGGGACGAGCCTGGTTCTCGCGGGGAAAAGCGCTAGCGCGTTTTTGGCGCGGCTGATGCGCGCGACGCCTTTCGTCAACCTCGAATTACACGGAATCGATCTTGCGGACGCGCAAGAGGACGGCCTCGATTTCCTTAGACAACACCGCATGGATCTGAGGCCCTCTTGGCGGCAGAAGAGGGCGGCGCTACGCGCGGCGATCGAGGTACTTCAGCGGGCGAGCTATCGCTTCGTCACGCTAGCCGAGGCGGCTGAAGAGTTCGCCCGTAGAACTTAATCGAGGTAGCGCGAGCGCTATCGCCTGTTTGTCCACGGTAGGCGAGAATAAACCGCAACATCGCTTTGTGGGGTTGCTACCTACCGGTGGGATAAAAGTGCACTTATCACGAATATTGATCTCTACGCTTTTATCGATAGCCGGTGCTCGATGCTTACGATTGTGGTTTTTAAAAAACGTAATAACGCTTAGGGAAGCGATCTTCGGGATTGGAACGTTTTTCTTTCGGATTGAGCGGTCTTATTACCCTTGGGGGTCGGACGGCCCCGTTCGCGGGCGATTAAACAGCCACTTTATAAAAAGCCACTTATGATTTCGAAAACTCGGCCGTTTCTATTTTGAAATAGTCGGCGTTTTTTTGTTACCGAAGTACGAGCCGACAAGCGCTATTATTTTTCCTAACGAATGTCACGGCTGATGAGTTCCGTAAAAAACCAAAATCAATTGGTCGTTTTACTAGTGGAAGACAGCCCGGCTATTGCGTTGCAAATTCAGGGTTTCTTGGCCGACACCAAATCGGTCAAGTTCATCGCGCATCACGTACAGGACTTAAAATCCGCGCTGCAATCAGCCGCCAAGGGCGTCTATGACGTCGTGCTATTGGACTTGGGTCTTCCCGACAGCCGCGGGTTGGATACCTTTACCGGTTTTCATGCGTACGCGCCGGATTTACCGACCGTGGTGTTTACCGGGGTTGACGACGAAGAAGTAGCGTTCGAGGCGCTGCGGCAGGGCGCTCAGGACTACCTAGTCAAAGGCGAGGTGGACAGCCGGCTACTGATTAGGGCAATTCGCTACGCGATCGAGCGAAAAAGCATCGAAGACAGACTTAAGGAAAGCGAGGAAAAGCACCGGACATTATTAGAGGTATTACCAGAGATCGTGTATAAAATCAGCCCCGAGGGACACTTTATTTTTATCAATAATCCGGTCGAAAAGCTCGGATATCGACCCGAGGAAATCATCGGGCAGCACTTTTCGATTATCGTTCACCCCGACGATTTACAAAACGTCAGTCGGATGTTCGTGTTGCCCAAACTCAAGGGTCAGGATACGAGAAGCGAAGGCGCGCCCAAACTGGTGGACGAGCGTAGATCCGGAGATCGCATGACCCGAGATCTCGTCTTGCGGTTGATCCCAAAGGGATGGGATCGATCGAAAGAATCGAATTGCGTGATCGGCTTGTTGACCAGCTACGGAGAAATCACCGCGACCGGCTACTACTTGACGGATAAGCGAACCAGAGAAAAGCGGTTTAATGGAACCGTCGGGATCATCAAAGACATTACCGAACGCCGCAGAGCGGAAGCGGAGAAGCTGGAGCTCGAAAAACGGCTTCGACAATCGCAAAAGATGGAAGCGATCGGCAGGCTCGCCGGTGGCATCGCCCACGATATGAATAACGTGCTCGGCGCGATTCTCGGCTCCGCTTCCGTGCTTGACGAGGAGATCGGTTTCGACCACGCCAATCGCGAAGACGTCGATAATATCATTGCAGCCTGTCGCAAAGGGCGCGACCTCACCCGCGATCTATTGGGATTCGCCCGTAAAGGCAAGTACGTTAAGGAGATCCTATCGCTTAACGAGATCGCACTTGAGGCACAGTCATTGCTCGCGAGAACGATAACTAAAAAGATCAACATCGAGGTGGATCTCGGTAAAGAGCTGCATTGCATCGAGGGAGACCGGAATCAAATACACCACGCATTGATGAATCTATGTATCAACGCCGCGGATGCAATGAAGACCCACGGAACGCTGACGATCTCGACCAGAAATGTCGTTTTGGACAGACAACCAAGCACGGAACGAGGCGCTCTTCCGCCCGGCGATTACGTCGAGACCCGGGTCAGCGACACTGGGGTTGGAATGGACGCCGAGACGTTAAAGAACGTTTTTGAGCCCTTTTTTACCACCAAGCCAAAAGGAGAAGGCACCGGTCTCGGCCTCGCCATGGTTTATGGGGTGATAGAAAACCACGGGGGTTTTGTCTCGATCAGTAGCGAGTCTGGCAAAGGCACGACGGTCGTTTTTCTGCTTCCGGCGGTTTTCCCCGCGGCAATGGCAAAAGGACAAGGGGCCGATCGCCCGGCGTGGGAGAAATCATGCTTGATAAAAGGCAGTCGCTCGGTTCTCTTGGTCGACGACGAGGCCTTTGTTCGGGTTTCGGTTCGGCGATTGCTCGAACGTCTGGGATACCGGACCTTCGTGGCCGCGGATGGGAGAACCGCCCTGGATATTTATAGACGGAATAAGGACGAAATTTCTTTGGTCATCCTCGACCTTATCATGCCCGAAATGGACGGGCGAGAGACCTTTGAGGCCTTGCTTGCGATCAACCCGAACGTCAAGGTTTTGTTATCGTCGGGATACTCCAAGGATGAAAAGGTTGAATCTCTATTCAAGCGAGGCGCGATCGGCTTCGTACAGAAACCCTTTGACCTGCAGTCGTTATCAGCCGAGCTCAACAGCTATTTCGCGTGATCGAACACGATCCAATCGGACGATGCCTGTTCGCGAATCGCCCGGCGCGCGAGCGCGTCGGCTCTCTCATTAAGCGGATTGCCTCGATGTCCCGGCACATGGATTAGTCGAAGGTCGGAAAACCTCGCCAACATCGAGCGAATTTCCGCGACTAGAGCTTGATTCGCCTTCGCCCTCCAGCCTTGGGTGAGAACGCCGATGGCGTAGCGACTGTCGGTATAAATCCGTACCGCCCGCCGCGGCTCGTCCAGAGCGGTCAGCGCGTTTTTTATCGCTTCCAGCTCCGCGATATTGTTGGTCGCACGGCCGATATAGTTAAAGCGTTCGCGCATCGTCTTGCCTTCCTTCAACACGATGCCGAACCCGGCCGGACCGGGATTTCCTGTGCAGGCGCCGTCTGTGTACGCGATCACGGCTTGGTCAAACGACGCGCTCGGCTGGACGCGCTTTGGTTTCGGGCTCGTTTCTGTCTTCATTGCCCTGGCGCCTACACCCGAGGGTGTCGAGGCAACGCAGGCGTCGTCGGGAAATACCCCTTCGTCTTCGATCGCGACGAGATTGCGTTCAGCGGCGTAATAGGCGCGACCATCATCAGGCCGATAGCGAATTTCGACCCTTCCGTTTTCAACGATAAATGCCCCGCTTTCGTCGCAACGGGCGTAGACGCGTTGATTGCGTATGCTCGCCATTCGCCAACTCATGAAACGGTCTCTAGCACGAGCCTGGCCCCTATCACAAACCCTTTGAAACCGAGTCAAAACAGGTTGAGCTGACCCCCCTTATCCCGCGCGGACCTGCGGTTGCGTCGGTCGCGATCCAGCTCGAGAAGCTCTTCGCGAATTTCCATTATAAAGGGAGAGGGCTCTTGCGCACGGATTTTACCTCGCAGATGTCGCTTTCCCGCCCGAGATAGAAAAAGCCTTTCTCGAGCGCGGGTCACGCCCACGTAAAAGAGGCGCCGCTCTTCCTCGATATTCTCCGGCTCTGCTTTTCCCCAACAGAGCGGAATGACCCCCTTTTCGCACCCCAGGATGAAGACCACGCGAAATTCCAACCCTTTTGCCGCGTGCAAGGTAAGCAACGAGACCCGATCGGCTCGGGGGTCGAGCGTATCGACTTGCGCGCCCAACGCGACGTGAGAGAAAAAGCAAGACAAATTCGAACCGGACTCGTCGGCGATCGACGCCAAAAGCTCGAACGCGCTTGTGATTTCACGTTCGACCGCCGCGCGATCGGAGTCAGTCGCTTTCTCGATCGCGCATTTCGCCGCCGCTTCGAGCCGTCGGCGCACCGATCCTTCGCTGGCGGTTTGTCTTAGAGATCGAAGCAAAACCTCGACGCTTTCTCGCTCTACGAGCGGTTGGTGTGACCGCTTTTGATAGGGAATGCCCGAACGAGCCAAGGCCTGAGCGACCTGTTCCGCTTGCGTTTCTATACGATATAAAACCGCGAAATCGGAAAACGAAAACGCCGTCTCGGATTGTCCCGTGGACCGCCCGCTATCGATGGAGAAGAAGCTGTGCCCGCCGATCAGGCGCTCGATGGTTTGAACCACGAATTCAGCCTCCGCCGCTTCCGTCGCGGCGCTATGGATCACGATCCGTTCCGAGCTCGGCCCGCTCGTTGCTTCGTTTAATAGATCCGCGGCCGAAGAACCGATGATTTGAGACGCGGCCTTTACGATGTTGGCGCCGGAGCGATAGTTGCGGGTTAACGAAAAGACGCGCGCGTTCGGATAGTCGTGGCGAAACCGGTGGAAGATAGCGACATCCGAACCGCGAAAGCCGTAAATCGCCTGGTTGGGATCGCCGATTACACAGAGGTTGCTTTGCGGCGGAGCCAACAGCCTGACCAAGCGATATTGCTGCTCGTCGAGATCCTGATATTCATCGATGGAAATCCAAGGATAACGCTGATGGTAGATCGTTTGAAGCTGAGGATTCTCCTCTAACAAGCGAACCGACAGCCCGATGAGATCATCGAAATCCACGAGATTCGCCCGCTGCATTTCGCGTTTGGTGCGCAACAACGTTTGCTCTAGGTCCGGTTGTTCAGCCGCCTGTACGCCGCGCTTTAGCAGCGAGATCTTTTGCAGCAAAAGGCGCGCTTTTTTCTCGGAGATCTGTTCTGATCGAGAGAGAGCTGCAACTCTTTGGTTCTGGTCGGCGAGGCAAAAATCCGCACTGAGCCCGACCGACGCGCCATGCTCTTTGAGCAGCGAAAAAGCAAAGGCGTGAAAGGTAAAAACCTGAAAGCTCTCGGCCGGGTGCTTCAGCAGCGCGCTCAGCCGCTCTCTGAGCTCTTGCGCCGCGCGACGGGTGAAGGCGATGGCTAGGCATTGTTTGGGTAAAACGCCCTGGTTGACGACCAGGTGTCCGATGCGATGGGTCAGTGTACGGGTTTTTCCCGAACCCGGTCCGGCCACGATCATGATCGGTCCTGTCACGCTTCGGGCGGCCTCTAGTTGCTGCACATCCAATCCGACGAGAATATCGGTCTGTCCGCTCGTTTGAACGCTGGCAAAATCGGAGCGCGACCTTCCGCCGCGCTCGGCGCCGCTTCCATTGAGCTGCGGAGTCGAAAGGCTTTGCGTTTGTTTGCGACTCGGCGCCTCGGCTTCATCAAATGACCCCCGTTGTCGCGACGAGCTCGTTTGACCGCTTTCGATTTCGTCGGAACAGGCGGGATTTGAGGCCGGCATTCGAGCTGTGTTCGGGCGCTCATCAAACAGCAGTCCGCCGCAGGTTCGACGTTCCAATTCCTCGCTAGAAAAGAGGTGAATCCGGCCGTATTCGCCGTCAAAGCCCGCCTCGCGTATGACCTCGCCGCGACGCAAGCGCGAGATCGCTTCGATCAGCAATTCAGAACCCGCCTTTTTTATCTCTTCTATCGGTAGGCTGCTCAATATAAAAAGCTCCGGGCCGAGCTCGCCGAGCAACCGATGGTAGCTCTCGGTCACCTTTTTGCTCTTGGGACCTACGCGGTAAATTTCCGCGAGAATCTCAGCCAACGGCACCAGGCTACTTACCGAGCCCGCGGTCGGCGGCGGCTCGTGTGGCGCGCGATCGGCCAGCTCCATCACCCGATACATCACACCGACCGTCAGAGGTTTGCCGCAAATCGGACAGCGTTTTTCGTGCTCTCGGGTTTGTTGCGGCGTGAGCCTCAAGTTGCATTTTCGGTGGCCGTCGAGATGGTATTTGCCCTCCTCGGGAAAAAATTCGACCGTTCCCACATACCCGTCACCCTGACTTAGCGCCCGGCGGATGGCGAAATAGTCGATCGCGGCATCAAATACGCATGCTTCGCGACCTAGCATCGCGGGCGAGTGGGCGTCGGAGTTTGACACCAATCGAAAGCGGTCGAGCGACGAAACTCGCCAATTCATCGGCGGGTCTGACGAAAGCCCGGTCTCGACCGCGAAGATGTGCTGGGACAGATCCCCATAGCACTCATCGATCGAGTCAAACCCCGACTGCGACCCCAAGGCGGAAAACCAAGGGGTCCAAATATGCGCCGGCACCAAATAGCAATCAGGGCCGGATTCGAGGACGATTTCCAACAAATCGCGGGAATCGAGCCCGAGAATCGGACGGCCGTCAGAGGCCAAATTGCCGATTTTGGAGAGCTTTTGCCTGCACCGGTCCGCGCTTTCAAAGTCGGGCGCGTAGAGCATGTGGTGAACCTTCCTGGTGCGGTCGTTCTTTTTATAAATCGTGGAGATTTCGACCGACAGCATAAATCGTACCCGGGCCCGACAGCGGCGAGGCAGTCGCCGCGTAACCGCTGCGTCGAGCTCTGATGATAAGCGAAATAAGCCAGGCTCGGCCGGGACGAGGCTTTGTCTCAATTCGCGCATCCATTGCGGATGGGTAAAATCGCCCGTGCCGAGTACCGAAAGCCCCTTGTATTGAGCCCAAAGCGCCAAGTGCGCGAGATCCGAGTTGCCGGCGGTTGCGCGTGAAAATTTCGAATGAAGGTGCAGGTCTGCAAAAAAAGTCACTAGAGATCCTTAGAAAATCTGCTTTTGTCCGCGTCAGCGATCGACGGGCGCCCCGGATTGGCCGCGATTTCTATCGGCCTTTGAGCCGAACGGGCGCCACTCGGCCGATCGTCTAAAGGGGTGCGTTTTGCGCGGCGTTTTTGAAAACCGCTCTTGATTTCGTAAATAAAACCGTCGAGCATTTCCGGGTCGATGGGATCACCATTGACCGACAAGGTTAGGCAGGGCAGCTTTCTTTGCTCGGACAAGTGAAAAAAGATCGACTCGGCGATTTTATTCGGCATGCATTCCAATGGCCCGACGCTGACGACGCCGTCGATGCTGAAGGGATCTTGCTGCAGCATACGAAGCGGCGTGCCTATGGTGAGCACCGATTCGACTTCGAGCTGCTTACGCAGGTAAACAGAGCAGGCGTCCAGCTTCTGATCCACCCTTATCGGGGGATGCCATGCGAGATGGCGCGCAATCGCGCTATAGAGTCGGTCGTGGATTTTGTTGCGGATCAGGGTGCCGAGATGGTCGCCGAGCCCGGCGGTTTTATCTTGTTGATAAACCAAAGAATCCGTGTATTCCAACCATTCGATCAGAGGCGAAAGATGGACTCGAAGCCCTCGTTGGATGAGCTTTTCGACGAGAAAGTCGTTGGCGAATGGGTCGAGACGGTTGTAGATCTCACCGGTCAATAGAACCGTCGGTGCCTCCCGCAACGTATTAACCTCCGCGAGATCGAAAGCAGCGCGCGCCAAGAGATCAGTCGTCCCATAAAGGCGTCCGCTGGCGATCTCTTTTAACGCAGCCGATAAATCCAACCGCTTTTGTCCGGCCGCTTGCAGCAACTCGAGTAATTGCGAGCGATAACCGCAATAGATCTTTCGCGCGAGCCCGGGACGGCGCTCGACCGGCGCGATTTCCAAAAAAGCTTGTTGTAACAGCTCGGAAGCGACGAACCCGGTAAAGGTAAGCGCGGAAAACCCCGCGGGAATGCCGGCGAAATAATCCGAGTCATGAGGGGAAATCACTCTGACCCTGGCTCGGTAAGCGAGCCGTTCAAGTACCAGCTTATGTAAAAGATTGTAAATTCCGAAGCGGCACGGCCCGTTGCTCGTAGGCATAAAAAAGGCGAATCGTCGATCGCTATCGCGTTCGAGCTCAAGCCGTTTGAGCAGACTTCCCAGAGTGATGGCGATGGGAAGACACTCCTTACCCGAGGTATACCTACGGCCCAGGGATAACGCCTGCTCGTCGGGCGTGGGCAGGCATTCGGCTGAAAACCCGAGACCCCGCAGACAGCAGGCGAAGGGCTCGGCGGCGCAGCCCATCGGGGGTATCAAGAGGTGTTCTTGCCGCTCGCGAACCGCGAGTATATTCTGTTTGTCCTTTTCGATATGCGTGAGATCATGGGCCGCTCGCTTTGGTCCGTGAACCTCGAGGTCTTGTCTTACACAATATAAAAAAGCCTCGACTCGAGTCTTGGTCCCGGCGTCTCCCGAATGGCCGTCGGTTTCGATCACCGCGAACGGTTTACCTTCCATTAAGTAAGAGTAGAAGTGTAACAAAAAACCGTCCGGCCCGCACGAATAGTTGCTGCACCAGATACTGTAGACTCCACGCGTGCGTCGAATCTGATGCGCGGCGCGCTGATTGCGTTGGCCGTGAGCCCAATACATGTCGCTGAACACGGGGACATCGCCTGCGATCGGGTACAAGTCCATGGGGATCGCCATGACGCCTTGCTCGCGTAATATCGACGGGACATTCGAGTTCAATACGTTGTTGTAAATCGTATAAGGCCTGCCGAGAACTACCACGGGAATAATCCGGTTTGCGGCGCAAAATCCGAGCGCGCGGCGTCCCAATTCATAGCAGCTCGCGTCGAAGTGCCTTTGCGCTTCGAGGGCGCGTTCATAAGCTTTTCGCCAAGCGCGCGGGCTCGCCGATAGCTCGCGGGCGAGCTTTCTGCAACTGCGGACAAAAGCCTTGGAACGTAGGTTTTCGGGGCCGATGTCGATGACGGGACTGATCCATTTCGCGGGCAACACCTGCTGATAGTCCATGCGTATGATATCAGCGCTGCCCTGAACGATGGGACACAGATTCGCATGCGAAGCGCCGGCCGCCCGGGGCAACGCCCGCAGCATGGGCAGAAATACGAGATCGGTCTCCGCTTCAACCATGTGAGCGAGCAGACCGTGGTACAGCTTCATCGGGGCGCAGAAAGGGACATTGGCCTGCTCGGCCCCGCGTTTAAGAACCTTGCGGTCAGCGCCGGTAAAAACCACAATGCGAAATCCTAGCTCTGTAAAAAAAGTTGCGAAAAAAGGAAAAAGCTCTTTGAGCGAGAACTCATCGGTTAGCGCGATACGCTTCGCTCCGCGATTGCGCGCCTCCAGTGTTCGCTGCAATCGGCGAAAAAGCTCCTCTTTTTCCCGAAACGGATCTGGCGCGCGATCAGGCAGCTTTTTTCTTCCGGTCCCCGAGTCGTATAGCGAGCAGGCTCCCCCCCAGGTAAAAGAGCGGCGCTTTCCCTCGACCATTGCGCCGAGACGCTCGACTCGACAGCGATTTCCCGAGCCCCCGCAACCCCGATTCGAGCGACAGATAAAAGTCTCTTTCTTGACCACCTGAGCCTTGAGAAACCTGTTCATGTCGAGCTCGGGTTGGTCGCGCCACTTGAGCTCTTTATGGGCTAAAAGGGCGATACCGAACGCTCCGACCGTTCCGGGATTGGGGGGGACGATCACGTCGCATTGCGTGTGCCGGACGACCGCGGCGGCGAGCGCTTCCGCCGAGAAGGGCATCCCCTGACAGAAGATATAGTGGCCCACGGAGCGGTTGCCCTTGACCCGATTGAGATAGTTCTGGACGATCGCGTCGTAAACCCCCGCGATAATCGAACGCTGGGGTATGCCTGCCGCAACCGCCTCGTCGATGACTTCGGCCATGAACACCGAGCAGTGTTGGCCGAGCGAGACGCTGTCGTTAGACATGAGCGCTTCTTTACTCAGTTGAACGACGTCGTCGATGCCCTCGAAGCGTTTACCCTGCTCCTCGATAAACGAACCGGTTCCAGCGCTACATGCTTCGTTCATCGCCGCATCGACGACCCGTCCGTCTTCTAGTCGAATGTACTTTGCATCTTGACCGCCGATTTCGAAAATGGTGTCAACGCGGCGATCGTAATGATGCGCTCCCGTCGCGTGCGCGGCGATCTCATTGAAGATAAAGATCCGATCGGCGCCGAAGCAAGCCGACAAAAGCGATCCGACGATTTCCCTGCCGCTTCCGGTTACTCCGACGGCCACAACCCGATGCCGCGGCCCCAGGCGTGAAAGATAGCTTTTGGTCAGCTCGCGCGCCGCGCCGATCGGGTCTCCTCGCGTGCCTAAATATCCTTCCCAGAGCGTATCGCTACTTTGTGCGTCCAAGAGCACGGCCTTGGAGCCGGTTGATCCGATATCGAACCCGAAAACCACATCTCGGGGAAGGTCGCAAACAGCAAAGGGTTGAAACGGCATTCTTTTGACGCGCCGTAAATAGTCGGCGAGCTTCGGCAATCTCTGCAGCCGATTCTCCGCCGCGGGAACAAACAGCCGCTCGAGTCGAGGCGGGCGAAAAGATCGGTGCGGCGAATCCGCGATAGCGTTTTGCGACGAGTCAAACGCTAGAGCCGCGCAGCCCGTGGCTTCGGCGAACAGGGCCGCGTCCTCGAAATAGGGCACTAGAACCATTTGATGCCGCGAGAGAAAATCTTCGAATCGCTCTCTGACTCTCGCAATCCGACTGACGCCGCCCAATAGAACCACCTGCGGGGGGCTGACGCGCGGCTTGATCATCGCTTGGACATTGTCGCAAATCGCGTCGAATAAACCCGCCATGATCTCTTCTCGTTTTTCCCCTTTATTCGCCAGGTGCGTAATATCGCTTTTGAGGATGACCGGACAACGGCTCGATAACAGCAGCGATTTTTCGACCCCGGCGACCAATTCGCTGGCCTCCTCGATACTGAGATCAAAACGTTCGACGAGTTGCCTTAAGAAATTTCCGGTTCCTTGCGAGCAGCGATTGTTCTCGCGAAAAACCAAGCCGCCGCCCTTTCTAATTTCTAATACAGCGAATCCATGGCTACCGATGGATACGACGGTGGCCGATGGTTGGCGAAAAAAATGACGAAAACCGGCGTACAGCGCTTGCTTGTGCGGAATCCTGGGCAAGTCGACGGCGCGGCTGAGCCGGCCCGTGACCGCGGCCGCTTGAATCTGACCGAGATCCCATTGCCGAAGGATCTCCTTAAGACTCGACTCGGGCTCCTTTCGATGCTCGACGTGAGCGCGTCGGACAGGCACAAGCTGTCCTTCGTCTGATTCGAGTTCGACGACCTTGATGGTCTCAGCACCGATGTCTATTCCAAGACAACGTTGATTCATGGTTCGAGCCGATAGGATTAAAAATCAGTCTGAGAGCATGAGCGGTCGGATTTACGCTTTTTTCGTACGCGGACAATTACCTAACGCAATTTTTGCGATTTGGAAAGCCACCGCTGCGACATCGAGCGACTTTATCCGGCGGGGCCGTCAAGGTCGATACAGTCACGGGTGACCGACCTAGCCGCGACGAAATCGGTTGGCTCTGGATTACCCTTGGATTAGGCTGATCGCTTTGAGGAGCCTATCGGTTGTGGATCATAATCGCTGGTTCGAGATCGACCTCATAAAAGCCGTTTGCATATTGGGTGTGATATATATTCATGCGTTAAGTCGCGTCATGATCACGACCGATCCAATCGGATTATTTCTAGGGGACTGGACCCGTTTTGCCGTTCCGGGCTTTATCTTTGCCGCGGGATTTCTCTTTAAAAAGGGAGAGGTCGATACTGCAGATCTCGCGTGGCGCTTGCTGGCTCGCATTATCCCGCCCTATCTCGTCTGTTCGCTCGTATTCATATTTCTCGGAGTAGCAGAACGCGGGGTTAGCGCGAGCCGCGGCGAAGGAGCCAAGATCGCGACCGATTTATTGTTCGGAAACGCCATCGGAATCTACTATTTTGTCTTTGTCATCAGCTACTTGTACGCGTTTTCTTTTCTTTTGAGGCTATGCTCTTCTGGGATGGTTTTAGGATTGTGGTTTTTATCAGCCGCGCTCACCGTGTGGTTTTATCTCAATCCCTTGAATTTCATCCCGGCGATTCTGAAACAGATCTTACCTAAGGAATACTATGAGCTTTACTTCATCTTGTTACGCCATCCCTGCGTTCATCTTTTGTTTTACCTTTCGGGCTGGGCGGTCAATCTGTACTACGATCGCATCAGACCCGCGTTGAGCCGAAATTTTATTCCGCTTGTCGCGGCGGCAGTCGCGGCGGACATCATCGCGCTCTATGTCATCCATCGATCCCGCGCCCACTTCTCGCTCTGGCAGCTCACGATTCAAGTGCATATAGCTTTGACACTATTATGCGTCATGGCGGTCGGCATAAAAGGCCGCTTTCGCGTATTTTTCGTCGACTATCTGAGCCGCAATACCTATGCGATATTTCTTCTGCATTTCCCTTTTGTTCGCATGATACAAAATCTTTTTCCTGAAATCACCGTAAGGTTTTCGTTGTTCCACTCGAGTTTCGCATGGCTCGGCGGGCTGTTCGGCAGCGTCGTCGTCATCACGATCGCCAAGCTGGTCTTTCGCAAATACTCTCCCTATATCGTGGGCGCCTAACCAGCTTATGGGTTTACGGGCGCGACGCGACGCCGCTGGTTACCCGAGAACCAAAGGGCAAAAACCGCGAGATAGGTTAAAAGACCAGCGAGGATAAAAACCAAGGGGTATCCGAAGCGTTCAGCAGCGATGCCGAGCCATACGACGCTCGCACTGAATCCAAAGGAGAAGGCACCGTTAAAGTAACTCATCACCCGCCCGCGAGCGATTAGGGGTATGCCTTCAACCGCGAGCGCATTCAGAGCGGGATAAAACAGACCGTGCGCGAGGCCGAAAAAAGCTCCCAAAGCGAAAAGCATTCCGGCCTGCAGCCACGCCATCGCGATCACCGCACAACCATAGAGAAACAGCGCGATAATCGATATCCTACGCCTTCCGAAGCGATCGGCGAGACCGCCTAAAAAGACCCTTGATAAAATCGCGGTCAGTGTGAAGCCGATAAAAAAATTACTGACTCGGCTTAGGCCGATTTCGAGCGCGAACGGCTGGTAGAAGGTCAACAAGGTGCCAAACGCGCTGCCGGCCATGGCCGAGGAAAACAGAATTGGCATAAGCTCGACGCCTGACCACCGATAAGTACTATGTAGCGCCTCCTTTTTCTGAGCCGGAGCCGACGGCTGATCGATAAAGAAAGAGAGAATCAGCGCGAACAAGCTGGCTAATCCCGCGACCGAAAAAACCGGCGTCCAGCCGGACATCTCGGCCAGCGGTTCGAGCAAATAGGGAGCGAGGCCGTTGGTCACCAACATCGAAGCCCCGAAGATTCCTAACGACCGGCCCAAACGTTGCGGCGGTGTGATGTCGGCAACCAGAGTGGCGGCGGCGTTAAACGCGAAGGTAAAGGCTAACCCGTGTACAATACGAAGCCCATAGAGCAGCGGGCCGACTTTATTAACCCAAATAAATCCGAATGCCGCCGCCCCCTGGAAAAGGGCCCCGGCGCAAATAAAACGCCGCCGCCCGTAGCGATCGATACTCGCGCCGACAAACGGCACCGCGAGCACAGACGCGATACCGGCGATCGCGGATACATGACCGATAACGTCCGCGCCGGAGCGTAGCTCGGTGGCCAAAAATTTAGGTAGAATAAAGAAGGTAGAAAAGCTAAAGCCGAAGGCAAACTGGGTTACTAATACCAACGCGTAGTTTAGAGTAAAAAGAGGCTCGGCAGGTTTTACCTCGAGTTGCGGCGCGTTTTCTTGCCGCAAGACTCGCATATCCCTGTCTTCGTCCGTTTGTAACAAGTAGTTCAAGTGTAACTGCCCGATCTGAAGTTGCCTTCGGAAAAGATAAATTAAAAGTGCGCACCCTCTTCCCAAAAAGCGGCGGAAGAGGGGTACGGTTTACCTTAACGTTGCAAAAAACGTCGAGCGGAAACGCGAAAAAAGCGATGAAATAAGGGCGCGCGGAACTTTTTTTGGGCCGCAGCTTGGTGCACCCTAAGTAAGGTCCAAAAAAAGTGAGCACGCCCTTTGTTTGCGCTATTTTTCGCGAGCGAAGCGCTTTGCGCCGACGGAGTTTTTGCAGTGTTAAGGTTTAAATTCTCGACGAATTCTAGTTGCTCCCTTCCGCCTGTTGCGGCCGAAACGAGAGGCGCCGCCAAGTTTTTAGCGAGTCATGAAGGCCGGCGCCTGAGATGAATTTTGTGGGATGCAACCTGGCCATGACGACCGCGGTTATAGCACCTAAGAGAACAGAAGCAAATCGAACGCCGCGCTCGCTTCTTTAATCGCTGCCTGGACCTTTAAAAAAGCCCGCGCAAAGCCTTATCGTTTTTTATCCGATACGAGCGAGCAAAATTGTCCTTACGCGCCGCAAGCGAACGCAACCTCGCCCAGCATGGCGTTTTTAATGAAACGACTGATGATATCGGTCATCAACGGGTTGTCGTTGAAGCGTTGCGCAACGCACGCTTCTAAAGCTCCAATAAATACCGATGTAAGGACCTCGGCGGCCGCGCTAAAGCGCGGATAAAACCGCTCCGGAACCTCCGAACCCTTGGCGAGACGTAAGGCGTCTTCCGCAATCGCGAGACGCAGATGTTCGGTAACTTTTCGCATCGCCTCTCCCAGAGGGGAACGATCATGACGATAGCGGATGAAAATCTCCAAAAGGCGCGGCTCGGATAAAACCGCTGTAATCATCTCCGCGATTGAGAGAGATATTATTTCCGTTCGATCGAAATCGTTCAGGCCTTTGATCTTGTAATACGCTGACTTTCGAGCTTCAGCTTGTAGCTGTATCAGCCGTTCGTGAATTCGCTCGGCCGCCACGCTTAGGCAGTGGTCGATATTCTTAAAGTGAACATAAAATCCCGGCTGCGTGATCTGAGCGTATTGCGTCAATCGAGTCGTGGTGAGCGCTTCAACACCTTCCTCACACACGATACTAATCACGGCGTCGATTAGCCGCTGCCTCGTTCGTTGTTTACGTTCTTGACGAGAGAGCTTAATCGGAGAGTTTTGATCAACCAAACCACTAGACATATATCAACCTCGATTACTTCTTTTCGTCTTCTTGAAAGGCGATACTACGCTTATCGAACTCGTCGGCTACCTTGCCTAAAACGGTAGAGCCTTTTTACCGCCTCTATAAAAGAGCTGGATCCGAAATAGGACCTCAGCCGCAAGTTAGACGGGTTTTATACTTATATTAGTATTTCAAGAAATGAACGAAAAGTAAACAGTAAAACTACTACACAAAGGGCACATATTGAATTATTCGTTAAAAAAAATATCAGAATATCAGTAATTATAGGAATTTACCAACCTTTAATGAACACAAATAGTGTATTTTTATGTCTTTTATGTAACAGGTTTTGCAGCGGTAGGTAGGCTTTCGACGCTTTTTTGTTTACCTAACCTTCTTTTCCGTACGTGCTCGCCATTTATCTGCGATCGACCTGAAAGGTGATCACGTAGCGAGTTGTTCGCCGCGCGTCTCGACCCCGGGCATTGTTCGGCGAGCGCGCGCGGGTTTGCGAGAGGCCGCAAAAGTTAGGTTTTTCCCCGATCCGCGCGACGCGTTTGGTTCTTACCTCTAAAAGCCTTTGCTACGCTTAATAGTGCGGCGGTTTTGACTCCGAAGAGCGATGTATTAGATTTCATTGTCTTAGTCATGCGCACACCGCGTACGCTGGCGAACCTTCTGAGAGTAGGGAATGGCCGATGAATCGTACGACAGCCGAATGCGTGATCTGCGGCGGATCCGACAACCACCTCGTTGATCGACAACCCGAGGACTATGAGTATTTTATTAAGCCTAAAAGCCCTCTCAAGGTTTATCATTGTCGAACCTGCGGTTGCGAATTCGTTTATCCGCGTCCCTCGGTCGAGGAGCTGACTTCCTTCTATCCTCTCCACTATCACACCTACAATGACGACCACGGGCTTATCGCCGCAACTCTCGTAGCGATGCGTTCTAAAGCGCGCGCGCGTTTTTTTAATCAGCTTATAAAGACCAGGCCGATTCATCTCTTCGATGTCGGCGCGGGAGATTGCAGGCATTTTAACGATATGTCGAAATACGGCGACTTTGATTTTGCCGGAGTTGAGATAAAACCCGAAATGGTCGAGGCCGCCGCTAGACGAGGTTACCGAGTTGAATTAGGGACGATCGAGGATTTGGACATTTCGAGCTACGAGAACCGCTTTGATATCGTTACGATGTATCAACTGGTCGAGCACGTATTGGATCCTCAACTGCTCTTTCGTAAAGCGTTTTCGCTGCTTAAACCAGGCGGCTACGTCACCGGTCAGCTACCCAGCATGGACTGTATAGAAAGGCGCGTTTTTGGGCGCTATTGGGCCGGCTATCACTATCCTCGTCATATCCAAATGGTGAGCCCCAAGGCGCTTTCCGCATTAATTAAACAATCCGGTTTCTCTCGGGTCGAGGTGAAAAGCGCACTTCATCTTCACGCGGCGCAGTCGGCGCAGAACTTTTTAATCGGTAAGCTCGGCTATCGCGCGAAAATGACCCATGGCAAAACGCCGCTCTATTCTTCTCTTTTGCTTCTTGCCGCTCCCTTTTGCTTACTGGAGCACGCCGTCGGTAAAGGCGGCATGATGAATTTTATCGCTCTCAAGCCATGAACGTATAGTGATAACGGAATACTCGACGAGGCGCGCGCGGCGTATAATACGATATGAAGATAGACGGTTTTAAAAAAGCGACTCATCAGATCAATAAAATACGGTATCGGCCTGTTTTGGTAGCGAAGATCGGACGCGGCTACTTTCGCTCGTTGGTGTTGAAAAAACCCTGCTTGCGCGTTTGCGAATTCTCCGTTACCCCGGATTGTCAATCGAAATGCCAGTTTTGCTACGCGAGTAAATTTTATAAAAAGGGCGAACAGCTACTAAGCTTGGAAGAAATCGAATCGACTTGGATACAAGCCAAGGCAATGGGCGCCTTTTGCGCGAACGTATTAGGCGGAGAGCCGCTGTTACATCCTCAATTTCTCGATATCATTCGCGTACTTGAGCCGAAGAAACACCTGATTACATTCGCCACCAATTGCATTGGTCTTACCGAAGATATCGTCAAGGAGCTGAAGAAACTCGGGGTCTTTCTGATCAATATCAGTCTTAATTCGCTCAACCCCGAGCTGAACGACGAGTTGCGCGGATATAAAGGGCACTACGATCACGTGATGCGCGCCGTCGAGCTATGTAAAAAATACAAAATAGACATCTCTTTTCCGGTAGCGACTTCCAAGCCGCTGCTTAAGGAAACCTACGAGATCGTACAATACGCAAAGGAAATCGGCGCGAGCGTGGTTGTCAATCTCATGTGTGCGATGGGTCGTACGGAAGGAGAGACTGAGCTATTGTTCGATCAGGCGTTTTGGAGCGAGTACCGCAAATTGGTCGACTCGAATTCGCATTTGCGGGCCGATTTCGACGTTAATTTAACCTTGAAGATCGGTTGTCCCGCCGGATTCGAAAAAATTCACTTTTCGCCTTACGGCGAAGTGACCGGCTGTTCCATGAATCCGGTTTCGTTCGGTAACGTGAGAGAAACGCCGTTGGAGGAAATTGTGGATAAAATGCGCAATTTTTACCATTTCGCTAAACGCAGCCCGCATTGCCTCGTCGCCATTGATGATCAATATATCAGCGATTATATGAACTACGCTGCTAACTTCGACTCGATACCGTACCGAGTTGAAGAGAACGAGTGCTATCAACGCGATCGATATCGTTGGAGCGCGCCTGAATAGCGAAACCAATTCAGCCGATTGAGCGGTGCTATCGTACGTTCGCAAAAAGCCGTGGCGAGCAGATAAAGATACCTGAAAGGAGCTCAACTTGCCCGTGCCCATTCCCTTACCCCTTTTTTCCGGGAGAACTTTCCTTACGTGGTGTAGTCGGGCTGAAATCAATACGTTCCTCATTCTTGAGTTACCCGGGCAGGGGCAGCGGCAGCGGCAAGTTGTTATATCAATAATACCCGAGAGCGAACCTATACGCGCGCGTTCCGGGGTCGTTTCGCCACCACTTATTGAGAAGATACGTGCTATCGCCGCGCCCAGCCAAGATCGGACAGCTCTCCTACGCCGCTGTTGATCTACCCGATAGAAAAACGCCTTAAGGCGACTATAACGATCGCCAGCGCAACCGCCGTAAAAAGAGCAGGGCCAACTTGCCGAGCTCGCGCTTGCTGGGGAAATCGCGCGCTAAAACGAATAACCGTAATGGATTCATATAGAATTTTATCAGCGCTCGACGTCGGATCCGGTTAACCTCCTCGTCGGGTACCGCGGTCAGATTGACGAATTCCTTCGTATGATAGCTCATCGAAAAATCGTTCACCGGAACCTTGCCCATTTCCACGGTCATCTTCCCGAGCTCGGTGCCTTCAAAGGGCATAACCACGAAAAGCGCGATGGTATGCAGCTTGGAAGTAACCATAAAATCGATCGTCATTTCCATCTCTTGCGACGTCTCTCCGGGAAATCCGATCATAAAGAAGCCGTGAGGATGAATTTTTAACGAGTGCGCAATTGCAATATTTTGCTTAATTTTGTCAAGCTTGATGTTTTTCTTTATAAGTTTTTGCAAACGCGGGGAGCCGGTCTCTATCGCGAAGGCGATGTAGATGGTTCCCGCTTGTCGCAACTTGGATAGCTGTTGTTTGTCTAAGATGTCGCCGCGCATACCGTTTGGAAAGGCAAAGGTCACCCGCATTCCACTTGCGATAATTCGATCGCAAAATTCAATTAGGCGATCGCGATCGAGATTAAAAATATCGTCGAGAATTTCAAAGTCTTTTATATTATATTTATCGTATAAATGCTTGATTTCGGAAAAGATAGCTTCGGCGCTGCGGGGTCGAAATACCTTACCGAAGATGTTGTGGCAATAGATACAGCGATAGGGGCAACCGCGCGAGGAAAAAATGCTCATGAAGTTGCCCGAGCCGGTCCGACTCATACGGTAATACTTTCCGTATTCGTCGATAGAGATTAAATCGTACGCCGGCATGGGAAGCCGGTCGAGATCGGAAATGTACTCCCCTCGTCCGGTCGAAATGGTCCGGCCTTCTCTTTTGTATACGATTCCCTTCACCTCGGAAACATCGCGACCCGCGCGCAAACAATCGATAAGCTGTCCGGCCACGACTTCTCCCTCGCCCACGACGACATAATCGACGCCCGGTATTTCGATGGCTTTTTCCGGATATGCGGTCGCGTGGGGCCCTCCGAGAATCACGGGGACATTGGGATTTACCCGCTTGACGCTTTCGGCTATCCAGACGATCGCGTTCGATTCAAAAGTCAAGGCGCTGATGCCCACGATGTCGGGGGCATACTGACGAACAACCGCCTCCAAGCCGAAACGATCGTCTCCGCTGATTCGAAGATCTTCTATTCTAACGTCCAATTGGTACAGGGCTCTCAGATAAGCGGCGATGCTCATCAATCCCACCGGATGGTTCACCTGCTTCCAAGATGGATCATTGGAGCAACTCTTTATCAGTAAAACGCGCTGCGTCGCGCCGGACTGAGCCGACATCTCCTCGATCTCTTCGGCCATGTTACTTACCTTCCCAAGCTGGATAACGAATAGCTATCGCGGCCCTTGTGCCGAGCAAAATGCGTTTCGCGGCTGACGCGTTTCGCTGCCAACGAGTTACCGCCATGCCTTTTCGAAGTCTGGAAATAAACCTTAACATTGTAAAAAACGTCGAGCGGAAACGCAAAAAAAGCGACGAAACAAGGGCGCGCGGAACTTTTTCGGGCCGTAGCTTAGTGCACCCTAAGTGAGG
Source organism: Deltaproteobacteria bacterium (assembly GCA_016929805.1). Taxonomy (GTDB): domain Bacteria; phylum Myxococcota_A; class Polyangia; order Polyangiales; family JAFGIB01; genus JAFGIB01. The sequence goes on along the minus strand of JAFGIB010000311.1, from coordinate 17,008 downwards.
TCCAAAAAAAGTGAGCACGCCCTTAGTTCGCGCTGCTTTTCGCGAGCGAAGCGTTTTACGCCGACGGATCTTTTGCAACGTTAAGGTAAACGTTAAAATTCCGATCTTACCGCTCGCTCGCGCGAAACCGCCCGCCATCAACGCGGTCGATAGTCCGCGGGCGGCCAAAAACGCCAATACTTCCGCGTCAGCCAACACGTCGATCAACTCTAAATCTTGGGCCCGGCGCATAGCGAAAACAACTTCGACTCCCTGTCGCTCCAACGACTTAACGCCGGTTTGTGCGCCGATGATCAACTCTCTTCCTTATTCAGCGACTCTTTGCCTTCCATGATGTTCGCGTAACAGAACGGCAAAAACTGCCCCCGCTTATAGTATTGAGACGGACATTTCATAATTTCCGCCATGTCGACGTTATACACGTTGGGCCAAGACCGCAATACCACCATCATGCTATTGGATTCTGCGCCCTTGTAAGGCAGCTTAAAGACAATCGAAAGGTTATTAAGAATATATTGCAATCCGTAGGACTTGAGCAGATAGTAAACCATCAGCGGTTGCTTGAACTTCGCGTGCTTGATCGCTTCCAGATCGACGTGACTTCCCAAGCAAGAGTACTTCCCCGCGTCTCGACGGATATGAAAGTTAAAGCTGCAGAGGCGCGTGCGCACGAAGCGCCGGATAACCGTAGGCACCGGGATGAGCTTGGTTGCCACGAGCTGTTCCCAGAAATCGTATTCCTTGAGGATATCCGCTTTTTGCAGTTGCAGCGATTTCGACACCAGGTCGATCATCTCGGACATACAAAACGGCTCAACGCCATCGATGTGTCGACCGATAGGCTCGGCGGTGCGAATCCGAAGCTCGTAAATAAAAGATTGATTATCAAAACAGTAATCGCAGAGCTGCTTGATTTGGTCGTCGTTAACGCCTCTTGCCAGCGTAACCGAAAGACAGGTTTTTATGCCGAGCTTTTTTACATTATCTAGAGCCTTCAATTTCACGTCGAGAAGTGGTTTTCCATTCGTCTTACGATATATCTCGTCGTTAAACCCGTTAAAGGAAAAGGTGATGACGTCTAGACCGGCTTCCTTCAGCTTAACCGCGTAGCCGTAATCGGCCAACTTGATGCCGTTGGTAAGCAGGCATGCTCGATTGTGCTTGGTGGCGAGCTTGATCACCTCGAAGATGTCTTTCCGACAGGTCGGCTCGCGGCCCATTAAAACCACGACTTTGCCTTTGACATTGCGCAACAGGTTCTCGATCTCCGGTAGAGAGAGTTCCTCTTTGCCTCCGATATCCTCGTAACACAAAGGGCAGTTGAGGTTGCAAACCGACGAGACGTAGAGATCGATTGAATTCGGCGGAACCTGTTTGTCCACGCGGTCCCGTGTCATACGCTGAAAAAAATCATAGTCGGTATCCATTAGGGTTCTATATACCTGACCTTCTTCGTCTCTCTTTTCTAAAAAGACTTTTCCGTCTTGGTTGATAACTTGCGCGTCGATTTCCTTATAAGTTAAAGGAGATAGACTTTTAACATTTCTTATTATCGTTTGTGTCATGTCTAACCTATAATGGGGTTTGTGTCTCGATCGCGCGCCGCGCGAACCGTGCCGATCCTGTGCTTTTCCGAGCGAGAAGCGGAAGGAGGGTACGCGGCGAAGGACGCCATCACTAATTTGATACCTTAAGTCTACATGTTCCAGTGTAAAACGAATAGCTTAAGTGACCGGGTTTTACTCGTAGGGGCCGGAACCCGTTCCGCTCGCATGCCCGATAACGAATGCGACGCGAGCGGATACCGCCACGATTATATGGAACAATAATCCTAAAAAGCAATCGTAAGCGTTCAGGGGTCAAACAAGTCGGCGGCCAATTCGCCTGTAAAACCAAGCGCGCCCGCAGGTCGGGCGAGGACGGGACTCGCTGTCGCTGACGGTTGTCGGCGGAAACATACAAAGCGGAGAGGACGCGGGTGCGTGAAGCTGTACGTTTCAAGCGGCAGTACGCAGGGTCCGTAGGACCCGAGGACACCCGGGTGATTCGAAAAGAATCGCCCCAGGGTCGGTGGCGGTTTCACGGGATGAATTGGCCGCCGTCGTAGCCAAACAGCAGTACCCCCTTTAGCGTCTACAAGCAATCTTAGTTCGACGCGTAAATGAATCGTCTGTGCAAGACTGAGGCGCCGATAAGGCCACCGGATTGTGCCGGCCCGGGCTAAAAATTGGGTCGATGAGAGAATCGCGGAAAGAAGTGACAAAGGCACGCGACAAAAAAAGTCGGGCGCGGCAAAAGAGGCAAAGTAATAAAAAATGGCGCAAAAGGATAGTTTTTGACGTTTTCGCCTTTCGTGAGATTGTTTCGCTGAGTCGATAAGCGAAGGAGTAAATCCCGGCACCTTCAGATTTCGTTAGAATAGGCATGACTTACACATCTCACAATTAGACCGGAAGGTATCTTCTCAAAAAGTCTTGGCGAGCAGATGAAGATACCTGAAAGCAGCCCAACCTGCCCCTGCCCGTGCCCGTGCTACATCAATAATCGCCAAACTCGAGTCTAAAAAAAGGCCGTTTTACGCTTCGTGCAGGAGACGTTGAAAACAGGTTTCTTCTCGCTTGGTTTTGAATCGATAGCCGAATGGGTTAAAAAACGTTTATGCTGACGGTTGGAATTTACTTTAATTTTAAAGAAACGTCGGTCGATGAAAATCGACTGTAGCTAGAGAGGTCGTCGGAATTCGACCATATGATCGACGTTGGTCTACCTAGAGGCGGTTCTGGGACGGCTCAATCGACTACCTAATAGCGAATCGGTCATTTGATCAAACAATGCAAACGCGAGCGAATCGACGACCTACCCGTTTTTTGCTTCGGTCCCCATATCCGTGGATCGCGCTATTGGGAATGCTGGTCGCTGTGCCAGCGCTCTCGGTTGATATGGCGGCTGACGACTATAAGTTTAGAGACTATTTCCTTTCCGCCCAAAAAGAGCACTTGTCGTGGTACCAAACGCGCAATCCGCCTTGGTATCTCACCGGGGTGATGGCGGACGGAGACGCGGAAACCACAAAATTTCTCCGCTACCATTCGATCCTACCCTGGTGGACCTGGCCGAACATGCGCGTCGCTTTTGCCAGGCTTCTTCCGTTTTTAACTTGGGTATTGGATTATGCTTTGTGGCCGAACACGATCTGGTTGATGCATTTACACAGCCTCTTGTGGTATGGGATCGCCTGTTTGCTCGCGGGCCTCTTTTTTCGTAGGTTTTGTAGCGATCCCTCGCTCGCGCTTTTGATGGCACTGCTTTACTCCGTAGATGATATGCACGCGCTTCCGATCGGGTGGATCTCCAATCGGGGCGGGCTGATAGCCACCTGCTTTGCCTGTCTCGCGTTACTGGCTCACCATCGTTGGAGGCGACAAGGTTCGATTTTAGCCGCCTGTTTGGCGCCGCTTTGCGTGTTATTGACTGTACTATCATCCGAGCTCGGAGTCTGTACGCTCGCTTTTATCGTCGCTTACGCCTTCAGCTTCGACCGCGCCGGACTTCGGGCGCGCATCGCGAGCGTTCTGCCGAGCCTATTGGTGGTCGGGATTTGGCGTATCGTCTACACCGCTTTGGGTTATGGCTCGGTCGCGTCGGGTTTCTATATCGATCCGGTACGCCAGCCCTTGGTTTTTTTACTGGAATGGCCGCAGCGTCACGCGACCTATTTCGCGTTTCAATTCGGGCTTTCCCGTTGGCTTCTATTTTCTTCGTTTGAGTTTGTTGGAAAGCAACTGCCCTACCTCATCCCGCTCATCATCGGAGGCGGCGTTGTCTGGTTGATCGTCAAACGTGTATCCCGGGATGTGGAAATTCGCTTTTGGACTATAGCCTTCGCGCTCGGCCCGATCCCCTTGGCTTCCGCTATGCCGACGGATCAGACCATGATGATCGCGGGCCTGGCGGGCAGCGCGCTCGTGGCGCATCTGATCGCATCGATTTGCCGATCGTGGCCTGCAATTTCGGGCTGGCGTCGAATAACCGCCGGAGTCGTAGTCGGTCTCGCGATTTCGATCAATCTCATCGTCTCTCCGGTAGCGCTCGCACGCGGCACCTATCTCGTCGGTCGAACCTACGTCTATCTCGGCTTTTTACCCGCAACCGTCCTTGGCTATGATGATAATTATAAGAACGAACAACTCGTCATCATCAACGGTCCTGATGCGGTGCACGCGCTCATGATTCAGCACCGGCGTCGCGTTCTCGCGATGCCGGTTTTCAGAAACGCCTGGCTGTTGGGAAGCGGAGAACAAGACGTCGAAGTCAAACGGATCGACGAACACACCTTACAACTTAGCGCGCGGGGAGGCTATCTCGCCGATACGCTCGCGGCGCATTTCCGCGGTCCGGGTCATCCGTTCGTATCCGGAGAAACGATCCGACTAGAGGCTCTTACGGTCACGCTTGTCGAAATCACCATCGACGGGCGTCCGTTGGTCGTTCGCTTCCGTTTCGACGCGCCCCTTACAGATCAGCGTTTCCATTATCTAGCGTGGGACGGAGATGACTACGTCTTGTTCGATCTGCCGGAGGTGGGCGGCACGGTCTATTTGCCCGAAGGTCGGTATTCTTCCAAACCGCGCAACCGATAGGTCGGTGACCGGTTTGAGCCTTGACGTTGCAAGCTACCGGGACTATCCGCTTCTGACGGCATCGCCCGCGACCGCCTTAAGCGTGGATTCTTCCGCTGTCTCGGACGCGGTCAACGCGTCCTCGATAATCGCATCTAGACTTTTATACGCCGTCAACCCCGTACCCGCGGGGATCAGCCGGCCCATGATCACGTTCTCCTTAAGGCCACGAAGGTAATCGACTCGCCCGTTGATCGAGGCCTCGGTGAGCACCTTGGTGGTCTCTTGAAAAGAAGAAGCGCTGATAAACGAATCGCAAGCGAGTGAGGCCTTGGTAATACCTAGCAACAGCGGTTCGGCCACCGCGGGCTGCCCGCCGCGCGCGATCACGCGCTCGTTTTCGCTTTCGAATTGCTGCTTGTCCACGTGTTCTTCGATCAAGAAGCGCGTATCCCCCGCTTCTTTAATTCGAACCTGGCCCAGCATAGAGCGCACGATGACTTCGATGTGTTTGTCGTTGATGGATACACCCTGCAACCGATATACCTGCTGAATTTCATTCACCAACCACGCCGCCAAGGTTTTTTCGCCTTTGACTCTTAGAATATCGTGCGGGTTGTTGGGCCCGTCCATCAACGGTTCTCCGGCGGTGACGTTATCGCCCTCGCGTACGGTTAAATGGCGACCCTTGGTGATGAGGTGCTCTTTAGGCAGTCCGACTTCAGGCGTGAGCACCAACTTGCGTTTACCTTTCATATCCTTTCCAAAGCTGACCACGCCGTCGATATCGGAGACGATCGCGTGATCTTTCGGCTTGCGCGCTTCAAACAACTCGGCGACCCGAGGCAGCCCCCCCGTGATATCCTTGGTCTTTGTGGTCTCGCGCGGAATCTTGGCGATCACCTCTCCCGCCTCGACCACCTGACCTTCTTGGGGAATGATATTCGAATCGACCGGCAGGAAGTAACGCGCCGGCACGCCGTCCTTGATGATGGTCGTATTGGTTCCTGGATCCTTGATCGATACGCGCGGACGCGCGCTTGAATCGCGCGATTCGATAACCACGCGTCTGGATAAGCCTGTCACCTCGTCGAGTTTCTCCTCCATGGTAACGCCCTCGACAATGTCTCCGTACTTCACGATACCCGAAACCTCGGTCAATAACGGAATCGCGTAAGGATCCCAAGTCGATAGAGACTGCCCTCGAGAAATCGACTCTCCCTCCTTGACGTGCAAAAACGCCCCGTAGGTCAGGTTATAGCGCTCGCGTTCGCGTCCCGAATCGTCACAAATCTTGATGATCGCGTGCCGATTCATCACCACCACGGAACCGTCTTTTTTGGTCGCCACCTGCACGTTTTCGAATCGCACCACACCGGAAGAACGGCCTTCCAGGTTTGATTGTTCTATCTTTCCGCGAGCCGCGGCGCCTCCGATATGAAAGGTCCTCATGGTAAGCTGCGTGCCGGGTTCGCCGATCGACTGAGCGGCCATGACGCCGACGGTTTCGCCAATATTGACCTTGTAGCCTCGGGCCAAGTCACGACCGTAACACTGCGCGCAGATACCGCGCTGCGCTTGGCAGGTGAGCACCGAACGAATGATCACTCTGTCAATACCGGCCTCTTCAACCTTGCGGACCGCGGCCTCGTCGATATCTGTGTTGGCGCCGACCAAGACCTCTCCGGTCACCGGATCCTCGATATCTTCAAGAGCAACGCGGCCGAGAATACGCTCGCCGAGAGTCTGCACGACCTCGCCTCCCTCTTCGAGCTTGCCGACCCAAACACCGTCCAACGTCTCGCAATCATACTCGGTGATCACCGCGTCCTGCGCCACATCGACCAAACGCCGCGTGAGATACCCGGAGTTCGCGGTTTTAAGCGCTGTATCCGCCAGCCCTTTGCGGGCGCCGTGCGTGGAGATGAAATACTGCAACACGGTTAACCCTTCGCGAAAATTTGCTGTGATTGGGGTTTCGATAATTTCTCCCGAGGGTTTTGCCATCAAACCACGCATCCCGGCCAATTGACGAATCTGCTGGTTGGAGCCTCGCGCGCCGGAATCGGCCATCATGAAAATCGGATTCATCGACGCGGTTTCTCTCTGCTCGCCGGTTTCCGGGTCGACCACGACTTCGCGGCTGATTCCCTCCAACAAATCGCTCGCGATCTTATCCGCGGCCGCCGCCCAGATATCGACACCCTTGTTGTAACGCTCGCCGTCGGTAATCAAGCCTTCCTGGTATTGCTCGATGACGGTCTCCACGTCTTCTTGGGCGCGATCCAGGATCTCCTTTTTGCTTTTCGGAATGACCATGTCGTCCATGCAGATGGAGATACCGGCGGCGGTGGCCTGCTCGAAGCCGATGGTTCGCAGTCGATCCGCCAAAAGAACCGTGTTTTTATTGCGGCTTTTGCGATAACAGCTATCGATCAAAATCGACAGAGCCTTTTTATCCAACACTTTATTGACAAGCTCGAAATCCACGCCCTCGGGCAGCACTTCTCCAACTAAGATTCGACCCACGGTTGTGTCGACCAGCTTCCCGTCTATACGAACTCGAATCCGCGCGTGTAGCTCGATTTCGTTGTTGTCGAAGGCCATGCGTACTTCCGCGGGAGAGGAAAAAACACCGCGAAAGTCTCCTTGTTCTAGCCTTTTTGCGCGATACGAACCGCGCGCAAAAGGCCTCTCTCGCGTCATGTAATAGAGACCCAAGACGATATCCTGCGTGGGATTGATGATCGGTTTTCCGCTGGCCGGTGAAAGAATGTTGTTGGTGCTCATCATCAGCACCCGAGCTTCCATCTGCGCCTCGATTGACAGCGGGACGTGCACCGCCATCTGGTCGCCGTCGAAGTCGGCGTTGAAGGCGGCGCAGACCAGGGGGTGAAGCTGTATGGCCTTACCCTCGATGAGCACGGGCTCAAACGCCTGAATGCCGAGTCGGTGTAACGTGGGCGCGCGGTTGAGCATCACGGGATGTTCTGTGATCACTTCTTCGAGGATGTCGAAGACCTCGGGCTTTTCTTTCTCCACCATTTTCTTGGCGCTTTTGATCGTGGTCACGAACCCGCGTTCCTCTAGCTTGTTGTAGATAAAGGGCTTAAAGAGCTCGAGAGCCATTTTTTTCGGTATCCCACACTGGTGCAGCCTGAGATTCGGACCAACGACGATTACCGACCGGCCGGAATAATCCACCCGTTTCCCGAGCAAATTCTGTCGAAAACGCCCTTGCTTTCCCTTGAGCATATCGCTCAACGACTTGAGAGGCCGCTTGTTTGGGCCGGTGATGGTTTTGCCCCGACGACCGTTATCGAAAAGCGCGTCCACCGCCTCCTGCAACATTCGTCGCTCGTTGCGAATGATGATCTCCGGCGCGTTAAGCTCCACCAGTCTCTTTAGCCTGTTGTTGCGATTGATCACGCGGCGATATAGGTCGTTGAGATCGGAAGTGGCGAAACGCCCGCCGTCGAGCGGGACCAGGGGGCGTAAATCAGGAGGTAAAACCGGTATAACGGTCAGCATCATCCACTCCGGACGATTGCCGGATTCCTTAAAGGCGGTAACCACCTTCAACCGCTTGGCGAGCTTTTTACGCTTCGCCTCACTGCCTGCTTCTTTCATGTCAGCGGCAAGCTCTTCGTAAAGCGAGTGGACGTCGACTTCCTTCAACATCTGCAAGACGGCTTCCCCGCCCATTCCGGCAACGAATGAGCCGTAGCCGAATTCATCGAGAAGCTGCTGATAACGTTCTTCAGTCAGTATTTCACCTTTCTGGAGCGACGTTCCCTGCGGATCGAGAACCACGTAACTCTCGCAATATAAAACCCGTTCGAGCTCCTTGAGCGTGATATTGAGTATCGCTCCGATGCGAGAGGGAAGGCTCTTCAGAAACCATATATGCGCCACCGGCGTCGCCAAGGTGATGTGCCCCAAGCGCTCGCGCCGAACTTTGCTTTGAATAACCTCGACGCCGCATTTTTCACATACCACGCCGCGATGCTTCATGCGCTTATACTTGCCGCAATTACATTCGTAGTCCTTGGTCGGACCAAAAATCTTCGCGCAGAATAGGCCGTCTCGTTCCGGTTTGAAGGTCCGATAGTTTATGGTCTCGGGCTTTTTGACCTCCCCGTGCGACCACTGGCGGATCTTTTCGGGAGAGGCAAGCGAGATCCGAATCGCCGAAAACGACAACGGGTCTTTTGGCTTCTCAAAAAAGCTGAAGATATCTTTCATGGTCGTTATTCCTCCTGTGAGGCGAGCACATCGTCACTCTTTCTCTTATAGCTTCCTCGCGTATCGATTAGCTCGACGTTAAGACAGAGCGCCTGTAGCTCTTTCATCAATACATTGAAGCTTTCGGGCAACCCCGCATCCAGAGTCTGGTCCCCTTTTACGATCGCCTCGTACATCCGAGTTCTACCTTGTACGTCGTCTGACTTCACCGTTAAGAACTCCTGTAAGGCAAAGGCCGCGCCGTAGGCTTCCATCGCCCAGACTTCCATTTCACCCAAGCGTTGGCCGCCGAACTGAGCTTTTCCTCCTAACGGTTGTTGGGTGACCAGGGAATAGGGACCGATACTGCGGGCGTGAATCTTGTCGTCAACTAAATGGTGTAACTTCATCATATACATGACGCCCACGGTGACATCCTGATCGAAAGGCAGGCCGGTACGGCCATCGAAGGCAACGCATTTGCCGGTTGTCGGAACGTTCGAGGATTGCAATAAGGTTTTAATCTGCGCTTCATTAGCGCCGTCAAATACCGGCGTCGCTAAATGGATGCCGTCTTTAAACACGCTGATAAGCTTCTTCAGGTTCTCCTCGTTCAGCTCTTGGATGAGCTTTCTCGTGCTATCGGTTCCAAAATGCTCAGACAGCTTAGCGCGTATCTTGTCTAGCGAGAGCCCCTGCTCATTCATATAGCTTTGTAACTGCTTACCCAAGAGATAACCGGCCCAACCCAAGTGTACTTCCAGCACTTGTCCGACGTTCATTCGGCTGGGAACTCCTAAAGGATTCAGAACGATATCAACCGGCGTTCCGTCTTCCAAATACGGCATGTCTTCGATCGGTAGAATGCGGCTGACGACCCCTTTGTTGCCGTGGCGACCCGCCATCTTATCGCCCACCTGCAATTTGCGCTTAATCGCGATATATACCTTAACCATGCGGATAACACCGGGCGGCAGTTCATCGCCTTTAGACAACTTGACGATCTTTTCCTGAAACAACTCCTCTACCGCGGTCAGCTTACGATTGAGATCGTCTAAAATAACTTTGGTTTGCTCGTTGTGCTCACCCACATCGATCGCGCCCCAGTATTTGCGCGGCACGCGACTGAGCACTTCGCGCGTGATCTCGCTTCCCTTATCGAGCAGCTCCTTACCGATATCGTCGACCAGTTTTGATCCGGTCTTGTTGCCGATAAGAACCAGGGCGATTCGGTCGTAGGCGGCATCGCGAAGAATCTTTTGCTCGTCCGCCATATCCTTTTCGTATTTTGAACGTTCGTAACTTTCGATTTCGCGCGTGCGTTCATCCCGCTCCGCTCCTTTTCGAGCAAAGACTTGGGCGCCGATAATAATGCCCGCGACTCCCGGCGGAACTCGCAACGAGCTGTCGCGGACATCTCCGGCTTTTTCTCCGAAGATCGCTCGCAACAGTTTTTCTTCAGGAGTAAGTTGGGTCTCGCCCTTGGGCGTGATCTTGCCGACCAATATATCTCCCGGGCTAACCTCCGCGCCGATCCGGATAATGCCCGAATCGTCGATGTCCTTAAGCGCCTCCTCACCGACATTGGGAATATCGCGCGTGATTTCCTCTTTACCGAGTTTGGTGTCACGGGCGATACATTCGAACTCTTCTATGTGAACCGAGGTGAAGACGTCCTCTTTGATCAAGCGCTCCGAGAGCAAAATGGAATCTTCAAAGTTATATCCGCCCCACGACATAAAGGCGACCACGACGTTCTTTCCTAAGGCGAGCTCCCCGCGTTCAATCGCCGGTCCGTCCGCCAGCACGTCTCTCGCTCTTACTGTTTCGCCGGCTCGTACGACCGGTTTTTGGTTATAACAGGTATTCTGATTTGAGCGCTGGAACTTCGTCAAACGATATATATCCGGCAGAGCTCCCGTCTCTCCCTCGGCGCGTACCACGATTCGAGTCGCATCCACCGAGTCGACCACGCCGTCGCGTTTGGCGACCACACAGGCCCCCGAGTCTCTGGCGACCCGTCTCTCGATCCCCGTGCCCACGATCGGTGCTTCGGACGACAGCAAAGGCACGGCTTGTCTCTGCATATTCGAGCCCATCAAAGCGCGGTTCGCATCATCGTGCTCCAAGAAAGGAATCAGCGATGCTGCCACGGAAACGAGCTGGTTCGGCGAAACGTCCATCAACGAAACGTTTTCCGGAGGGACCAAGACGAACTCGCCGTTGAAGCGCGCGCTGACCAGTTTCCCGGCCAGCCGGGTTCCGGTTTCATCGACCGCGGCGTTCGCTTGGGCGATGTATTGGTTTTCTTCCTCTAACGCGCTAAACCACACGACTTCATCGGTGAGAACGCCGCGGTCCACTCTGCGATAAGGGGTCTCCACGAAACCGTACTCGCTCACCCGAGCGAAGGTCGATAACGACGCGATCAAGCCGATGTTCGGCCCTTCAGGCGTCTCGATGGGACAAATGCGGCCGTAGTGCGTGGTGTGTACGTCTCGAACCTCGAATCCGGCTCTTTCACGCATTAAGCCTCCTGGTCCCAATGCGCTCAGACGGCGCTTGTGGGTCACTTCGCTCAGCGGATTGGTCTGGTCCATAAACTGAGAGAGCTGGCTTGATCCAAAGTACTCTTTAACCACCGCGCTCACCGGCTTGGCGTTGATCAGGTCGTGTGGCATCAGCGTCTCGAGCTCCTGCGACATACTCATGCGCTCTTTTATCGCGCGCTCCATCCGAACCAGACCTATGCGGTACTGGTTTTCCATCAACTCGCCGACCGCACGCACGCGACGATTGCCGAGATGGTCGATGTCGTCGACGGCGCCGCGGGTGTTTTTGAGATCGATCAAATGCTTGACCGTTAGTAGGATATCCTCTTTGGTCAAGACCGAGTAATCGAGGTCGGGCTTATCGTTGTTATCCGGATAAAACTTGTAGTTCAGCTTTAAACGCCCCACTCGGGATAGGTCATAGCGCTCGGGATTGAAAAATAGGTTGTGAAAGAGATTCTGAGCCGTTTCGAGCGTCGGCGGATCACCCGGTCTTAAGCGTCGATAGATCTCCAAGATGGAGTCGTCTTGAGTGGTAATCTTATCGGCGACCAGGGTATCGCGCAGATAACTACCAACGTTCAAACCATCGATAAAAAGCACCTTGAAGCTCTTGATCTTCGCCTTGCGCAACGCTTCGAGCTTATCTTCAGTAATATCCTCGTTGACCGACAGCAGCACCTCCCCGGTTTCCTGATCGACTACGTCCTCGGCGCTGATCTTACCGACCAAGTCAGCCACGTCGATCGGCAATCGATCCAGATTGGCGTCCTGCAGCTTGCGGATGGCGGAGCGGGTGAATTTGCGATTCTTTCTCACCACGACGTCGCCGTCGACCTTGATATCACGCGTCGCTCGCTGCCCCGAGAGCAACTCATACTCGATCGATTTCGATAGTTTCTTCGCGGCTTCTAGGTAAATCGTCTCGGTGTCGTAATAGAAGTCGAGCAACTGCTGGGTACTATATCCAAGCGCTCTCAGTAATACCGTCGCGAACATCTTGCGCCGCCGGTCGATTCGAACATAAATCAGGTCTTTTGGATCGAACTCAAAGTCCAACCACGACCCGCGATAAGGAATGATGCGAGCCTGATAAAGCAACTTACCGGACGAATGGGTTTTCCCCCGGTCGTGGTCGAAAAACACTCCTGGGCTACGATGTAGTTGGCTCACGACCACGCGTTCGGTACCGTTGATGATGAAGGTGCCGTTATTGGTCATCAACGGGATCTCGCCGAAGTAGACCTCTTGTTCCTTGATGTCGCGAACCGTCCTTTCGGAGCTATCGCTACCGGAATCATAGATAATCAACTGAATCGTGACCTTGATAGGCGCGGCATAGGTCATGCCTCGCTGACGACATTCATCCATGTCGTATTTGGGCCGTTCCAGCGCGTAGCTCACGAACACCAGCTCGCTCTGGTTGTTGAAATCTCGGATTGGAAAGACACTGCGAAAAACGCCTTGAAGACCGATGTCTTTTCGGTCATTCGGATCGACATCGATTTGCAGAAATTTCTGGTAAGACTGCATTTGGATGTCTATGAGGTTTGGGATCCCGATAACCGTATCGATCGTCCCGAAATTCTCGCGTATCCTGAAATTGGTCTGAATAGTAGACGTCATTTGCAAGACTCCCTACCCCTGATCGGACCACAAGGAAGTTGGGCTTCAACTTCTAAATTGTTAAACCATATCGTTTAACGGCCGCCGGCGGTTTCGGACAAAAAAGTCCACTACCGCATTCAACGACCGCAGTTTGATTTCTTTTTATGCCGTTGTTACCCGTCACGCTATTTTAGCGTAACCTTTGCGCCAGCGGCTTCAAGTTTGCTTTTCAGCTCTTCAGCTTCTTGCTTGGAAACGCCCTCTTTAACCGGCTTGGGAGTCTCTTCGACAAGTTTCTTAGCTTCGGCCAGACCAAGGGAAGTTACCTCACGGACCGCTTTGATGACCTGGATTTTCTTTTCGCCAGCGTCGGTTAGCTCGACCGTGAACTCGGTCTGCTCTTCCTCGGCCTCCGCTGCCGCAGCCGGAGCCATACCTCCAGCTACCGCAATCGGCGCTGCCGAAACACCCCACTTAGTCTCGAGCTCTTTAACGAGCTCCGCGATTTCCAATACGGTCCAAGTGCTAAGCTCATTGACCATCTGTTCTTGAGTCATATTTGCCATCAAACTCTCTCCATACTCCATTTGCGCCGCAAACGCGGCGAAGCCTTATTGTCTATTGATTCTCCTCAAGCTGACGCTTGCGTGCCTCTAGCAGAAGAACACACTTTTGCCCAGCAGCATTTAGCTGTCGAAGCAAAGTTTGTGCCGGTGCCTGCAGTTGAGCCAATAGCATCGCTCGGGCCTCATCCTTGTTCGGCATCGTAGCGAGCTCAGATTCAACTCTATTTCCTGATAATATCGTTTTTTCGAAAACGCCACATTTAATATTAATTTTTTCAGAAATTTCAGGATCTTGTCTGAAACTCTTAAGTACCTTCGCGGCTGCAGAAGGATCCTCGTAGCTCCAAGCAATTGCGGTTGGACCCTTTAAGTATCCCTCAAGCTCCTTGTTTTTCTCAAATTTCGTACCCTTTAAGGCCAACTTTACAAGGCGGTTCTTAACCACCCGGTAGTCAACCCCAACCTTGCGGAACTCAGCTCGTAGCTCTGTTACCTTGGCTACGTCGAGGCCTTTGAAGTCGACAAAAACCGCCGCGGTCGACCTCGAGAAGAAGTCGTGAACCGCATTGACTTGTTCTGTCTTTGCTGCCTTTGTTAAACTCACTTCTACGCCTCCTCTTCGATCGAGCCGGGATCGACTTTGATACCAGGACCCATGGTCGTGCTAATAGAAATACTTCGCAAATAGGTACCCTTGGCTGTGGTCGGCTTAGCTTTTATCAGAGCACCTATAAGCACGCGAATATTAGCCGCGAGCTTGTCCGAGTCAAAGGAACGCTTGCCTACCGGAGCGTGGACGACGCCGGCTTTTTCCACCCTAAAATCCACCTTGCCGGCTTTGGCTTCCTTCACCGCTTTGGCCACGTCCATGGTGACGGTTCCGACTTTTGGATTCGGCATCAAGCCGCGAGGTCCGAGCACCCGGCCGAGACGTCCTACCTGACCCATCATGTCCGGCGTCGCTATCGCCGTGTCGAAGTCCAAGAAGCCCTCTTGAACCTTCGCGACCATTTCGTCTGCTCCGACCATATCAGCTCCAGCCGCTTCTGCCTCTATGGCCTTTTCGCCTTTAGCGAATACCAAGACCCGTATGGTTTTTCCGAGCCCGTTAGGCAAAACAATCGCGCCTCTCACCATTTGGTCAGCGTGTTTGGGGTTAACCCCCAGACGCACCGCTAGATCGACGCTTTCGTCAAACTTGGCAAAGCTCGCCCTTTTGACCAGAGCACACGCTTCATCGAGCGGATAGCGTTTGGTTCGATCGACGCTGCTGATCGCCTCTTTTCTCCTTTTTGCGGATTTCACAACACCCTCCTCAAGGTGGTAGTCGCGGTTTTGAAAACCTTCCACCTCTAAAACCTATTGCTCAGGGACCTCAACGCCCATCGAACGGGCCGTGCCGATAACGCTCTTCATGCACGCTTCAATGCTCGACGCATTGGTGTCCTCAATCTTGACTTCCGCGATTTTTCTCACTTGTGCGAGAGAAATTTTACCGACCTTGTCTTTGTTCGGCCGCGGAGATCCAGAGCCCGGCTTCTGCCCTATAGTTAGCCCCAGCTCTTTTTTTATCAGAACCGGAACCGGTGGGGTCTTAGTGATAAAAGAAAAGGTTCTATCCTGATAAACGCTGATAACCACAGGTATGATCATGCCCGCTTGGCTCTGCGTCTTGGCATTAAACTCCTTGCAGAAACCCATGATATTTACGCCGTGCTGACCGAGCGCCGGCCCGACCGGAGGCGATGGATTGGCCTGGCCCGCCGGAAGCTGAAGTTTGATCTCTCCGATTAGCTTTTTCTTCTTTGCCATTGTGGTTCCCTAATACATCAAACCGTCTTTTCGACTTGTGAATAGTCGAGCTCGACGGGTGTCGCACGACCGAAAATCGAGACCAGCACTCGGACTTTGAGTTTTTCAGGTTTGATTTCCTCGACCGTGCCGGTGAAGTTCGCGAACGCGCCGTCGATAACACGCACGTGATCGCCTTGCTCAAAGACCACCGTTGGCCTTGGTTTCGCAGCGCCTTCCTCCACTTGTTGAACGACCGACATAATCTCGGGCGGCGGCACTGGACGCGGATAGCGTCCACCGACAAACCCGGTGATCTTAGGCGTATCGCGCACGACATGCCAGGTCTCGTCGTTCAGATTCATCTGTACGAAAATATACCCGGGGTAGAAGGTCTTGGATCGAACGCGAGTACTTCCCGACCGAGTTTCCTGTACGGTTTCCATCGGGATCAAAATATCGCCGAAGTGGCCATCCATTCCCGCTTGTTTAATTCGTTCTTGAAGCGAAACTTTTACTTTCTGCTCGAAACCTGAATACACGTGAATCACATACCATTTCAGTCCGGCTTCACCCTTAGGTAAAACCGAGCCCTTTGGTGATTGTTCTTCAAACGCGGTTTCTTCCTGATGCTTTTCCTCTACCATCGCTTCTTCGCCAAAGGGAGAAGCGCTTCCCGGATCGATCTTCTCGCTCGACGGCGCTCGCTCTTGTTCCTGGGCGTCGGATTCGGCGCTCATCTCATTTTCTGACACCGTTATACCGAGATCTTTTTCCTCGCCATCGGTCTCGGTCTGGGGCGGTGTATCGGCGCTTTCTTTGTCCACTTCGTTAAACCTTGTAAATTAAATCAGTTATCGTTGACCAAATCGCGTCGAACGTACCCAAAATAATCGAAGCTATTATCGAGGTAATAATAACGACCACCGTCGATACCGATACCTCCTCACGAGTAGGCCAACTCACTTTTACCAACTCCGCGATTACCTCGTGCGATAGACGGTTGATTTTTTGGTTTACGTATAAGTACCGGCCGAGAGCGGCTGCCGCGGCGGCGGAAAAGATCGTGATGTAAATCGATACCGTATCAACTTCGGGAAGGGTCGTCCAAGTATCAGCGACAAGCCTCCAAATCAAGGCAACGGTTTTGTCCAGCAACCAAAAGAGAAATACCGCGACAACCATAAAGGTGGTCTGTACCCACCGGAGAAGACCCAAGGTCTTGGCTTGTTTGCTGCTATCTTGTTCGCTCATCCAGCTTGTTCTCCGAGCGCCCGCGGCGCGTTTTTAAAACATCAGCAGGCCAGGAGGGATTCGAACCCACAACCATCGGATTTGGAATCCGGCGCTCTACCGTTAGAGCTACTGGCCTAAATAGTCGATTCTAATGTCGCTCGAGCTATTTTGACTCTCGATGCTCTGTGTGTCGGTTACACGTAGGGCAGAATTTTTTTAATACTAAAAGCCTTTCTGTTGGTTTACGTCTTTTTGTCGTTCGATAGTTTCGCCGTCCGCACTGTCCGCAGACCAAAACGATGGGTCGCCTTTCTCCCACGTTCAATCGATGATCTTGGTTATCACGCCGGCTCCGACCGTGCGACCGCCTTCGCGAATCGCAAATCGTTGTTGCTCCTCTAGTGCCACCGGC
>JAFGIB010000310.1 GCA_016929805.1 Deltaproteobacteria bacterium | reverse complement strand
AACCGGCTTTCGTCCTCGCGCCGGCTCGTCAGGTACAGCAAGTACCATCCTCGCCGGCCCTGCGGGCGCGCTCGGTTTTACAGGCGACTCGGCCGCCGACTTGTTTGCCGCCCTGAACGCTTACAATTTTTGCAACGTTAAGGTAAATGCAGCATTGGTTTTGTTCCGAGTCTTTAGGAGAGCTTCCGATGGCGACACAGATATACGCACCGCTTGATGGTAAGATAGCCCGAATCTTCATCAAGATTGGAGACCAGGTCGAGAAGGATGAGCCCGTCGCGACCATCGAGGCGCTGAAAAACGAGATGCCGATTCATTCGCCGGTCGACGGGACGATAAAACAGCTTTGTATAACCGAGGGGCAAGAGGTCAAAACCGATGCGCTTCTCATGGTTATCGATCAGTCATAGGAATTGGAGCCGTACGATGTCAGAGAGAAGGATTTCCGGGAAAGCGATAGTCACCGGGGCGAGCGGTCTGGTAGGAGGCCGCCTGCGCGATGCGTTGCTCGACGCCTCGGTCGATGTGGTGGCCATACGCCGCGCCGGCTCTCCGCCCGCGTCGCGCGGCCGGTCGGCGGAAATCGACTATTCAGATCCCGAGTCGCTGGCGAGCCTGTTTGAAAGGGAAAAGCCGGACTGGGTTTTTCACGTCGCGGGCGTGATGAACGGGGTTCGATACGACGATTTTTATCAGGGCAACGTGGTGCCCACGCGTAACTTGCTGCGGGCGCTGCGCGGCGACCGTCAACAACTGCGCCGCTTCGTCTATGTCTCTTCGCTGACCGCTTACGGACCGTCGCAAACGGGTTCGCCGATGCGGGAAGACGCGGAGCTGAATCCGATAGAGTTTTACGGAAGGAGCAAGCTCGAAACCGAAGAGGTCATTCGAGCCGAAGGCGACGGCATCCCTTGGACGATTCTTCGGCCGGGTGGGATCTACGGCCCGCGGGACCGGCAGTATTTTGAGCTTTTCCGCTTTGCCGCAAGAGGGATCAATCCTTTTTACGGCAATCGAAAGAGAGAGATGTCCATGGTCCATGTCGACGATCTGGTCGATGCGATCATCGACGCGGCCCAGTCGCCCGCCACGGTTTATAAAGGATATTTTATCTGCGACGGCCATCCCGTAACCTGGGAGGAGCTGCAGAAGGAGATTGTCAAGGTCGTCGGCCGTAAGGTCTGGGATGTGGACTTCCCGGGATTCGCCGTCCACCTCCTAGCGTCTTTAGGTGATATCAAGGGCCGTATTACGGGAAAACCGAGCCTATACAATCGGCAGAAAGTCATCATGGGGATTCAGGATGCCTGGACCTGTAAGCACGACTCGGCCCGCGAGGACTTCGGTTACCAGCCCAAAATCCCTTTGGAAAAGGGCATTCAGGCGACCTACGAGTGGTATCGCGCAAACGGATGGCTATAGGCGGGCTCGTCGCCGAAAACGTTCCGCGACGCCCTCGACCGCGCTTCACGCAAGACGCGGTGACCTATTCGCGCTATTTTGCCTAAAGCTCGACCTTATTAACAACTTTAAGGGCTCGCGCAAAAATAATTTCACATTTTTAGCGCCCAACTCGGGGTCAAATGTTTTATCGACGACTGAGCGGAACCGCAGGAATAGAAGCGCTATTTCGAGGATTCCGCGATTGAGGAGACGAGACAGTTGGCCCCGAGATGGGATGCTAAAAGTGAAGTTTTTTTTGCGCGAGCCCTAAGGCTTATTCTTCCGGCTCTTCCGGCCGATCCATGACGCCGATGACCTTGACGCGTTCAGCGGATACATACAGCACCATCGTGTATGCGTCGTTTACGCCGTCGCCGTCGCTATCCACGTCCGGATCGCCGAGGGGATTGAGAAGTGGAATTGTTAAGTCGGTGCACCCCTTTTGGAACCAGGTTAGAATCGAATCGCACTCGCCGTCGCGAGGGTCCATTCCTTCTTCACAGGGGGTAAACGTGCCTGCCGCTAGTTGGTCTAGACATAATACGAGAATTTCCGCCGGCAACGGCATAGCCGCGAACACTTCTTGCTTAAGCGCCCCGCAGAGGACACCGGTCGGAAGACCGCCGTTGTTTCCCACGGACGACGGAGCCTCAAGGCCCTCGACTGTTTCGGGCGGTGGGAGCAACGGGGTTAAATTATCGTCCGTTTCTATTCGAGCCATCATGTCGTGAAGGACAAATTTATCGCCGAGAATGTCAAATCCGGCAACCGTTGGAACGGTTGATCTCACGACTAACCGGTCCTCGGTCACGGTCTCTCCCAGTACCGTGGTGAGCGGGTTCAGGTCTTCATCGAAGTACTCGCGATAGGAATTATACTCCATATCGAGCTTTACAAAGGTGCTCGCCCAGTCAACCAAGGGTTCCCCCATGGAGAGGCCGAGCCTGGCCACCGGATCGGGTTTCGTTAAGTCGAAGCTCTCCAGATCCATAACGTGAAAAAGCGCTTGGATCGATCCGTCGGTAAACATGCCTCCCAGCACCATGTTTACCAGATCAACCAGCAATTGACTGCTGAAGAGCTTACGGAAAAGGTTGCCTTCGTTTTCGTTCCCCGCGTAGACGCAATAATCGGGAGCAGGGTCTAACGTGAGCTGCATAGTAGTGCCCCGATAGGTCACCTCGGCCAGACATCGGTAATCGCATCCATCCATGTTGGTGTTATTGCCATCGTCACACATCTCGCTGCCTTCGATAATCCCGTTTCCGCATACCGTCAGCCGGCAATTCTCCAGACACCCCGAATTCGGCACGCCGTTCTGTTCTCCGAGGTCGCATTCCTCATTCGGCTCTTGCACGCCGTCGCCACAGATGGCCAAGACACATACTCCGTCCTCGCAGTACCCTTGTTGGCGGTTACACACCGTTCCATCGGGCAAGGGATCTCCGCCTTCCCACATATGCGTTTCCTCATTGCAAACCGCGGTCGGATTGCAGTCATTGATCACGGATTCGTCGTAGCTGCTCGGTTCGCAGGTAAAGAGACACTCCTTGGTGCAGCCGTCACCGTCCTCGTCATTGCCATCGTCGCATTGCTCGTCTCCCTGGGTGATGCCGTCGCCGCATAGATGTTCCACGCATTCGCCGTCGTAACACGAGGCGTTGGCGCCGCAGGGCTCGCCGTCGGACATCACATCAGCAACGGGCACACAAATGTGGTCTTCCGTACACCTCTCCTCGCCGTCACAGGGATCCAAGTCCTCGCAATCCGCATCGGTTTTACACGTGAACTGGCACAGACTAGTGCACCCATCCTCATCGTCATCGTTTCCGTCGTCACACTCTTCGCGCGCGTCGAGTTGGTTGTTCCCGCAGGTCGCGAGCTTATCGGCCACGGAACTATTTTCATCCGACCCGCCCTCTCCGCTTCGTCCGGAAGAGCTGCTATTTCCCCCCGCTGACTCGTCGGGTTTCTCCGCGTCCTTGTCATCACCTCCACACGCGATTGATAAAACCAAAACAACGCAAGCAACGACAACGATTAACGACCTATTCATAAAATGACTCCCTTGTGATTGCGGATAAGTAAAATAATCGGTTGGTTGGATCGACACGCCACGCGATTTCCTCGTTTTCTAGATAATCACCAGCGTGGTGCATCCGAGAATGACATCCACCTGAATTGAGGGGTTGCTCTCCACCAGATCGCAATACTCGCCGCAGAGCACAACCTTGTTGAGATTTACACTTCCGTCGGGGTTGCGGGCGAATTGCCATCCATTGGCCCCCTGCTCGCACGCTACGGTTTCGTCCTGCTTTATGCATATGGGGTCTTGACCCGGAAGCGTGTATTGAACGTTGACTTCTGTCGGATCCGCGTCCGGGACAACGGGTACCGAGAACTCGCAGCCCAGCGCGGCGCCGCTGATGTCGAGCAAGGCCCCGCTCAGATCAGCGGCGAAATTTTGGGTATTCGTCATATCGAAATGGCAGTCGCCGGTGGTTCCGTTCGGATCGCTGTGGTTGCAGTTTCCGCCCTGCTTAGCTGTCCCGCCTCTATAGGCCATGTCGGAAAGAAATCCTCGAGCGAGCTCACTGCCGGGAGCGCCTATCACAAAGGTCCGTATGTTGACGCGTCCGGCCTTGGGAACCTCGGTTTCCAACAAGTATTTCGTACAAGCGGCGCTGTCGGGTCCGCACGGCGCGTCATCAAACCCCGGTTTACAGGAATCCGCGCCGTCGGTGAGCAAAACAACAAAACGATTGCCCGGCGCCCCGCACGGTGGGTTGGAACAAGAGCCGCCCGCTTCTTGGTGTAGGTGGGCATACGCCAGAATGGTCGCGCCCACGAGCGGTGTGCCTCCGGCGGGGGACTGATTATCGAGCGCGTTGGACAGCAATCCGATCTGAGAGGGCCCGATAACGTCGATGGGAACGCCGCCCTGCGTTAAATCGGAATGTACCCCGCAATAATTGTCGTTGCTGAAAAACATCAAACCCGCAAGCGCTCCGGACCCGTCGAGAGCAGCAAAACTCTCTTTCAGCGCTCCGATGGTAATCTCCCATTTCGAGGGCTGGTTCGGGAACATCCTCGCCGATTCCCTCTCACATTCCTCGCTCGATTGACCTTGATCGGGCGTGTTGCACTCCATGCTTTGGCTACGGTCAACCACAAACAAGATACTCGTGGTCAATCTTCGCGATAGATAGCTCTTTGCTTCACAGTCCATGGCCCCTTCTGCTCGTAGATCCGCGCACAAAGCGCCCTCGGCGTTTGGGGCAATCGGATCTTGACAACCCGAGCACGGCCATAGGTTTCCATTCTCGTCGCAAAGCTGTCTGCCGCTTTGCGTCCCGTCCGGGCAAAAGCAGGCTTGTTCTTGGTTTAGCGGATTGCACTTCAACGCCTCGACCACCGTCCCCATGGCTCCGTTGTTGCCGGAAACGTTTTGCGACGCCCCCGCCGTTCCCTTGTTTTTCGTGGTGCCGGCTATATGCTGCTGTTCCGCGCTACAGCTCGTAAAGGCGAAAAATAGAAGAAAAACGAGCAAATAGCGCCTTGGAACGTAAAAAAAGAAGAGCGGTAAAGTCTTCATATCTCATTACTATAGCACCATCGTAAATCCTTCTTTTTTTTCAGCTTAGCTAAGCTTTAATCCGGTTTTTCTAGATATTCTTTGCCGCTGGCCATTCCGAATAAAAGGGACGCTCCTGCATAATCGCATTCGGTACGCTATGGTTTCTGCATAGAAGAGACTCGAGTTCGCATCTTTTTTTCGCGTCCTCAGCGCTACTGGATAACGATTACCTCGCAGGGGAAGCTCGCGCTAACAATAGCCGCGGGGTCGCTCTTGAATCTCTGACAAGCATCGCCTTGTAACTCGATTTCGTTCGGGGAAACGAGTTTCCAGCCGTCTGCGCCGTCACACTCCAAGGGCTGATCGTTAAGTCGAACCGTACCTAAACATCGCTGGTCTACAACGACCTCGCCGTTGAGCTTGACCTTGCAGCCGACGGCTCCGCCGATAATGCTCGAAATCGCGTCGACTAAATCGCCCTTGGTTGCAGGAGAGAACGCGGGCGTTCCCGTATCTCCGTACTTCGCTAGTTCTTCCAAATAGGCTTGCGCGTCAATTCCCACTATCGTTCCCGCGTCCGCATCCGTATCATTCGTCGCGGCAACTCCAATAACATAAGTCTTAATACCTTTCTTCGCGGCCGCGGTCAGTTGGTCGATCGGCCCCTGTTGGTCCGGTACATTAATATCCGTCATACAGCCGTTGGGTAATCCGTCAGTGCATAACACGACGTACTGGTCCCCGACGACAGTGTCTATAACCGGCTGGTTTGATAGGAGGTTATAAGCGGCCTCCAAAGCCAACGCGGTAGGTGTGGAGGTGCCCGGCAACGAGGGACTATAGGCCGCGTTGATCGCGTCGTAATTGTTCAACGCCGGATTGACGATGACCAACCGTGGACAATCACTAACGGCCGCATCAGCGGCGACCGCTCCGTCCGGGCAGGTTGAAGGATCTAAAAGGCAAGACAAAGCGACAAACACGCCACCCACGATATTGACCGCGATATCAATACCAAATGTACCTCCTCCGTCATAGAGAACCATGCCGAAATACGCGACTCCTTGAAGTTTTGTGATCACGCCCTCGTTCGGATCCATTAAGGAGTCATACATGGCCTGCCATTTACTCGTCGATCCGGGATATGGATCAGCGGTACTGCCGGAACGATCCACTACGAACAAAATAGTGGGTTTGATGCGGGATACGCGGACGTTGGCTTCCGCACAAACATCTTCTCCGAGTTCCGTAGCGGGGGCATTCGAATCGGTGTTATCACCGGTATTCCTATCATTTGTACCGGAAATGGACCCCTGGGTGGTTTCGCCTTGCTTTTTAGAATTAGACCCCGAAGTTCCAACCGCGTTGGATATATCGAACTTGGATTCGGCGCTACAGGACAAGGCCAAAAACGCCCAGATAAGCGTCGATCGAACGATCCATCCCTTTTTTTTATCATGATACACCATATCGCTCGTCTCCTTGTTCTAAATTCTATTGATTTATCGCCTTAATCCGTCTTTTACATGATCGATTATGGGAGTCATTTAAACGCAATAAGTAAGCGAAATAAGAAGCTAATTAGCTAATTGAAATTCTACTTTGTAATCCGCCGATTTACGCTCAACCGCAATGCTAGTTCAATGGGAAGAATAGACAGTGTACGGATGGTTACTAGGGAGATTCCGAATTTCATTCGCAATTGGTCTTCTTCAGTCACTTAAAACCTATAGTCCCCTTAATATTATGTCAAGTACCCTCGCTTCGCGAAAACTTACCCGTCTTCCTTACCGACTCTTACCGACTCGTCGCTTAATATTAAAAGGATTCAGGACCCGCAAATTGGATATTCGCGAAAAATAATGAACCGTATGTCATCTCTAGTAACCTACATTCCGCACTTAGCGGATAGCGTTTTGGGGATTTTTATTCGTCACGTTATTTTTCAAGAGTAAACCGTTGGGTCCATTT
>JAFGIB010000309.1 GCA_016929805.1 Deltaproteobacteria bacterium | reverse complement strand
GTTTCCGCTCGACGTTTTTTGCAACGTTAAGGTTTAATAAGTTCCTCCGCTCGTCTTTCGGGCGGGACGGCCCAATCTGCGGCGTCGCTCGCGCTCCTCGAAATAGCGCTGCAAGTCCTTCGTCGCGGCTCCTTGCATCTTGGACCGTCGCGCTCCGAAATACTCGATCGGACCTTATTAAACGCGCTCTTAGAACCTCGGAATCAGGCCGTCGTCGATGCGCGTTTACGTTATGCGCCTTCACCTGCGATCTCATGCTGCATCTAACGAACCGCTTATTCTAATTGACCGGTCCGTCAAGTCGATACGAGAGCGTCAGACCGATAAGGAAAGTTCACCTATGATTGATATTGAAGCTTATCCGTTATCGTGACAAACCCGTCACGGAGAACAAGGCGCGATCTGACCGGAGCAAACCGACCGTGAAGAAAGTTTTTGATACCATGCTCACCGTCGCAATTCGACGGCCCCGTTTGTCTCTACTCGGAGCGGCGTCAGCCGTTCTTGTCGCAGCTATGCTGGTCGTATTCGGGCCGCTCGAGATCAGCACCTCGCGCCGCGCTCTGGTTTCCGACGATTTTCCTAATCAAAAGAAGGAACAGAGCTTTTTTAAGCGTTTCGGACGTCCAGATATTATCGTACTGCTTTTGCGCGGCGGAACCGTTGCCGAGCGGCGGTCCGCGGTCGACGCCGTGTATCTGAAGCTTCAGGAGATATCACAGTTACGGGGACGCGTGCTCGGACGACTGGGGCCGCAACAGACGGCGGAGCTGATCTTTTTGCATCGCCCCGAGTTGCTCAGAGCGCTCGCGGAAACGGTCGAAAGGCAGGGTTCGAGGGCATTGGATGGAGATCTCGCTGCGTGGGTAAATGAGCTCGCCCGTACGATTCAAATAGAAATCGATAGCGACCCATCGA
Source organism: Deltaproteobacteria bacterium (assembly GCA_016929805.1). Lineage (GTDB taxonomy): Bacteria > Myxococcota_A > Polyangia > Polyangiales > JAFGIB01 > JAFGIB01. The sequence continues at coordinate 3,308 of JAFGIB010000309.1, read as the reverse complement.
TCTCGCTAGGTCGCGCTGATCGAAAACAGGACGCTGAGCTCGCGCGGCTCGCCGATCTAATCCGAGCTTTTAATCGAGCGCTTCTGAACGGCGGAAGCGATTTACCGCTCGGATCATTGGCAAGCGCGTACGCCGGTCACGGTCCGCGATTGGATTCGGCGGGTTACTTGGTGGACGCGGACGAAAAATACCATTTCGTTTTGATGTTTCCCGAGTTGCAAAGCGACGAAGGCGCTTACCTGGCTCCGCTCGTCGATCGCATTAGGCTGGCCAAAGAGCAAGCGCTGAGCGAATCCACAAGTCGCACGCTACAAGCGGAGTTGACCGGGGAGCCGATTTTAGCGGTCGACGAGCTCAATATCATTACCAAGGATTCCGTTCTCACATCGTTTCTTTCGGCGTTGGGGATTTTATTTTGCCTGGTGGTCGCCTTTCGTTCATGGCGTCGTACCATCATCACTTTGATTCCTCTATTGTCCGGTATCATCATCACCTTAGGAATAGTCGAGCTGCTTTATGACGGTTTAAATCTCATAACCTCGAGTTTCATGTCGGTGCTCATGGGGCTCGGTATCGATTTCGGGGTGCACACGATGTACCGATACGGAGAGGAGAGGCGAGCCGAACAAAACGAGGCGACGGCGATGCGTTGCGCATTGGTCGGCGTCGGTCCGGGGATTGCGACGGGAGCGATCTCGACGATTTCGGCCTTTCTCAGCATCACCGTCACGGACTTCACCGCGTACGCGCAACTCGGGGTAATCGCATCCATCGGTTTAGCGGTAATGATGGCCTGTACCTTCCTGATTATCCCGCCGGCCGTTAGATATAGCCGACGGCGAGGAACCATCGCATCTCCCGAGCTACCCGGGGTATCGAAGCTCGTCTCTCTGGTTGCAAAAAGACCTCGTACGGTATTGCTCTGCGCCGCGATCGTCACGACGGCGGCGGCGATCTCTTTCCTCCCCGAGGGTCCGGGATACAACAGCCGGTATTTCGACTTCTTACCGAAGGAGACCGAGAGCTACCGCGCGCTACAACGAATCGAAAAGATAAAAGGAATGCAGATCGTGTTTGCGAATTTCGAGGTCTCGTCCTTTTCCCAGGCGCGCGAGCTGTGCGCCAAGTTAAAAGCCGTGCCCGAGGTCGGCGAGGTACAAAGCGTGACCGATCTCTTACCCCCGCTCGACGACAACCTCCTTGCTCGGTTAAGGCGCGGCGTCGAACTGTTCGGTCGAAAACCCTATATTCGAACGGATGCAAACGCACCGCCGGTTTCAAACATTGAGGCGCTGCTCGCGGCGTTAACCGATCTACAGGACATATTCGATGAAGCGGCGTTCGCGCTGAAGCAGTCGGGACGAGACGCGAGCAACGCCAGAGAGCTCTCTCAGGCCGTGATCGCGCTAAAAAAGACGGTCGCCCGGCTTTCCGGCTCGGACCGCCGCGCAATCGATGCTATCGAGCGGCGTCTCGCTGATGTCCTGCGGCGTGCCTTTAATACCGCCGCTCGCGTCGCCGCCCGCGGGCAATACGCCGCCGAAGATCTGCCCCCACTGTTTCGCAAACGCTTTGTCTCAAAGGATGGCAAACATCTGGCCGTCTATGCCTATCCCTCTTCCGACATCTGGAATTCAGAGTTAGCGCAACGCTTTAGCGACACGATCTATTCGATCGATCCGAACGCGTCCGGCCTCGCGGTAGATATCCGACCCTACGAGGTATTGATAATAAACGGCTTTATGCTGGCTTCGATAATCTCGGTGGTGTTGGTGGCGCTCAGCACATTTTTAATCTTTCGCAATCCGCTCGATACCGCGCTCAGCATATTACCTGTCTTTATCGGAATCTGCTGGTTACTCGGTTTGATGAAACCGCTCGATATTTCCTTTTCCGCCGCAAATATCGTCGCCTTACCGTTGCTATTCGGCACCGGATTGGACGCGAGCGCGCATATGGTTCATCGCTATCGCGAAGAGCGAAAGCAAGGCAACCGACAAATCCCGCTTTTACTGCTTATACGAGGCACCGGCGCCGCCGTGATCCTCGCGTCGCTGACTACCATGGCCGGATTCGGTGCGCTGACCTTTGCCGACTATCGCGCGATGCAAGAGATGGGATTGCTCTTGACCCTGGGAATCGGCATGTGTCTGCTCTCGACTCTTGTCGTGCTGCCCGCCTTATTCGTCGTATTAAAACGCGTAAGCCTCTAAAGGGCGACAAAAGAGGCGGAGAAGGTCTGCTTTTCACCCCCGTCGAATTTCGATCTCCGTGATTTCCGACAGAGATATAACGCGCATCGGCGCCCCCCGAAATCCGGTCCCCCGGCTGACGTAGGGCCGGGCGCCGTTACGGCGATAAAGAACGAAAACGAAACGATCGCATGATGGCTATATTGTAGCTTTATTCGCGATAACCCGCCGCGCGAGCCCCGCGCGCTCAGCGAAATCCTCATCGCCAACGGCGTAAGTCGCCTATTGGAATTGGCGTAGAGACTCGGTTAAGGTAGTCAAACGTGCTCGGGTTCATGTGTATATAGGTATCTATCAGATTCGAGCGCCTTATGACAGCCGAACATCCCGATCTATTGAAACAATATAAGTAATCCTTATCGCTTTATGAGATATAGCCATACTGAAATTCACAGAAAGATTACTTTTTGCTTTCTTGTTCTTGCAATCAGACTGTCTTTATGCAGTATAAGAGAAGTTGTGTCTAAAAATGCTCCGCAGGATTCAGGGGGGGAGCAACAGCGAGAAGACGTCGATAGACGGCAATATCCGCGAATCGTGATCGTAGAACGCTTATGGTGTGAGTCCTATGGAGTCACGGTCCTGGTTCAAACGACCAATGTCAGCCGCGGCGGGCTCTTTCTTCAAAGCCCTTTTCAACCGGAACGCGGAACTTACCTTCTGCTATCGCTTCCGGATTCTCCCGACGAGCTGACAAATATCTCCGCCGAGGTTATGTGGAACCGGTCGCGATCGATTATCGACCGTCCTGGAATCGGTATACGCTTCAACCATAGGGAGCCGGGATATCGGTTGTTCGATTTTATTCGTAATCGCAGCCGAAAGCGACGCGACTCGATTCCTCCCGGCATCGCCGAATGGGCGAGCACGAATATCTACGCGAAGCGCTCTTAAAGCCGATCTTCACACCGGACGAACAGTGGGTTTTAGGTAAATTATTGCGCCAACAGATCGCGAAGGCTTCTTTCCAGTAAGCGTTCAGGGGGGCAAACAAGTCGGCGGCCAATTCGCCCGTAAAACCGAGCGCGCCCGCAGTGCCGGCGAGGATGGTACTTG
>JAFGIB010000308.1 GCA_016929805.1 Deltaproteobacteria bacterium | reverse complement strand
GTTTCCGCTCGACGTTTTTTGCAACGTTAAGGTTTAATAAGTTCCTCCGCTCGTCTTTCGGGCGGGACGGCCCAATCTGCGGCGTCGGGCGCAACGTTCGGGCGGATGGCCTCGGTCTGGATACAAATAACGCGATCCTGTGTTGACACGCTCAAAACAGAGGGGATTCGCCGCGGTTTAGCCGTCTTTCGATTTCGTCCAGAGCCGGGATCGCCTCGCGGATACTGTCGACCACATAATGAGCGCCCGCGCGATACATGCGCTGATAGATATCTCGAAGTTTTCGTTGGATGCACAGAGGTGACGACCTCTCGACCTCTTCCCGCCTGAGCCCGAGCTCATTTCCGGTCTTCGCCACGCCGATAGTCCACATTCCCGCGTTCAATCCTTCGGCGATATCCGCGATGGTATCGCCGATCTTCACGATACTCGCCATGGGAAAAACGCCCAGCTCCATAGCGCATTTCACCGCCATCCACGGATCCGGCCTGCCGCTCGGTACATCGGTTACGCAAATCGTCCGATCGGCTTCGAATCCGCGCTGTTTCGCTTGAGCGACGACAATTCTCATTATCTCCCTGCTATAGCCGCTGGTCGAGCCGATCCCAAGCGAGCGGCTTCGAAACTCAGCGGTAGCGTCCAGCGTTCCCGGAATCAGCTCCGCGTTTTCCAGAACCGCCTCTTTCAATATGGGAACGAGCGCGCGGTACATCGCATCGATATCCGATTCGGACGGCGTCCGCTTGTATTCGAGCATCCAGCGCTCCGCCACCGATTTCAGTCTTGCTATCTTTCTAATGTGTTCCCTCTTGTCCAAACCCATGGGCGAGCGGGCCTCTTGCTCGGATATGGGCACGCGATATCTCTCGAAAAGTCTATATATCGCTCGCGCGGGCGCACAGCTACCATAATCTATCGTCGTGCCGGCCCAATCGAGAATCACGGCTCGCAGTCGACCCCGGTATGAACGACACGTCATAACTTCCACGGCAATCCTCCTGCCACTGCCTCTTATTAATTCTATCACTTCCACAACAATCGACAAATGCAGCGATACGTATATCGAAATCGATACCCGGAGGCGAATCGCTGTAGCGTGCGTGTGTAGGAATAGAGGCGAGTTCGGCGTGACATATGCGCCGAATCACGAATTCGAGCTACCGCGAGGTGGGTATCGGTAGAGACAATCGGCGATCCAGTTCGTCAACCCAACGTCGCAGCGAACCGTAGCAGCTCTCAGAACCGGCGGGAGTTGTCTCTAAGAGGCTGAATTTACCTTAACGTTGCAAAAAATCCGTCGGCGTAAAGCGCTTCGTCCGCGAAAAAAAACGCGCCGTTATCACTATAGCCGAAAACCAGGAAACGATAAATGCCTCGCAGTTACAGTATTTTTGTATTATTAAATATTAGCTGATTACGGGCTCGATAAATCGCAAAAACTATCGGAAAAATGTGTTTTTACTGTGGTTGAATTCGTGGCAGAAGTTAATTCTGATAAAATGCCGTGTGGACGTCTTTTGCTCACTTGCAAACGACGGCTGAAGTAGGATCGATTTTACGGCGCGCAGCTTGGAATTCAATAGTCGGAAATCAAGACCGCCGCTTTCAAAGAGTGAATATCACGCGGAAAGGGATCTATTATGGATATAATCTGTAAAGGTTGTCGTGTAAGACTACGCGTCCCCGAGAGTTATTTCACCGGCGATAGATTGAAAGTGAGATGTAAAAACTGCGGGTCGCCGATCATTTTACTCGGGAAACTTCCGGAAGTTCAGGCGCTCGGCGCGACCATCGCCTCCGATCCCCCGCACACGCAACGACCGCAATCACCTCGAGCTGACGCTGATGAACGCTTCGCTGTCGATCAACAGGTCCAACGCCAGGCCTCATCGCCACATTCACGCTCCGATTCGGGATACCCGGCGCCCGGGATGAATCCCGAGCGAGTATTCGAGGGCTCCCGGCATGAAAATTCCGTACTATTTACGTTAGCTAATTTAAAAGATATCGCGAAAAAGCGTGAAGCTGCCTCGTCTGCCACCGGCTCGAAGCGCGGCGGTTACGCGAACGGCGACGGCTCCGGTTATATCGACATTCGGGCACTGGTCTCCTTGTCAAGACAGAACGCGACGCCCGACGCCGCGGCATCGGCTGCCGGAGACGGCGAATCCGGCGTTAGCAAGCCGAACGTTCCGGCGCCATCCAACCCACCCTCGACGATCTTTGAGGGTACCGCGAGTCTGGCTCCGGTCACTCTCGCTTCGGAAAGCTCTAATCGCGCGCTACCCATGGCGATCGTTGCCGGCTTCGCCATGCTAGTAGCCGCGGGGTTTATTTCCTTTAGTATTATTCGACAAGGGGATCCAACTAGACTCGCCGCCGCTGGAGCGACGATCTCGCGCTTTATCGATACACGCTTTTTCCACTCTCGAGATGAGGCTTTTCCCGCCGAACCAGCGGCGAAAGACGCTCCCGTGAAAGATACGATCGCTGTCGACCGACCGCTTCAAACCGCGCGGATTCCTAATACGACGCTAGAAAAACCGCATGTCGAACCAGCGACGATGCCCGAACAAGGGAGCCCTAGAGCTTTGCCGATTGAAAAGCCAAAAGCGATCAAGCGGGCAATAGAAGAGAAATCGCAGCGCACTAACAGCGCCGCTCGAAGCGAATCAAAAAACGAAAAAAAGTCGGCGCCGATAGAAGCCTCCGAGAAAAAAACGGGCCTTTCCGTCGACGACATTATCGTTAAAGACGCGAAGGATAAAAAGAAGGAGGCGGCGGCGAGCTTATCCGATCCGGGCGAAACAGATCTGTTATCGAATCCATTTCGCAAGACGAAAGCTATTGAGCCAGAGCGAAGCGTGGATGAGCTTCTAGATGAAGCGGTTGCGGGAGACGAAAAAACGAAGCCGGAACCCGCCGCGCCGTCGGCCCAATCGATCCCGGAAACGCCTACTCGCCAGCAGGTTATGAAAGCGATTCGTGAAATTACTCCCGCGGCCCGGCAATGCGCTAGCAGCGCCAGTGTAAGCGGTGTCGTCAATCTGACTATTGTAGTGAGTGGTCCGTCGGGACAGGTCACGAGCGTACAGACGAACGGCATCGACGAACCGGTAGGCTTGTGCGTGGTACAGGAGGTAAAAAAAGCGCGGTTTCCGACCTTTACCAAACCCGAATTGAGCATCAACTATCCGCTAAAGCTTTAGAGCCTATCTCATTAGGGAGAGCCGCGCCCGGCGGGAGATCGGTGAGAAACGCGCGGCTTATACGCGCTGACTCGCTTTTTCTTTTTACTTTCGTAGACCGCTCGTGGTTGTAGTGCGAGGAGCTTGAGCGCATTCTCCGTTTACGCGCCATTTCGCGGGCGAAATTGGCTCGCGCCCATAGATCTTCTAAAACGCTCGGGTCAATCTCTGTATCGATGGGCGATCGGGAATCGTCTCCCGGGCCCGAACGCCTTGTCTGTCACAATCAACGCCGGCGGCATTTGTCCTCGCTTATATTCGTTTTGATAGACTAACGAGGCCACGTTTTTTACCGTCGCTGCATCAAAACCAAGATCGATAATTTCGCGAATGGACCGTCCTTGCTCGACGAATTTCTCTAAAATCGCGTCGAGTAGGTGATACGGGGGCAAACTGTCCTGGTCGGTTTGGTTCGGCCTGAGCTCCGCGCTGGGGGCTTTCGTCAGAATGCTCTCGGGTATCACGCAGCGGTCGGCGCGGCGATTGACCTCCCGCGCCACGCGATAGACCGCCGTCTTGGTCAGATCGCCTATTACAGCAATCGCTCCGATGGCGTCGCCGTATAGCGTGCAATAACCAGAGGCGGTTTCACTTTTATTTCCGGTATTCAGCAGCAGACACCCCAGACGGTTGGAGATCGACATCAAGGTGGCGCAGCGAATTCGAGATTGAACGTTCTCAAACGTCACGTCTTTGGCCGGCGCTCTTCCGAGCATATCGAGAGCCGGGCCGAGCTCGTCCAAATAGGATTGAAATATCTGATCGATCGTAATCTTCAAATAACGGATATTGAGCGCGCTAACCAGCGCTTCAGCATCCCTTACGCTGGCCTCGGAGGAATATCGGGTCGGCAGCGCAACCGCCAACACCCGGTCGGGGCCGAGCGCTCGAGCGGCGATGCAGGCTACAAGGGCGCTGTCCACCCCTCCTGACAGCCCGAGTGCCACAGAGGTGAAACCGCATTTATGCACGTAATCGCGAGTTCCCAAAACCAAGGCGTCCAAAACCGCGGACGCGTCCGTTTCGCGATCCGCGGCGACCGCACCCGCCGCGAAAAGATCGCTTACTAGGATCTGTTCTTCGAACGCCTTGGCGCGCGCCGACACCTCGCCGTCGGCGCTAAACACAGAGGAATTCCCGTCGAATACCAAATTGTCATTGCCGCCCACCTGATTGACAAACGCCAACGGACGCTTATAATGTTTAGCAATATCGGATAGTAGTCGCTCCCGCTCGACGCGTTTGGTTAAGGTAAAAGGCGACGCCGCCACGTTAATGATCACATCCGCGCCTTTATCGATACAATCGCGGACCGGATTTTCGTGATAGTGTCGGCGAAACGATTTGCCCGCATCGTTCCACGCGTCTTCGCAGATCGTTATGCCAAACTTGACGCCTTTTACCTCGACGACGCCGGCCGTGTCTCCTTTTTCGAAGTACCGGTCCTCGTCGAACACATCGTAAGTCGGTAAAAGACGCTTGTAAATCCGCTCGCGTATCCCGCCGTCTTCGATAAGCGCTACCGCATTGTAGAGCCGCCGTCCGCTTTCGCATTCCTGCTGGTCGACAAAGCCGACAAGAACCGGAAAACCTTTCGGCAACAAACTAGCGAGTCTCAGCGTCTGCCGCTTTACACTATCAATAAACCCCGTCCGTTCTAGCAAATCTTTCGGCGGATAGCCGCAAAGCGCCAACTCCGGGAATATCGCCCATTCGGCTCCCCGCGAACGGGCCTCGCGCGCCGCATCGATAATTCGTCCGACATTCCCCTCGAGATCACCAACGGTCGGATTGATTTGACATAAGCCCAGTCGCATAAATGATCTTTCCTAAGTCATTTAATGATGTCAGCGTGATAACTCTGTAATGATTTTACCGGCGACGGACCCTCTCGGCGCGCTGCGATTCCCTTTGCCGCCGCAGAGGCCGCAGCTAAAGTGGTAATATACGGTACCTTATATTTTATCGCCGTTTTTCGGATATAGGAATCATCATATTGACTGAGCTTGCCTACCGGCGTGTTGATGACCAAGTGGATCTCGCCATTCTTGATGCCGTCAGCGATATTCGGCCTACCCTCGTGCATCTTGAGTATCAACTCCGACTCGATGCCCTCGGCTCGTAAAAAATCTCGCGTGCCGACGGTCGCCTTGATGCTAAAGCCGAGCTCCTGGAATTGCCTCGCCACGTATATGAGCTCGTCTCGCTGCTTTCGCGCAATGCTGAGTAGAACCGTACCTTGATTCGGCAGCCGTTGTTTCGCCGCCTCTTCCGCCTTGTAAAAAGCGCGTCCGAAGGAATCGGCTAATCCGAGCACCTCTCCGGTCGAGCGCATCTCCGGGCCCAACACCGGATCGACCTCGGGAAACATATCAAAAGGAAACACCGCCTCTTTAACTCCGTAGTGAGGTATCTCGCCCTTGACAAGCTTGAGATCCGCTAATTTCTTACCCAGAATAAGCTGCGTCGCGATTCGTGCCATCGAGATATTACAGACTTTCGATACCAACGGCACGGTTCTCGAAGCGCGCGGGTTTGCTTCTAGAACATATACGACGTCTTTTGCGATGGCGTATTGCATATTCATAAGACCGACAACTCTTAATTCCTTGGCGATCTTTTTTGTGTATTCGTCGATAGTTCGGAGATGCTTTTCGGGAATCGTGATCGGCGGAATAACGCACGCCGAATCACCGGAATGAACCCCGGCGTACTCAATATGTTCCATGACCGCAGGGACGAAAGCTTCCGACCCGTCGCTAATCGCGTCAGCCTCCGCTTCAATCGCGTTTTCCAAAAACCGGTCGATGAGAATCGGCCGGTCCGGTGTGACGCTTACCGCCGCCTCCATGTATTCCTTTAGCATCTCCAGGTCGTAGACGATTTCCATGCCGCGGCCTCCTAGCACGTACGAAGGTCGGACCATGACGGGATATCCGATGCGTTCGGCGGCGTTGATCGCCTCTTTCAGATTGACCGCCATGGCCGATTCCGCCATGGGGATGCCCAGCCGATCCATCATGTTTCGAAAGCGATCGCGGTCCTCGGCGAGGTCGATGGTCTCGGGGCTGGTGCCGAGAATCTTGACGCCCGCTTGCGCGAGCTCCGCGGCGATATTGAGCGGCGTTTGGCCGCCAAACTGAATAATTACGCCCTCGGGTCTCTCTTTTTGATAAATGCTCAGGACATCTTCTACGGTTAATGGCTCGAAATATAATTTATCTGATGTATCATAATCGGTTGAAACCGTCTCGGGGTTGCAATTAACCATGATCGTCTGATAGCCCTCGTCTCTAAGCGCGAAAGCGGCGTGAACGCAGCAATAGTCAAACTCGATACCCTGACCGATACGATTCGGTCCGCCCCCTAACACCATGACCTTACGGCCCTGCCGACTCGCGGTTCTATCAGGACCGTTATAGGTCGAAAAGTAATAGGCGGCTTCTCTTACCCCGCTGACTCGAATAGGCTCCCAGGCTTCGTTCATGCCCAGAAGCGAGCGGCTGTGGCGAATCTCGCTCTCGGGCATCTGCAATAGCTGCGATAAATATTTGTCCGAGAAGCCGTCTTTTTTAGCCCGGACAAGCAGGGCGTCGGGCAGCGCTTTTTCCCTGAACTCGAGGATTTCTTCTTCCAGCGATACGAGCTGCTTCATTTGCTGGATAAACCACGGCTTGATATACGTCTTCTCGTAGAGTTGCTCGACGCGCGCTCCTTTTCTCAAAGCCTCGTACATGATGAATTGGCGCTCGCTCGTCGGATAAGCCAGCATGGCCATCAGCTCATCCAAGCTTCTGCGATGAAAGTCCTTGGCGAAGCCCAACCCGTAGCGTCCCTGCTCTAAGGATCGAATGGCCTTTTGAAAAGCCTCTTTGTAGCTCTTACCGATGCTCATGACCTCTCCGACCGCTCGCATTTGGGTGCCGAGCCTGTCTTGAGCATTCTTAAACTTTTCAAAGCCCCAGCGGGCGAACTTGACCACCACGTAGTCACCGGAAGGCGTGTATTTCTCCAAGGTTCCATCACGCCAATACGGAATTTCATCCAAAGTCAACCCCCCCGCGAGCTTGGCGGAAACCATGGCTATGGGGAAACCAGTCGCTTTGGACGCCAGCGCCGAAGAACGCGACGTGCGCGGATTAATTTCGATCACCACGACTCTTCCGGTTTTTGGATCGTGGGCGAATTGGATATTGGTGCCGCCGATGACCTTTATCGCCTCGACGATTTTATACGAGTAATCCTGAAGCTGTCTTTGCAGATCGCTGTCGATTGTGAGCATCGGCGCGGTGCAATAAGAGTCCCCGGTATGGACACCCATGGCGTCGACGTTCTCGATGAAACACACGGTGATCATCTGGTTTTTGGCGTCTCGAACGACTTCAAGCTCAAGCTCTTCCCAGCCGAGCACCGATTCCTCCACAAGGATCTGGCCGATCAAGCTCGCGGCAATACCGCGACTCGCCACGATCCTCAGCTCTTCCACGTTATAGACAAGCCCTCCGCCGGTTCCCCCCATGGTATAGGCCGGCCGGATAACCACGGGGTAGCCGAGCTCGGACGCGATCTTTTCCGCGTCCTCAACCGTATAAACGGATTGGCTCTTTGGCATTTCGATACCGAGCGCGGTCATCGTCTGTTTAAACGCCGTTCGATCTTCGCCGCGCTCGATCGCGTCGGTTTGAACTCCGATAACCTCGACTCCGTATCTGCTCAGTACTCCCGCCTTGGCCAATTCGGAGCTGAGGTTGAGGCCCGATTGACCGCCCAAATTGGGCAACAACGCGTCCGGTCTTTCCTTTTGCACGATCTGCGTCATCATCTCGAGGTTGAGCGGTTCGATATACGTGATATCCGCCATCCCCGGATCGGTCATAATCGTCGCCGGATTCGAATTGACCAGCACGATCTCATACCCCAACTCCCTTAGCGCCTTACATGCTTGAGTCCCGGAATAATCGAACTCGCAAGCTTGACCGATAACGATCGGACCCGAGCTAATAATCATAACCTTGTGAATATCTTCTCTCTTCGGCATGGTTCTCTCTAGTATTCCTCTTTTTCGACTATCTAAGGCGATGCTGTGCTCCTTAGGACTCCATCGCTTTTCCGATCGTTCAGCCTATCTTCTTCTCGCATGGAACTCTTGAAGCGAGCAGACGCTCAACCCGCGAGTGGTAAACCGCATCCCCTCGACGGTGGCCAGCGCGGATGCGATCGTCGTGACATAGGGAATTCGATGCTCGACCGCCGCGCGGCGAATCGCCTTTTCGTCGTAATGAGTGGCCGCGCCCAGGGGAGTATTGATAACCAAGGATATGCGATGCGTCGTCATCATTTCGACCACATTGGGAATACCTTCATTAACCTTAAACACGCGCTGGCAGCTCACGCCGTTTTTTGCCAAAAAAGCGTTCGTCCCGTCGGTGGCGACCAATCTAAAGCCTAGATTGACCAGCGTTTTCGCGATCCCCAGTATCATCGGCTTGTCTCTATCCGCCACGCTGACGAAGACATAGTCGTCGCCGTATCGCTGATCTTCGGGCGGCTTGGGCAAATTTTGACTGGCCGCGAGCTGTGCCTTGAGAAAGGCCAATTCGTAACTGGTATCGATTCCCATGACCTCGCCGGTCGAGCGCATCTCCGGCCCGAGTATGGTATCCACTCCCGGAAACTTCGAAAACGGCAGCACCACCTCCTTGACGGCCACGTGGCTCGGCTCAGCTTGCTGCTCAAGCCCGAGATCCTTAAGCTCGCGACCGACGATGACTTTCGCCGCGACCTTCGCCAGCGCGACGCCCGTGGCCTTGCTGACGTAAGGAACGGTTCTGGAGGCGCGCGGGTTGGCTTCGAGAACGTATACCTTTTCCTCTCCCTGTTTGCGGGTCACCGCGTATTGCACGTTCATCAGTCCTATCACGCCGATTCTGACCGCCATTTCTTTGGTGTAGCGCTTGATGGTGTCCTGGGTTTCCGCTGTTAAGGAACGCGGCGGTATGACGCACGCGCTGTCGCCCGAATGCACGCCCGCGTATTCGATATGCTCCATAATACCGCCGATATAGACCTCGCGACCGTCGCATACGCAATCGACATCGACCTCGATCGCGTCTTCCAAAAATTTATCCACTAAAACCGGATGGTCGGGCGTAATCCGCGCGGCAGCCGCCATATAGTGTCGCAATTTGTCCTCGGTGAATACGATCTCCATCGCGCGGCCCGCCAGCACGTAAGAAGGACGCACCAATACCGGGTAGCCTAAACCGGCCGCGATCGCCAGCGCCTCGGGCACCGAGCGGGCGCAACCGTTCGGCGGCTGTGGAATTTCGAGCTCCCGTAGCAGAGCGGCGAAGCGCTCCCGATCTTCGCTGATATCGATGCTGTCCGGTTGCGTGCCGAGTATCCGCACGCCGGCCCGCTCGAGCGGCACGGCTAGGTTAAGCGGCGTTTGACCGCCGAATTGCACGATGACCCCGAGCGGCCGCTCCGCCTGGTAAATATTGAGAACGTCTTCCAAAGTAAGCGGCTCAAAATAGAGTCGATCGGCCGTATCGTAGTCCGTGGAAACCGTTTCGGGGTTGCTGTTTACCATGATCGTCTCAAAACCCTCTTGCTGCAGGGCTTGAACGCAGTGGACGCAACAGTAGTCGAATTCGATGCCTTGCCCGATGCGGTTGGGACCACTGCCGAGAATGATCACTTTCTTCTTTTCGCAGGGTCTGACCTCGGTCTCCTGTTCGTAAGTCGAGTAGTGATAGGGCGTGAAGGCCTCAAACTCCGCGCCGCAGGTGTCGACGGTTTTATACACTGGACGCACCCCGATGCTCTCCCTGGCCTGTCTCACCTCCTCCTCGCTCATACGGAGTATAAAGCCGAGTTGTTGGTCGGAGAATCCCGTCGCCTTCGCGCGAAACAAGTCATCCCGATCCCGTAACACGTCACGACCGAGATCACGAATACAGCGCTCCATTTCCAGGATCTGCTGCAGGTTCGCCAAAAACCAGGGGTCGATGCCTCCCGTCCATTCGAAGATGGTATTGATCGGAATCCCCAATTGCAGCGCGTATCGAAGATAAAAGCAGCGTTGACTCGTGGGGGCGCTCAGATGCTCGCGAATGCTCCGCTCAATTGCCTCTCTCTCCTCGGGTTTGTCTTTGGCCGCGGCGATGGTTTGCTCATTCCACACGTCTTTTCCGTCCGCGCCGAAGCCATAGCGCCCTATTTCAAGCGAACGCAGTCCTTTTTGCAGGGCTTCTTTGAAGGTTCGGCCGATAGCCATGGTTTCACCCACGGATTTCATTTGGGTGCCGAGCTTATCTTGCGCGCCCGGAAACTTCTCAAAGGTCCAGCGCGGAATCTTAACCACGCAGTAATCGATAGTCGGCTCGAACGAGGCCGGGGTCTCTTTGGTGATATCGTTGGGAATCTCATCCAAGGTGAAGCCCACCGCGAGCTTGGCGGCGATCTTCGCGATTGGAAAGCCGGTCGCTTTTGACGCCAGCGCGCTGCTGCGCGATACGCGCGGATTCATTTCGATCACCACCATCTTGCCGCTCTCGGGATGAACCGCGAACTGGATATTGCTACCCCCTGTTTCGACCCCGATCTCTCGAATCACCGCGATCGCGGCGTCCCGCATGCTCTGGTATTCCTTGTCGGTCAAGGTCTGTATGGGGGCAACCGTGATCGAATCACCGGTATGAATTCCCATAGGGTCGAGGTTTTCGATGGAGCAGATGACCACAACGTTGTCCCGAAGATCCCGCATCACCTCCAACTCATATTCCTTCCAACCTAAAACCGACTGCTCGATCAAAATCTGATGTCGCGGGCTGCGCTGCAAACCCCATTCGACGACGTCGCGGAAATCTCGCTTGTCGTGAGAAACACCGGCACCCTCGCCGCCGAGGGTGAAGGAAGGACGAATGATGGCCGGGAATCCAACCTGTTCGATGATCTCAATGGCTTGCTTTAGGCTGACCGCGACTCCGCTGCGCGGGACTTCCAGCCCGATGTTGGCCATGGCGGAACGGAACAAATCGCGATCCTCGGCCTTCTTAATGCTGTGGAAATTCGCTCCGATAATCTCGACTTTGTGCCTATCCAACGCTCCTGACTCGTACAGCTCAACCGTCACGTTCAGCGCGGTTTGTCCGCCCAGGGTCGGCAACAGGCAATCGGGTTTTTCCCGCGCGATGATACGTTCGACGACTTCCGCGGTAATCGGCTCGACGTAGGTACGGTCGCCGAATTCCGGATCTGTCATGATGGTCGCCGGATTACTATTAACTAAAACGACGCGATACCCCTCCTCCCTCAGCGCTTTACAACCCTGCGTACCGGAATAGTCAAACTCACACGCCTGTCCGATCACTATCGGTCCCGAGCCGATTATCAGAATCTTATTTATATCTGTTCGTCTAGGCACTCTGCTACTCGCTATAAACCTCGGTTGATCATGCCGGCCTGATTCGATCGAGAAAGCGGTCGAACAAACGACCCGCGTCATGCGGTCCGGGCGATGCTTCGGGATGATATTGTACCGAGAAGAAATCAAGCTGCTCGGACCACATTCCCTCTACCGTTCGGTCGTTGAGATTGATATGCGAAACGGTTACGGGCTTTCCCGTTAGCGATTCCATGTCGACCGCGTAACCGTGGTTCTGCGACGTGATGGCGACTCTGTTGGTCGCAAGATCCAGCACCGGTTGGTTGCCACCTCGATGTCCGAATTTCATCTTGTAGGTATTGCCCCCAAGAGCCAGGGCGAGTAGCTGATGTCCCAGGCAAATTCCCATTAGCGGCGCTTGACCGAGTAGTTTCTTCACGATCTCAATCGCGTACGGAACCGCTTGCGGATCGCCCGGACCGTTGGACAAGACGATGCCGTCGGGTTTCCGCGCTAAGGCGTCCTGCGCCGATATATTGGCCGGGAGCACTTCAACTCGGCATCCCCGTTGCACGAGTTCGCGCAAGATATTTCGTTTTACTCCGAAATCGTATACGAGAACGGTTTTGTCAATGGGTTTCGCTTGAGGACCAGGCCCCGGAACCCGGCGTATCGGCTCATTCCAGAAATAGGGTACATCCGTCGTTACGTCCGCCACCAAGTCGAGGTTGTCAAACGCTTCGATCGAACGCGCCAGATGAGTCAACTCTTCCGGCGCTTTCGCATCCGATGAGATAACACCGCGCATCACACCGCGGTTTCGCAATCGGCGCACGAGCGCCCGAGTATCGATGCCGACGAGACCCGTAACCCCGTGCTCTACGAGGTAGCTTTCGAGATCGGCGGTTTGGCGCCAAGAGCTCGGAATCGCCGAGAGCTCCTTGATAACAAACCCGGAAACCTGAACCCGCGACGATTCGATGTCTTGCGGATTTACACCGGTGTTACCGATCAACGGGTAGGTCATGGTAACGATTTGTCCGCGATACGAAGGATCGGTAATAATCTCCTGATAACCCGTCATGCTCGTGTTAAATACGACTTCGCCGCGGGCCGTGCCTTTTGAGCCGAAGTAATATCCGTCGTAAACGCTGCCGTCCTCCAACACCAACCTTGCTTTATTTCTCTTATTCATTGTCCCTTCTCGAAACGTTGGAACGATTCGAACAACTCGGAAAAAGCTGAAAAAACGCCCCTGATGGCATTGCGAGCATTTTCTCGCTTCTGCGGTCGTATCGCGTCCTAAACCCGCCCCTTATCAGGTATCTAACCACTCGAGCTTCTTTTGAACGAGCACCAGGACGCGGAGCGTGTTTAATGAATTCCTCCGCTCGTCTTTCGAGCGGGACGGCCCCATCTGCGGCGTCGCTCGCGCCTCGAAATAGCGCTGCTAGTCCTTCGTCGCGACTCCTTGCATCTTGGACCGTTGCGCTCCGAAATACTCGGTCGGACCGTATTAAGCAAACCCCACGAAAACTTCTGCGACAACAGGGGTAGTGTTGTTCGACTACGAAAACAGGACCACAATCACGAAAAGAGAAAAGCGCGCGTCTATCCGCTCCCGTGCTCATATCATCCAAAGATCCCTAGGGATCTCTCTATTTATCGGCTTTTTCGTCACGACCTAACCGCGATATCTCGCTCATATCCGACGATACGCTCCGCGTATGTGGATATCAGAGGCGGTTGGTACAATTGTTCCGCTCGAAGAGCAAGCCTACCCGCGGCGTTTCCTGAAAATCGACCCCTCTCAAGACAAAGCGAGCGTCGGGTTTCGGGATTCTGACCCGATCTATCTCGAACTGTTTTGGTAAAACCGCACCTCTACCCTGCTATGTCGCGAATCACACTCCTAGAATTCGCGAGGATTCAAAGGCAAAAGATCCATTGAAAGAGATTTCGCGGCCAAACGAACCACAAACGAGAGCCCGTCTCATACATCTTCCCGAGGTATTTGGGAGCGCGACAACGCCGGCTGAAAGGCGCGACGGCGACGCCATGAAGGCGCTATTTCGAGCAGGAGCGAAGGCGCAGATAGGATCATCCCGCCCTAAAGACGAGAGGAGATATTTGTGTGATGGGCTCGAGTAACAAGGCGAGTTACCGTTGCCTTGAAATCGTCCGTTAAGGCTGGCGTACAATCGGTGTCTGCCCTCTCCATGTAACCGTTCAGAGGGATACTGCTGTTTGACTACGACGGCGGCCAATTCATCCCGTAAAACCGGCTTTCGTCCTCGCGCCGGCTCGTCAGGTACAGCAAGTACC
>JAFGIB010000307.1 GCA_016929805.1 Deltaproteobacteria bacterium | reverse complement strand
GCAAGTACCATCCTCGCCGGCCCTGCGGGCGCGCTCGGTTTTACAGGCGAATTGGCCGCCGACTTGTTTGACCCCTGAACGCTTACGATTCGGCGGCCTGGGCGTGCGGATAAAGACCGATTTCGAGTAAAAGCTGTTAGGGGCGAGCAAGCGCGTACAGCTTGTATTTGTGGGTGAGGCAAAAGCGCAGTAGACCTTAACGTTGCAAAAGACGTCGAGCGGAAAGGCGAAGAGCGAGTATTCGACCGGCTCGAACAACGCGGCGATTAAAGCAAGCGTTAAAGGCGGTGATAAACGGGTCCTTACTACGGGCAAAGATAGTTTAGACGGCGGTAGATAAGAAATGAGGGTAAGAAGAAAGCGTAAGGGACTCGAGGCGATATCCACTTTAGTCCTTAGGAGCTATCCGAGTCGTGTCCCCGAAGAGCTTTTGATGCTAAGAGCTTTCGCCTGGTGGCGTGATATCGTTACTCCTCGGATTTTTAAGAACGCTCGACCGGCTAGACTCTGGCGCGGCGTGCTAACAATACACACCTCGACAAGCGCGTGGGCGAATCTGTTGCAATACGACAGCGAATCATACCTCGCCGAGATAATAAAGCGGGCGCCTGAAGCAAAGATTAAAGCCATCCGTTTTCGCGTTGGGCCTGTGCCCCCAATACAGCAGCCGCGACAAGAAAAGAGTGCTCCTCCTGCTTCACCGCCGATTACAGATCTGCCCGAGGTCGTCGCGCGTGCTCTGGCGAAAATTTCAAATGACAAGGTCCGAAACGCGGTGGCCAAAGCCGCGGCCGCTGGATTGAACGAAAAACAGGATAATCGGCAGCGATCTACTAGACAATATGAAAAAGGCAACGCAAAAAGCACTGAACCCATTCGCTCTTGAAATTATCGAACGTGGACGGGACGATTCGCTGAGCCCAAGGACGAGTGGAACGTCGGGCGACAAAGGGTATGTTATATCGAAGGAACTGAGACAATGAATCGAAGAGGTTACTATGGCGGTTTCGGCGGGGCGTATATCCCGGAAATCCTCACGGCCACATTTGCCGAGCTTACGCGGGAATTTGATGCCGCTAAGAACGACCCGAGCTTTTGGCAACAGTATCGCGATATCCTCGCCACCTATTCCTGCCGCCCTACCCCGATAACCTTTGCGGAAAACCTCACGGAATATCTAAAAGGCGCGCGCATCTACATCAAACGCGAAGATCTCAATCACACCGGCGCGCATAAGGCCAACAACGTGATCGGACAGGGACTGCTCGTCAAACGCATGGGTAAAAAAAGGGTTATCGCCGAAACCGGGGCGGGACAACACGGTGTGGCGACCGCCACCATGGCGGCAAAATTCGGATTCGATTGTACGATTTATATGGGAGAGGTGGACGTTGAACGCCAGCGCCCGAACGTCTTCTGGATGGAACGTCTGGGCGCGGAGGTCGTTCCGGTCACCGATGGCACCCGGCTTCTCAAGGACGCGATTAATCAAGCGTTTCGCGACTGGGTCACCAACATGGACACAACGCATTACGTCTTAGGTACGGCGTGCGGTCCCCATCCCTTTCCGGAAATGGTGACCTATTTCCAGTCCATCATCGGACGAGAAGCGCGCAAGCAATTGATGGAAACCGAAGGTCGGTTACCCTCGCGCGTGTACGCCTGCGTGGGCGGCGGTTCGAACGCGATGGGCATCTTCAGCGGGTTTTTCGCTGACCCGGTGCAGCTCGTCGGTGTTGAAGCGGGCGGGCAGGGTCTTGAGACCGGACGTCACGCTTCCAGGTTGGCTTCAAGCGACGGCAGCGTCGGCATCGCTCAAGGATATAAGACTTATTTTCTGCAAAATGCGGACGGACAAATGAAAGAAACCCATAGCGTGGCCGCTGGGCTTGACTATGTCGGTGTATCGCCGATTCTCGCTCAATTAAAGGAAAGCGGTCGCGTTCGATTTGAAACGGCGACCGACGTGGAGGTCCTGGACGCGCTCTCGTTAACCATGAAAAAAGAGGGTCTGATACCCGCGCTGGAATCCTCCCACGCTTTCGTTCAGGCGTTTAAGGAAGCGCCGACGTTGTCGCGAAACGATATTATCCTAATCAACCAGTCGGGCAGGGGAGACAAAGACATATTTACTATCGCCGACGCTTTCTCCGACCCGAGTTGGAAGAAATTTATCAGCAAAAAAGCGACGAAATATCATGCTTGAGTCATACCTGAGGGAGAAGCGCTCCCAAAAAGAAATTCTTTTGATGACCCATATCGTCTTGGGCTACCCGTCGTTCAGTCAGGCATACCGCATCGTCGAGGCGATGGTCGAGGCGGGAGTTGATCTGATCGAGCTTCAAATACCCTTCTCGGAGCCGATGGCCGATGGTCCGGTGATCCTGAACGCCAATCAGTCGGCTCTCGCGGCTGGATCAAGCGTCGAACAATGCCTAGCGTTCGCCGGCGAGGTCTGCGCGCGTTTTGAAATCCCATTCCTTTTTATGAGTTACTACAATATACTATATAAATATGGAGTCGACCGCTTCGCCGCGGCCATGGCGAAGGCGGGTATTCGAGGCGCTATCGTTCCGGATCTCCCACCGGAGGAAGCCGAGGATTACCTCAAGGCGATGGTAATCAACCAACTCGCGCCGGTTTTTATCTTTTCGCCGAACACTCCTGATCAAAGACTTCAGTTTATAGCGGACCACGCGAAAGGTTTTATTTACTGCGTTGCGCGAACCGGAGTTACCGGCAGCCGGACGGAGTTTTCGCAACAACTGGATGCGTATCTCAACCGATGTCGCCGAGCGACCAAACTTCCCTTGGCGCTTGGTTTTGGGGTTAAGGACAAAGCCGATATCGATTTTTTAAGGGGTAAGGTCGACATCGCGGTAATCGGATCGCAGACGATTCGGACGGTCGACAAAAAGGGGGTCGAGGCGGTGGAAGGCTTCATTCGCGGCTTAACGCTTTAGCCACTTGAAGCGGCGTCGATTGCTATTGTAATCGGCGACGATATGTCCCTCGCCGCGAAGTTGATACTTATACGTTACAACGCCGTCAAGACCGACCGGCCCGCGCGCGTGTACCTTGTTCGTGCTGATACCTATCTCCGCTCCTAGGCCGTAACGGTAACCGTCGGAAAAGCGGGTGGAAGCGTTTACGAAAACCCCCGCGGAGTCGACGTATCGACAGAACTGCTCAGCCGCTTGCCGGTCTTCGGTCACGATAGCATCGGTATGGTGCGAGCCATAGTCGTTAATATGTCGAACAGCCTGCTTTAGGTCATCTACTATTTTCAGGCTGACCTTTAAGTCGAGATACTCCGTCGACCAATCCTCTTCGCTGGCCTTCTCCAAATGGTTGAATTTCTCCACTATCCTCGGGCATCCGAGAATCGAGACGTTGCTCTGCTGCAAGGCTCGAATCAAATTCGCCATCAACGAATCGGGCGCCGCTTGATCGATCAGAATCGTCTCCACCGCGTTACACACCGCCGGGTACTCGGTCTTTGAATCGATGACCACGCGTAATGCTTTTTCCGGATCGGCCGCTCGGTGGATAAACACGTGGCAAATCCCCTCTGCGTGTCCCAACACCGGTATTTTCGTATTCGCCTGAATAAATTTTATAAGCTCTTTACTTCCTCTCGGTATCAGCAGATCAACGCTGTCGTCACACGCGAGTAACTCTTGAATCTGCCGTCGGTCGCTCAGCAATTGAAGCGCGTCGCGTGGAACGCTCCCGGCTTTCTCCAGGGCGTCCCGAATCGTTTCCATTAAAACCGCGTTGGTATGGCGCGCCTCCTTGCCACCCTTGAGAATACCCGCGTTGCCCGCTTTAAGCAGCAAAGACGATACCTGCACCACGACCTCGGGCCGAGACTCGAAAATCACGCCGACCACTCCCAGCGCGCAGCTTATCCGATCGAGCACCAGTCCCTCGTCCAACACGGTCGACTCGAGTAAGCGACCGGTTGGATCAGGCAAGGCGATGACTTGCCCTATTCCGTCTATTACGTTTTTCAACTTCTTCGAATCGCATATCAAGCGCTTGCTGGCCGCGACCGTCATCTCTCCCGCGTGAATTGCTTGCTGAGCGGCTTCTAGATCCAGGCGATTCGCGCCGATCACTTCGGCTTCCCGTTCAGAAAGCCGCCGGGCAATAGCGCGTAGCGCCTCGTTTTTGTCCGCTTCAGAGCAGCCGAGTAGTTCGAGATACGCGTCTTTTGCGCGTCGGGCGATTTGGTTGATATCGAGCGTGCTCATTTTAGTATCCCATTAATAACACCAAATTATCGCGCGTAATGAATGTGTCGCCGTTCGGCGCTCGCGAGACCTCGGCTACGGCGGACGTGTGTCGGCCGACCAAGCGCTGGGCGGCATCGCTCGCGTGGTTGGAAATTCCGCGAGCGAACTCTTCTCCGTTGGTATCAAAAACACTTAAAACGTCGCCTCGAACGAACGATCCCGAGATTTCAACCACCCCGCTGAACAACAAGCTTGCGCCGCGCTTTTCCAACGCCTGGCGAGCGCCTGTTGTCACCACAACCTCGCCCGCCGGCTTCGTGGCAAAGGCGATCCAACGTTTCTTTCCGGAAAGCTTGCGATTCGGAATAAAGAGCGTTCCGACGGTCTCACCCGAAAAAATCCGTTGAATCGTCCCGCTACAGGTCCCGTTCGCGATAACCGCGGGACATCCCGATTCTAGCGCGACTCGTACCGCGTCGAGCTTGGCGCGCATCCCGCCGCGACCGTATATGCTTTTACTACCCGCATCCGACTGGTGTCCGATTTCGTCCGCTCGGACGAAATCGAGCAAATTACCTCCCTTGTCGGGGCCGGGCGCTGAATACAGCCCGTCGACGTCGCTCAGTATAACCAGCGCTTGGGCGTCGATCTTACTGGAAAGCAACGCTGATAACTTATCGTTGTCGCCGAAAACCGAACGAGATTTCGCAACGGCTTCAATTTCAGCGGTGGATACCGGGTCGTTTTCATTTACCACGGGGATCACACCCGCAGCGAGCAACGCGCGTAAAGTGTTGCTTAGGTTTAAATACCGAGTTCGGTTGTGAAAATCAGGCTCGGTTAACAGGAGCTGCGCCACGACCAAGCCATAGCGGGAAAAGGCTTGTTCGTATACAGACATTAAAAGCACCTGACCGATGGCGGCGCAGGCTTGCTTTTCGTCCAGGCTCTGAGGCGCCTTGGCGATGCGGCCGGCGCCCAAACCGATGGCCCCGGACGAGACCAGTATGACTTGACGCCGCGAACGCTTGAGGGCGACGATCTCCTCAATAATGCCGTGCAAACGGCCTATGGCAAGCTCCCCGTTATTGTGCATTACGATGTGCGTCCCGAGCTTGATCACCACCCGCTTCGCGTTGACGAGGGCCTTTCGCGACTCCAGAACCTGCTTATTCTTCGCTACGCTCATCGGTTTATTCCGTCTATAGGATAGACTCGACTCTCCATAGATCTGTCTGTAGTAAAGTCAATCGCCCTGCGCTTTCTTGGCCGCTTGGATGAATGCTCTTACGAGATCCATATTCTTTCGACCGGGCGAGATCTCTACGCCGCTCGCCACGTCAACCCAGCTCGGCGCAACACGCGCCACGGCCAGAGCCACATTACGATGAGTCAAGCCGCCTGCCAAAACGACACGACGGGTCCGCGCGATTTGACGCGCGATCGCCCAATCGAAGATCTCTCCGGTCCCACCCGGAACCCCCGGAACATACGCGTCGAGCAGTATACAATCGCCGCCGTAACGAGCCGACTCGTCAACCGCCGTCGGTCCGCGCACCTTTAGCGCCTTAAACGCGTGGGGAAGCAGACGCGCCAGTAAATCGGGGGCCTCGTCTCCGTGTAGTTGTACGAGTGAAAATCCGACTGCTTTTCGAAGCGCGTAAATTTCATCATAGCCCGCATCGACAAAGACACCGACGGTCACGGCGTCCTTCGCCACAGCGTCAACAATCGTTCGCGCGATAGCTTTGTCACAGCAACGCGAGGAACCCTTGTAGAAGTTAATTCCAATCGCGTCCGCGCCTTCGGCGACGCACCGCACGGCGTCCTCGACAGAGGTTACGCCGCAAATTTTTACCTTAACCATAAGCCGTTCCGAGTCTCTCATACCATTTCGCGAGCGCTATCCACCCGTCCGCGCCTTATACCCCAATCTCGTAAAGAACATCGAGCGGAAACGCAAGAGAATCCAACCGACCCCGCGCGCGCGACGTTTTCAACGAAACACCCGAGGCAAACGCCGTAGAACAAACGTAAAGCAGCAAAAAACGTGGAGCGGAAACGCAAAAAAACGATGAAATCAGGGCGCGCGGAGCTTTTTAGGACCCGAGCTTAGGCCAGCTAAGGTCCCCAAATTCTACTCGATCTTGAGAAGCTCTTTCACTTTGGCGATTACCTGAGGTGCTTGAATCGGCTTGGTGATATAGGCTGATGCGCCCAACGCCATGGCGCGTTCCTTGTCCTCACTCGAGCCTTCCGTCGTGATGATAATAACCGGAACATCCTTGTGAACCTTGTCGGTTCGAATTCTCTGAACCAGCTTGAGCCCGTCCATTATCGGCATGTTGATATCGGTAATGACTAAATCAAACCGCGCGTTCGCCAGTTGCTTTAAACCCGTCACACCGTCGTCGGCCTCGGTCACAGAAATGTTCTTAATACGAGCGAGGGCAAAAATAATGAGCTGTCGCATCATCGAAGAATCTTCAACAACCAGGCAAGTAAACTCTTTCATTGCACCGCTCTCTTATCTCTTTCGGAAACGACACCAGCCCAATTAGTCCCAGGGCCTTCGCGCGCCAGCTTTTCCCGGATTCCCGCGAGAGCGGCCATGGGCCCCTTTTCCCTATCGTATAAATTCGCCGCGATTAAGGCGGTACAAGCGTGTACCCCTAGAAGTTTGAACAGCTCCTTATCTACAGATGCCCACTTGGTTTTATGGCCGTGTAGCCCGATAACGCTGATCACACCAATCACTTGATCGTCCACCATCAGCGGAATTACCGCTACCGGTGACTCCACCGTTCCCCCAAAGATGGTCTCATCGTCGATCCTCGGCACTCCGGTTAGGTATACCTCCCCGATCATTCCTTGACCGACGGCTTCGGGCTTTAAAGCGGCCTCATCACAGCCCGTCCACCCAATCGGTCGAATCAAGTTCCTATCCGGTTCGCCTAAATAGATCACGTACGAGCTCACACCGATAAACTGAAACAATAGATCACCGATATGCCGCACCACGTGCTTGAGAGACATCGTACCGTGAAGCTGAAACGCCGCGACGTACAAATTCGTCAAGTCGTTTAACTCGGATTCGATCTGAAGATTGCGATCTTCGTACTGTTCTGAAGCGCGTTTCAGCTCCTGGGAACGTTCTATCAGCGCATTGCGTTCTTTTTCCAATCCTTCGATGGTGGTTAAAAGCTCGCGAATCGCGTCCTCACTGGCGACCTGCGCGTACAACCGGGCATTATCCGCCTGCACCTGTGCGAGATCGTGACGTAACTTTTGATTTTCCCGAAGCAGATCCTCGGTTATCTCAAATCCCCTTTTTAGATACGCGCGCATGAATGTTTCTCGTTCTGCGATAACATTCCTCGGGATACCACTGGGTTGTCGAAGATCACGCGATTTATCGGAGCCCATCTATAAATCCTTTGAACGAATAAACCCGGGTACGCGGCTATAGGCGCTCGAAAACTACATTATAAGTGATACGAGATATTCTGACAATTCTCGGAGAGGCAAACTCCGATCGACGCGCCCGGTTCGTTGGGCCGCTTTGGGCATGCCGTATATAACGGCCGTTTCTTCGGCTTCAACCAGTACCGTCCCTCCTGCTTTTTTTACATCAGCAACCCCGCGCGAGCCGTCGTCACCCATTCCCGTTAGCACGACCGCAATCACGCGATCTCCCGCGACTTTTGCCGCGCTTGAAAAAAGCCTATCCGCCGATGGCGCGTATCGATCGGAGGCATCCGGCCACACGACTTTCGCCATCATCGTTTCACTATCACCGAAAATTTCGACGCTGCGACCTCCCGGACAGACCAAGCCGTAGCCCGCTTCCAAGGTCTGAATCTCTCGGGCTTCGTGCACCCTGAAAGAGCTTAGCCGATCGAGACGTTCCGCGAATGTACGCGTAAAACGCTCCGGCATATGTTGCGCCACTATGATAGCCGCCGAAGCCTCCGCCGGCAGTCTCGCGAATACCTCTAACAACGCGGTCGGCCCCCCGGTCGACGCGGCGACAACGATCAGGCGATTCGGAGTCCTGCGCGGTTCCGGCAGTCGTACTTTCTTGGAAACGGTGGCGGTGTGGGCGCCGGTTATCGTCGCTCCGGGAGCGATGAACTTTCTCTTAGCCGGCTCGAATCTCGCCGGGGAAAGCTGGCGGACCATCTTAACCATTCGTTTAAGTTGCTCGTCTATCGCTTCGGCGTTTTCACTAATCCCTTCTTGCGGCTTAGCGATGAAATCAATAGCCCCTAGCTCAAGCGCCCTAAAAACGTTTTCCTTTGCCGCGTAACCGGAGATGACGATTACCGGTGTCGGACGGCTGGCCATCAACAGGCGCATAAACGTGAAACCATCCATGCGAGGCATTTCGAGGTCGAGGGTTATGAGGTCCGGCTTAAGCGAGCCCGCAAGTCGTAAAGCCTCATCCCCGTCCGACGCCTTGGCGACCACCTCGACATTGGGAATCGCCACGAGCATGTCGGCTATGGTTCGCCGATTAATCGCCGAATCGTCAACCACAAGCACATGCAATGTTTTCATCTTTTGACCATCTCCGGTGGAAACAGTGAGCGGGCGCTTAGCGGCTTACGATACACGAGATCGCTGAGGAGATGCGCCAGCTCAAAGGCGGTCGAATCGTGCAATAGCGATTCGCTATGGCCGAGCATTAGATATCCTCCGGGACATAACCTCTGATAGAACGTCTGAATTACGTTTTTTCTTGCGGTCTGATCGAAATAAATTAGTACGTTTCTACAAAAAATCGCTTCCACCCGGCCAACCATGACCGCACGGGCGTCGTCCAACAAGTTGAAATGGCCGAAATGACACATCGATCGAACGCTCGGATCGACCATCTTACCCTCGGGAGTATCGATAAAATAACACTCGTATTCGGCGGGCGTCGCGCGAAAGCTCGAAGCCGAGTAGATCGCTCGCCGAGCGTTTTGTATGACGCGTCTGGATATATCATTCCCGAAAATCCTTACGTCCCAGTTCTTAAATAAGCCGGATTGGCTGATTAAAATCGCGAGCGTATAAACCTCTTCTCCCGAGGAGCATCCGGCGCTCCAGATGGTCAGACTTCGTTTTCTTGCGGCCAACTCCCTGAGTCTGGGTAGGACCTCATCCCGAAACGCAACTAATTGTGAGAATTCGCGGAAAAAGTAGGTTTCATTCGTGGTTAATACGTCAACCGCACGCTCGAGTTCCGCCTTTTTATCCGGATGATACCGTAAATAATGGTAATAGTCGCCGAAGCTGGAAAGACCTAAAGCGCTGACCCGTTCACTGAGTTTCCTTTCGGCCACAAAACGCATATCGTCGTCGATTTTAATTCCGCAAAAACGATTGATAAAACCGTTCAGCAACCGAAACTCTTCGATCCGCATTGGCGGAATATTGTTCGAAAAAAGAACCACTAAGTGATCTCTCCGTGCTTCGAGAGCGCTTGTTTGATAGTCACTCTAACCAGTTCGTCCGGCTCGGTGTCGAGCCGCGTTCTGAGCGCATCGGCCGCGGCTCTATCCGAGAGTCCTCCGAGCAGATTCGCCGCAAGCTGACGGACGTCCCAGGCGGCGTGCTCAAGACCCATGCTGATTCTCGAGATCGCTCGCGAGCCTCCAATTTCAGCGATCGAAAGCAACGCTTGCTTGACGACTTCCTCGTCTTCATGACCGAGCGCCTCCAAGAGCAGTTCATCCAAAGCCACTTCGCCTAACTTCCGTAAACCCTTAATCGCGGCCACGGCGACATCTTGATCGGTACTACGAACCAAGTTGCGCAGTGGCTCAATCGCCCGTTGGTCTCCGGTCTCGCCCAAAGCTTGCGCCGCGGCGGCTCGCACTCCGGAAGATTCTCCGGTCAACGCGAGGAGCAATGAATCCGTCCCGATCGCTCGGCCATCCTCATCTCTCAACCGTCCGAGCACCGCCGCTGCCGTCATTTGCACGTCAACGCTCTCGTCCGCCAAGGCGAAGGTGATGAGATCCGCAACTTTTGATCCGTCTAGCTCCGCCAACCCTAATAACGCCGCCTTTCTGGTTGCAGCATCTTGAGCGTTTAGCGCCTCTTCTAACGCCTGAAACCGATTCGGTCCTCCAAGCGCTACCAACAACGTGACCAGCGACGCACCCGCGGGTCCGTCCAGCTTGGCGCTTCGAACGGCACTTTCCACAGCCGCCGGTTCGCGTTGAGCGAGTGCAAGCAGCGTCTTGCCGCACGCAATAGCGATATCTTCACCACTCGTCTCCGCTATTTTGACCAGGGTCTCGGCGTCTCGAGCCTCGCTCCACTCACTTAGGCCGCGAATCGCGGCGATCACAACATCCTCGTCTTTCGCGACCATCGAAGCGCGCATGATGCTTCGGATCTTAGAAACCAACTCCGAATCGACGGACGGAAGCTTGCGCGAGATCTCGCAGGCCAACTCGATCGCCGCCGGTCGTCTCGAATCGGGTATCCTAGAAACGACATCTAATAGCTCACGCACCGCCCCTTGGCCCCACTGCTGCAAACCCGCCATGATCGAAGGGGATAAACCGTATGAAACCGAAAGTTCGACGATATCGAAAATCGACTCACGATCCCGCGCCAAACACAAAACGTAGGCGGTCGACTGCTGGACGTCTTTACTCCCTTTAGCTAACAGAAAACGTAGTCGCCGTCGAATCTCTTGGGACAAGTCAGATAGTCGATTGGCGACCTCTTGAGCGACTTCTCGAGGACCTGAGCTGAGCTGAGCCAAGCCGACGACAGCCGCTGAAATAACATAGGTAGACTTTTCTGAAAGCGCTTGGAACAAGGGCTCAGCGGCCTCTACTCTTCCGCATCGACCGATAGCGGCCAGCGCTACCCTGCGAACCAGACGATCGGTCAAAAGCGGAGCGAGCTCCTCCCAGGGAACAATCGCGCCTAAACGGTTGAGGCCGTCTATAGCCGCCATTCTGTGAAACGAATCCGGCGAGACGAGTTGGGCACGCAAAGCGAGCTCCGCCTCCGTTCCGCCGATCGCGGATAACGCGTCGAGCGCAGCCGCCGCGACGATGCTGTCACCTTGATTTGCCGCATTTACAAGCGCGGGAATCACGCGTTCATCACCGCCACAAGCGAGCGCTTCGACCACGAATTTCCTGGCGTAGTCCGGAACCTGCGGTAAGGCGTCGAGTAATACCTCGGCGGCGCGCGTTCCAAGCTCCTCCAGCAATTCGAGCGCGGCATTACGCAATCCGAAATTTTCTTCTTGGCAGATCGCATCCACCAAATCCGGAAGGATATCTAGTCGTACCGCTTGTTTACGGGCTACGTTGACCGCCTCTTTACGGACGCGCCAATCCTCGTCGCCCAAGGCGGCGAGAAGCAATGCGCCGATCTCTTTTCCTTCCATTGCCTCGATATCGGCGACGGCTTGACGCCTCACTTCTGCATCAACGCTCGTAAGTGCGGTTCTTATCTCTTGCAGCGTCATTGCTCGCTTCGCTCCTGGAGCTGTTTATGTACTTCTTGCGTATCTACTTCGTCGGCTATCGACGTAATTCTGTCCACGTCGATAACGAATACGAGCTTGCCTTTATAGGAATATGCCGAGGCAATCCCCCGCGATTCATTTCCTTTGCCGATCTCCGGCACTCCTCTCTGTTGCGACTCCCCCGCTCCAAAAACCTCCGTGACCTTATCTACGACGAGACCCGCCAACCGGTCGCCTTTCTTAATTAAGACGTCGCTTCGTTTAACTATTATCCAGCGTTCTTCGCGGCGACTTTCCCGAGGCTGTAAACCGAATCGAATGCGCAGGTCGATCACCGGAACGACGTCGCCGCGATGGTCAACTACGCCGATGACCTCGGCGGGCATGTGGGGAAGAGTTAATAGCGGCAACGGTTTCGTTATTTCGCGAACGCGATAGATGTCGACGGCATAGGGAACTTCACCGACTCGAAATCCCACCAGGTTTTTCATACGAATTGTTAGATCTGAAATGTTTGTTGCCATACTGGTTTCACATTTGCAGCAGCGTGTCGGGGTCTAAAAGAATGAGTATCTCCACGCCGATCGAGTCATCGACCGTTTGTGCGAGCTGTTCTCGAAAGCGAGCGTTCTGTTGTCCGTTTTCCGGTATCACCTCGCCTTTGCGCGCCAACGCGGGCCGTCCGATACCGGTCACGTAAGCCGCTTGTTCCCCGCCCATGGTTGAAGCCGTCTCGATCTCATTATCTGTTAGACGGTAAACCTGCAACACACGGTCGACGAGCAATCCGATAACCTCGTCGCCTTTACTGACTAATAAAACGCGCGACTTGGAGGTCGGTTGCAACTCGGACATGCTTAATAGACGTCGCATATCGATCAACGTCGTTACGCGCCCCCGCACCGAGATGATTCCGATAACGTTTGCCGGAGCGAGCGGTACCTCGGTGATGTACGGCAACTTCATTATCTCGCGAATACTAGAAAGCGGTAGCGCATAGTGTTCCTCACCCAGCGCGAACGCGAGGAAGTCTTTTATTTCACTCGCGCTCGCCGGAGTACGGCTGGGCGAAAAGGAACCGGTTCCGACCGGAACCAAGCTGAAACGGCTCGAGTAATGCGTCATGATAGCGATTCCTGCAACAGGTTGGTTCGACTCGTCGCGGCGAATTCATCCAGCAACGTCGGCGCGTCGAGCACCAAGACCAAACGTTGATCGCCGAGATCGGTCGCACCAGCGATTCCTCGGGTTCCCTGTAAGCTCGGAGCCAAAGATTTGATCACGATATCTTGCTGGCCCCTGAGCTTATCGACGACAAAACCGAGACGTCGAGCGCCGTGTACAACCACCACGACGAATTGCCGGCTTCTTTTTGTCTCCCGACTAAACCCGAATCGGTCGGCAAGTCGACAAATGGGCAATGTGGTCCCGCGCAGCGTTAGGATCTCCCTGCCCTCCATGGTGCGAATTGCCCGAGGATCCAATTTGATCGCCTCTTGGATAGTCGATAGAGGTATTGCGAAGGTACGTCCCGCGACCTCGACGACCAGGGCGCTGATAATCGCCAGGGTTATCGGTAAGGTAATGGTAAACTTCGTTCCCACACCGACCTCGCTATGCAATTCTATCATGCCGCCGAGGCGAGCGAGGTTGGTTTTCACCACGTCCATCCCGATACCGCGGCCCGAGATGTCGCTCACGCTTTCGGCGGTGCTCAACCCGGGCAGAAAAATAACATCTAGAAGTTCGCTCGTGGACATCTCGTCGAGCTGCTCTTTCGACAAAATCTCTTTGTCGATCGCGGCCTGCTTGATGCGTTTCGGATCGATCCCGCGGCCGTCGTCCTGAACCTCGACGACCACGTGATTTCCCTTCTGATATGCATTGATAGCCAGCGTTCCGGCGATGGGCTTTCCCCTCGATTCGCGCTCGCTCGGCGATTCGATTCCGTGATCGATCGCGTTTCTCACAATATGCATCAAGGGATCAGCAAGCTCTTCGGCGATTAACTTATCGACCTCGGTCTCGGAACCCGAAACCACCATTCTGACTTCCTTGACGTTCTCTCGCGCAACCTGACGAACGATGCGCCCGAGCTTGTTGAAGAAATGGCCGAGCGGAACCATACGGACATCGAACACGTCGTCCTGCACGTCGATCAAGCAGCGCTCAAAGCTTCGGTGTATTCGTCTCAGCTCCCCGGTGAGCGTATTGAGCCCGGGAACATCTCTCATCTTTTCTAACGCCCGCCCCAGCGCGCCGCGCACGATTCCTAGCTCGCCGACCGCATTCATCAAATGATCGAGCTTTCTGATATCCACGCGAACCGTGTTCATCACCGAGCGTAACGATAATGGATCTCCTGCTCTATCGGCGATCGCGAAGCCGTCGCCGCTCGGTTCATCGCTCTTTTCTATAGCCGCACCGACCGGTTGAGCGTCTCGTTTTTCCGGGATGGTCACCGTGGGAGCCGGCGGCGGGACATGGGGAGTGCGGCGTTGAATCACCGAAAGCACGCTTTCCGATTGATCTAGTACTTTTATCAATTCGGATTCAGGAGAATTGGAAGCCAGAAGAACGTCGATGTCAATCATCTCATCAGGGCCTACACTCATGCTGGGCAAATAGGTGATTATCTCCGCAACCTTTCTTCCCCTCTCCTTAAGTTGCTTGAGAACCGTATCGATAACATCCAACGAGAGCCTCAAATGCAAGCGATAGACGGTAATTCCCTGTGAGAGATTGGTGCGAAGGCGATGGGTTTCATATTCGGTCAACACCGCAATTACACCCGGATCGATCTCGTATTCCGCGATGATGTCACTGGACGATTTCTGATTAACCGCCAGCGCTTTGATACTGCGCTCAAAGTGCTCGATATCGACTTCCGCGATCTCCTCAGGATTCTTGGCTTCAGCTAATAAGCGCTGGAAAGTATCGACTCCTTCAAATAGGATGTCGAGCACCGACTGATTGAGCACGACGCGCCCTAAGCGCAAATCCTCCAGCAGGTCCTCGATACGGTGCGCTAGTTGCCCGAGCTTGGAAAAACCGAACATCCCCGCCAAACCTTTGAGCGTATGCACGCCTCGAAATAAGTTGTTGACGGTCTCCGGATCAACCGCGTTTTGTTGTTGCGCGTGATCGAGCACGAGCAAATCTCGCGAAAGCCCCTCAATCAGCTCCTGAGCTTCCGCGATGAACTCCTCGCGTATGCCTTCACCCTTGTCTTTTCTGTCAACCACGGCGACTCAGTCCTTACCCCGTTGTTTACCGCGCATATCCGCCACTATTTTTTGCAGCGCTTCAGCCGTAAACGGTTTTTGTAAGTAGGCGTTCGCGCCCAACGCCATTCCGCGCGAGCGCGTTTGTTCAGACCCTTCGGTGCTGACGATCAACAGAGGCGTCTCTCGGTACTTTTCGATTCGTCGCATGAACGAAATGAGCTCTAAACCGTTTATGTCCGGCATGTTGATATCGACGATGACGAGATCGAATTCCCCCCGGGGCAATAGCTTGAGCGCTTGAAATCCGTTTTCGGCTTCTTGTACCTCCAGGTCGTCGCACTCTTCAAGGGTCGCACGTAGAAACGCTCGCATCGCGCTGGAATCGTCGACGATTAAAATACGGGTAAGCAAAACCGGCTCCTACTAATCGTTTTTTGCGTTCAATAGTAACCTAAACGGAATGTCGTGTGTAATGTGTAGGACCCTATCGCGAAAGTTCCGCATCTAGACCGCCATTGCAAAATCCGTGGTCGATATGATGCTTAATAAATAACGTTACCGCGGTTGTCGCCTCCTTCTGCTGCTCGGGGCTCCACGGCGTCTTCAGCTCATGCCACTCGGGACCCGACGCCCTAATCAATCGTCGACGCGCCGCGCCGCTCAAATAGACCGAGGCCCCACCGCACGACTGACATACAAGGTGCCCTGAACGCGGATCGAAGAACGCCGACCGGTTGCCCTGCGGACGCTTCCCGCAATGTCCGCAAGCGTCAAAACAGGGAGCAAAACCGAGCAGTGTAATAACCCGAACCTGGGAAGACAAAGCGAGTTCCTCGACGCCGTCTTGCGCCTCCTCGAGCCGCTGGAGCAGCATTACTACGGTCGAGAAAAGCCTCGAATCTCGCTGCGCTAGAGGTGTGCCGACCATCACCAATTTAAGCGCTCGTCCGGCTGCCTCGATCTTCGTTAAATCTGTTAGGATGCGCGGAAAAGCACGCAAAACTCGGGCTTGCTCCAATCCCGCCAACTCTCCGCGACCAAACCGAACCTCGATTTCTAGTAATAAAAACGGTTCTAACGTCCCTAAAAACCGTTTCCGACTTCTTCGTGCTCCCCGAGCGATGACGCCAATTTTACCAAATTTTTCCGTTAATAATGTAACTATCCGATCAGACTCACCATAGTCGAGGGAGCGAAGAACCAATGCTAGCGTTGAGTTGGTTTGTTCCTGCACGCTCGTTAAAAGATAGCTCAACCGGAACATCTCGATAACGTGGGCGTAACACAAATGACAGCGCGAGCGTAAATAGAATTAAAAGAATAACCAACGCGATAGCGATTCCAAAGCTGTGTCCGCCCTCTGGGGCGGAAACGCTTGGGATAGGCGAAGATTCGTCGCATTCAGATACGTAACCGCGCCGGTACCATTCGAGAACTTCGTCCTCTTCGATTCCGATCGCTCGAGCGTACGCGCGTAGGAATCCGCGTACAAATACCTCGGCGGGAAGCTTATCGAATTCGTCGTTTTCGATCTGCTGTAGGATACGCACAGGAATACGGGTAGTCTGTGCGAGCTCCGCAACCGAAACCTGTTGCATCTCTCGCTCGTTCCGTAGATAGCTCCCAAGTGACTCCACCATCCAAGTAACCTCCGCAGCGCGAGTCCCAAGTCGTGAGGAACCACTGCTGACTATTCGTGTGTACTACTAAGCAACCGAGAACAGGCGTCTCCTGTCTCGGAATCCTGGTCAAGCTCGACGCACCTTTCAAAATCGGCGATAGCATCTTCCCGTTCACCCAGTTTCGCGCGAACTTCTCCCCTAAGCCTCCAAGCATCTTGAAAAGATTTACAACGCTCGTCCGCCTCAATCGCTTTGGTGAACGCTTTCTCCGCTTTTTCAAAATCACGCATGGACGAATAGACCTGACCTAATCTGAAATATCCGACACAAAACCGGTGTTCAAGATCTATCGAACGAAGAAGCGCATGTATCGCTTGATCGTATTTCTCGATTTCGAGATAAGCCCAACCGAGATTACCCCAAGCTAAGTAAGCTTTTCTATTATAAAGATCGCTTACGGCGACCTTTAACTCTTTAATCGAATCTTGATATCGCTTCTGATGGATATAAAGTACGCCCAATTTGTTGTGAGCATCCGCCGACAAATTCTCCGGTGATGCATAATCGCCGGATTGTATCTTTAAGACCGTCCGAAAACATTCTTCAGCTTTCCTATCATATTCGATCTGATTGTTCTTTCTACTGAACAAATAAAGAGTCCCCAGAAATAGATGAGCCTTTGCGTTGTACGGATCCAACTCTACCGCGCTAGTCAACGCTTGAAATGCTCCTGGAACATTCCCTTCTTGATGTAAACCGACTGCAAGCTCATATTGCGTCATAGACTTTTTTACGTTTTCGTCGGCTGCTCCACAACCATCGTTTGTACTACAGAGTCCGAGGAGCAAGATCCACATAAAAATGTATCTGCCGTTCATGGTAAATAATTGTTGGATGTCGGTTATATCGGTAAGACGCCAGATCTACAGGTACTACATCGCGAGGTCAAGCATTGGAAAGATTCCGCTCTTTTCCCTCTCGTGACCTGCCCGGCTTTTTCTACGTGTAAGCCCCTCGGCAAAAGATAAAGCTATCGCTTACCGGTGACAAATGTTTTATCGACGACTGAGCGGAACCGCAGGAATAGCAGCGCTCTGATGATGCATCACATGTCATTCGTTTTTTTTCGGTTCGTGAGGGAGCTGACGGGCGCTGGGGTTGAGGGTCGTAACCGTTCAGAGGGGGTCTGCTGTTTGACTACGACGGCGGCCAATTCATCCCGTAAAACCGGCTTTCGTCCTCGCGCCGGCTCGTCAGGTACAGCAAGTACCAT
>JAFGIB010000306.1 GCA_016929805.1 Deltaproteobacteria bacterium | reverse complement strand
AGGATGGTACTTGCTGTACCTGACGAGCCGGCGCGAGGACGAAAGCCGGTTTTACGGGATGAATCGGCCGCCGTCGTAGCCAAACAGCAGTACCCCCCTGAACAGTTACGATGAATTGGCCGCCGTCGTAGTCAAACAGCAGTACCCCCCTGAACGGTTACGTCGTATCGGCCTGCGTCGCGCGGCCACTGTTCGAGCTATCCCATTCGTAATAGAAAAACGAGTCCCGCGATGCTCAGAAAGAGAATCACCAGCGCCAAAGAATAGATAATTAAATCGACCCCGATCGAAAGGTTTATGCCCGCGCGTTTCCTGCCCGGTTTTTCCTCGGGCGCTTTCCCCTCCACTTGATCGTCCGCCGGCGCACGAGCCCCCTTTTTTTTAGGGTTCGCGCTCGCGTTTACCGCGTTCTCGATTTCAATCGGCTCGTCGGGTTGGTTGGCCAGCGCCCGGATCGATTCCTCCGCCGGATCGACGAACCTAAGTCGCGTCGCTCCGATGATTAATTCGTTTCCGTTTTTCAGCCTTTTCTCTTGAATCCATTGCTCACCGAGCATGACGCCGTTTTTGCTGTCCAGGTTACGCGCCAGAACCCCGTCGATATCACGCACCAGCTCGAGGTGCTCACGCGAGACGTCCGCATCAGCCAGCTTGAGCTGGCACGATTCGCCCCGTCCCACCACGATTCGCGACGGAGCCGGGGCGATCTTGATTCTTTGCCCCGTCTGTTGACCGTTGAGCACGAGCAGCTCAGGCTGTTCTAGATTTCCCCCGCCGGGCGCATTAATCTCTCGAACCAAGCGGCGCGCGAGCTCAGCCGTACGTTCCGCGGTAATCGGCTCCGAGACCACAATCCGCGTCGAAATCGACATCAGGCAAACCCCGACTTCGATTTCGTCGCCATTTCGCAATGCCTTCGGCCGGTCCGGTATCAGCCTTTCGCCGTTGACTCGCGTTCCGTTGGTAGAGTTATTGTCGATAACGAAGTAGTCGCCGCCCTCCAACCTGATGGTCGCGTGCACCTCGCTCACGGTCCTAAAAGGCAAGCGGATATCAGCGCCGGCGCTCCTGCCGATCACGATACGCTGTTGATCGAATTGGTAACTAATCTCTCGTCCGGCCTCTTGTGAATAGGCCGAAAGTATCAGAAAGCGCGCGCCCATTTGGTTTTTCAGCCTGGTCAGACCGAACGCGGTGGTCAAGTTTGCGGCGACAAATCCTGCAAAAAATTGGACGTAAAGAGAAACTTCTGAGATGTGTTGAAAGAGGCGACATATGCTCTATGGAGGCCTTTTATGGAAATATTTGTCGATCGAAGGAGAGATAACTACGCCCGAGTGCCCTTGCACGCATCGATGATCGTTGAATTCGAAGGGCTTTCGGAGCCGATCGCGGCCGAGTGCGTCGATCTCAGCGGCGGCGGAGTTGCGCTCAGAACCCCGTTGTTGCCCGACGAGGGAACGAAAGTCTTCTGCAGTTTTGAGTCGGTTGCGGAAGCGTCCGACTTCGGCGCATGGGGAAAAGTCGTATGGGTGCAAAACCAGGGAAGGCGTAGCAGCGAATTCGGCGTCTGTTTTGAGAATCTCGATCCCGAGGTCGAAGCGCGGATCGCTCAACTTCTTACCCCAAGAGCGATTTCCATAGAGAGCAGACCCAACGCTCTCTGTCGGCCGACGACGGTGAAGCTTTTTCTCGACGGCTCTTCGGCGCCCGTCGAAACCTACCTGGTAGAGCGCCGCGGCGAGCAGATGGTCCTTGGTCAGGATCTAGAGCTCTTGCGAATCGAGCGCGGATTACTCGCATACGAATCTCCCGAGCAAGGGTGCCGCGGTCGAGTTGAATCGGTTGATCTGCGGCTTGACGGGCGATTGCCCCGGCTCTTTATCGCCGTCAGGCTCGACCCGGTTGGCTGCGAGCAGCCCGTTCGACAAATCATCGAGCCGCAAGCGAGCCTCGAACCCGACGAACGCGAGGAAAATCAAGAAAGTAAAGCCGGCGAGGTCGAGTGGCAAATCGGAACCGAGCCCGTTGTAGAGCCTCGCAACGACGGCCGTCAATCGCAGCCATGCGCCCCAAAACCGCCGAGCAATACCAAGACCTATCAGCCGAAAAGATCTGACGACCATTCAACGCTTTTCACTCTTCCCGAGGACGGATTCAAAGATGAAGGGTTGGAGCACATTCTATGCGACACGCGAAATATCGCCTCTACTCCGATAGCCGCAGCGTTTAAATGGTTAATAGCAGCGGCCGCGGCGCTCTGCCTATGTCTGAAACGCCTAGCGGTTTTGTTGGCGGACAAGACGGCCGAATGGATGTCCGGGAGAGGGATAAAGTATTTCTACAGAGCGCTTCGGCGATTACAGGAAGCTTTCGCCGCCCTTTTTAACGCAACCGCCAGGCGGGTGGTCGCGTTGCGCCTCTTTAAAAGAAAACGTCGAACCACCGCCGCGCCGTCGCTCCTTGGCAACAGAGGGAAAGGAACTCCTAAAGGCGAGCGTTTTGATTTGTTGCGCGTATTGTTTTTCCCGGCTTTGGCTATCGCTGGAATCGCGCTCGCGTTTTACGGTTTTGGGCCGTGGACTCGGGTCGATGGCATTCCGCTTCATCGACCGGTCCGCGTTGAACAGTCGAATCACAAGCCGGCCGTTTTTCCGCGAGACGAAGGAAGCGCGCGAATCGATTTGACCGGAGAATCTCGGGCGCAGGCGTCCGGTACTGAGGTTGCGAACGCGCCTGATACCGCTCCAACGCCACCCGGCTTGAATGGTACAACGACCCCGACGCCCGGCGCCTCTACGGGCGCCGTAACACCCGAAGGCGTAAATCAAAAAAGATCGCTACGCGCAGAGGCGAAAGCCGGCGGTCCGGCAGCCACGAGCGATACCGCGTCGAGTGAAAGCCCGCCGAAGAAGCCCCTATTCGGTTCGGCAAGACCGGTCAGCGGCAAGATCTATACGCTGCGCATGAGTAAAGAGATAACACAGCTACAAGGTATTCCCGACAAGGGAGGCTTTACCGTGATTATTCCCGGAACCCTTTCGTACGATCGCGCTGGTCCTATCGCGGCGGCGCATCCCTTGGTCGATAGCTCCATGATTTTGAATAAAGGAGACCACGCGGCTCTGACGATTCGCTTTTCCAGGGGAAAAACACCGGCCTATCGGGTTGCGGCCAAGGGAAATTCGCTGGAGATAACCATAGCCGAGTCTTCGTGAAGCTAGCCTCCGCGGAAACCGTTTCCAGTCGGCTACTTCTTCTTAAAGAGAGATGAAAACAGCCCTTTTTGAGATTCTCTCCGCTCGCCCTTGCGCATCGAGGCGATTCGCACCTCTCTCAAGGCATCGAGGTTTTTCGGGTTAAGTTCGGCCGCGCGTCTAAAGAACTTGAGCGCTTCTTCTTCGCGCTTCATCCGTTTCAAAACCAAGCCGCGATAATAAATCGCTCGCTCGTGGTCCTTGTTCAATTTCAAGGCTTTTTCCGTGGCGTTGAGCATCTCTTTCAGCGGTGCGTCGCCTTCCGGATGTTTCTGCAAAAGCAGCCAGGCGTGCATCGCGTGATAATCCGCCTCGCTTGCCGACAGGGTGAGGATTCGCTCCAATAACTGCAATGCTTGGTCGTATTCCCGCTTTTTCGCGAGCACCTCGACTCTCTGGTACGCCATCGCGCAGTCGAGCACTTGTTGCAGCGCGCGTTGCGCCGCAGGAGTGCCGCCTCCCTCTTTGATCGTACGCAGATGTTGCAGCCGCTCTTGCTCATTAGTAAGGCACTGGTGAGCTTGGCTCAGATATCCGAATACGACCTCGACCTGCGTTTTTAGCGGTAAGAGCGGTTCGGACAGTCGGTCCGGATGCCAGCGCTTGGCAAGCGTAAAGAACGCCTTTCGGACCTCGTCGGGCGGGGTATTGGTTTCGATTTTTAACATTTCAAAGTAGTTCAGCTTGTCGATCGTTCTACTGAGCTCTCGAATTTCTTCCCATTGTTCCCGCGCCTCGTTGTCGAGCGCTTGGGGTGCCGGCGGAATGCTGTTCATCATCAGCTCGTGCGAAGAGTTTTTTTTCGGCCTTAACGACTCGGACGGTTGCGGGATTCCGCGCGGCGGGCTCGGTCTAACCGACGGCTGCTTTTTAGGGGTCTCCGGCGGCTTTTCGATCTCGGGCTTTGATAGGTTTTCTTCAGGAGGTTGTTCGTCATAAACCGCGATCGCATGGGTGATCGCCAGAAGATAGAGAACCCTTTTTGCGAGTCGTGATTCGAGCCCCGAATTTCGAATCAGTGTTTCGACCGGCGCGGGCTCGGCCAACACCAATTCCACCAGCGCCCGCTCTTTCGAGATAAAGTTATAGCGTTCGAGATCGGATTGGGGCTGAATCCTCAGTTTGGCATCTCCGAGCTGTTCGACCACGGCGTCTACCACCTCATCTCGCGCCGATTCGCGCAACGAGCGCGCGATCAGCGCAAAAGGGTCGACGTTGCCCTCGAGCCTTCCCTCGCTCGGACCCAATAGATCGCCGTTGTAAAATGCGTAAGGGGCGTCACGCAGGATAAAAAGTGGATTCAGCCCGCTTTCCAACGAGCTCGCGGGCTGCAAAAGCCGCGCGGCAGTTGGCCTTCCCAGTCGAAACAAGATCCGCTCTTCTTGCCGTCCCTGATCCGACAGGTCCTGCGGCCAAATCGCCAGGGTTCCGGAGAGCCGGCGTTGGTCGAGATAGACCAATAGATGGGCAAAGGGAGTCTTCGCCAAGGTGCCCGACGCGACGAGCTGGGGATGAGAGGTTTCCGCCATCAATGCGACTCCGCGTCGGTGATCGAGTTAGTCATTGTTTTACCTATTACGGAATGTGCCAGGTTGTTCCCTCGGGACCATCCATCAATTCGATTCCGTTCTCGGCGAGTCTACTTCGAATGGCGTCGGCTTGAATAAAATCTCGTTTCTTTCGAGCCGCTATACGTTCATCGATAGCTTTCTCGATTTGCTCTGGCGTTATCCCTCTGGCTTTTGCTCGCCGCTCCCGGACGCGCGATAGAAATCGAGAGGGATCGTCGTAGCCGAGACCGAGCACTCGGCCGAGAACCAAGAAGCCGTTTTCCGCCGCCTCGACCGCTTTGCGGGCAATCGCTATTTTTCTTTTCCCCGCCGGCTCGCTAAGCTCGTTGACCTGCTTGAGAAACTCGTGAGTGACCGCCAGCGCAACCGGCAGGTTGAGGTCGTCGTCCAACGCCGCGGCCAAGCGCTCGGGAAAAAGCGCTATCTCTTCGGGGATTTCAACCGCGTCCTCGCGGATCCTTTTGGGCGATACCGCTTTGAGTCTCAGTTGCGTATTGTAGATATACTCGACGCGTCGCTCGGCCTCTTCGATCGA
Source organism: Deltaproteobacteria bacterium (assembly GCA_016929805.1). Taxonomy (GTDB): domain Bacteria; phylum Myxococcota_A; class Polyangia; order Polyangiales; family JAFGIB01; genus JAFGIB01. The sequence goes on along the minus strand of JAFGIB010000306.1, from coordinate 11,425 downwards.
GGGAAAGCCCGTGACACGCCCGGCTTCGTCTACTACCCAATCGAGATTGAGCGGCGCCCGGTAATGCACCGTTAGCGCGAAGTAGCGCAGCGCTTCAGGCTCGAAAAAGCGGTAACACTCGCGCGCGGTGAAGAAGTTGCCTAAACTTTTACTCATCTTCTGCTTGGCAACCTCGACAAACCCGTTGTGGACCCAAAAATTCGCGAAAGGTTTTCCCGTGGCCGCCTCGCTTTGAGCAATCTCGTTTTCGTGATGAGGAAAGACCAGGTCGAGCCCGCCTCCGTGAATATCAAAGGTCTCGCCCAGGTAGCGCATGCTCATCGCCGAGCATTCGATATGCCAGCCCGGTCTTCCCCTGCCCCAAGGGCTATCCCAACCCAGCTCTCCCGGTTTGGCCCCTTTCCAAAGCGCGAAATCCACAGGGTCTCTCTTTCGCTCTAATTCGGCGTCATTCAGCCGGCCGCTCGCGCCGGTCGCGAGAGAGACGAGCGAACGGTGAGAGAGCTTGCCGTAGCCCGGAAAACGAGAGACGCTGAAATAAACATCTCCTTCGGCTTGGTATGCATAACCCTTCTCGATCAATTCGCTGATGAGTTGATAAATTTCCTGAAGGTGCTCGCTGACCTTCGGCTCGATATCGGCCGGCAAGAGATTTAGAACACGCATGTCTTGGCGAAAGGCCTCGATAAAGCGCTCCGCCACCTGAGCCGTTTCTTCGCCGCTTTCTAAGGCTCGCTTGATGATCTTGTCATCGATGTCGGTGATATTTCGAACATAGGTGACGATAAATCCGCTTTCGCGCAAATGGCGCACCATCACATCGAACACCGTGGCAGACCTCGCGTGTCCTATGTGTACGTAGTCGTAGACGGTCACCCCGCAGACATAGATGCCGACATGTCCCGGTTTTAACGGTTCAAAGGTCCTTTTCCTGGCGCTTAGCGTGTCGTAGAGAGTCAGAGGCATGTGTTATCGGCCTTTCGCCGATGATTCCGGGCCACCAACGCGGGATCTATTCATAATTTGGAGACGAGGCGTGTCAACGTAAAACGATTTCAACCCCGAATCGTGGCGGTTTTCGAGCGGCTGAACATCTGTATTTTCGGTAATCTTCCGAAAAAGAGCGCGAAACTCAGATCGTTCTGAATGGGACCGAGAGCGATTATCTGTTATGTTCTGAAAAACCGTAAACGTTCGGGCCTCAGACAAGTCGGCGGCCAATTCGCCTATGAAACCGAGTGCGCCCGCAGGGCCGGCGAGGATGGTACTTGCTGCACCTGACGGGCCGGCCCGCGGACGAAAGCCGGTTTTAAGGGATGAGTCGGCCGCCGTCGTAACCTTACACCGATACCCCCCTGAACGATTACGAAAAACCATTCCTTTATTCGGCGAAATACTATTGGGCTAAAGCGTGGACGCTCGTAATGAACACCGGTTGATCTCCGGTTTATTCCTTCTATTTCTTCTCGGGTTATCGATGATGCGTGTCGAACGCGTTCGAGCTCAAGGCGATCCCAACACCGAGCGCTTTGTCCCCTCGCTCGATCCGGAAGGTTTTTTTACCGTGCAGGGAACGCGCACGCCTGGTTCTCTTTTGTGGAACCTCGGGCTTTTTTTCTCTTACGCGTACGATCCGGTTGTGGTCATCTCTTCAGAAGACGAAAGCCTCGCTCTTGTAGAGCAGCGCGTGACAACCGACCTTTCGGTTCAAGCGGGTTTGGGCGGGCGAGTGGCTCTGGCTTTTCTGGCTCCGTTCGCGCTGATTCAAAGCGGCGAATCTCTAGGACGATATCGCGAGCCTGATCCGGCGGCGTTCGCTGTGGGGGATCCGACAGTTGCGCTTCGCTACCGTTTTTTTGGCGACGACGCGGACGAGGAGAAAGAGCATCACGACGGGCCCGGAGTGGCGATTCAGGCCGCGGCGGCGCTGCCGGTTGGAACCGATGACGCTCTATTTAGCTCGGGTGGCGTTAAGCTACAGCTACTCGGCGACTTTCACCTTTTGGGCGCTGGACTCGGTCTCAGCCTGGGATGGATTGGGTATTTCGAGTCGCAAGACTATCCGCTGGTCGAGTCGGATAGGGACAAAGATAAGCAAGAGATCGCGTTTGGCCTCGGCTTTAAGCTGCCATTGCCCTGGTTTCCCGAGATAATCGGGGTGTTGGAGGTCCACGGAGCCACCTCGGCGGCCGCTCCCTTTTCGCAATGGAAAACGACCCCTCTTGAGGGCGAGCTCGGCGCGCGTTTCAACGTGGGAGATTTCTGCTTCAACGCCGCGATTGGCGCTGGTTTGAGCGACGCGTACGGCGCGCCGGATTTTCGCGGAATTCTGGGCGTTTGGTGGTCGCCGCGCACAAGCGATTCGGACGGCGACGGCATCGAAGATGACGCCGATCAATGCCCGCATCTCGCGGAAGATCTGGATTCGTTTCAGGATGCCGATGGCTGTCCCGATCCCGACAACGATGGCGACTGGGTTCTCGACCTCGACGACCGCTGCCCGTTCGAAGCGGCGGACGAAAACCGCGATTTGGACGAGGATGGGTGTACGGATAAAAGGTAAGAAGGGCGCCGTGGATAAAAACACTCGACTACCCTTACGGATCTGCCAGGATCTCCGGCTGCCATGAAAAACACCGACTTTATGCTCTTCTTCATCGAGGTCAGTCTTTTCATATTCCTTTGCGGATGCACCCCTCAAAGCGATCCCGCCATCGGTCAGTCCGGTTTTAAGGACGATTTCGAAAGAGAGACACTCGGGGCTCAATGGAATAATACCGGAGGACCCTATGAGATACGCAACGGAATGCTTCACGTACAGGGAGCGCGCAACAAACCTCTATGGCTCAGGCGCGTTCTTCCGCGGGACGTTCGTGTTGAATTCGATGTACGCAGCGATACCCCCGACGGAGATATTAAAATCGAGCTTTTCGGCGATGGTGTGTCGAGCGCTGAGACGGCCAGCTATACCGCTACAAGTTACGTCGTGATTTTCGGCGGTTGGAACAACTCGCTCAACGTGATAGCTCGTATGGACGAGCACGCCAAGGACCGCGTGGTCGGTCCGAGTTATAAAGTAAACCCGGGGCAGACCTACCGAATGAAAGCCGAAAGGCGTGGTGAGACCATTACCGCATGGGCTGATAAGCGAGAATTGGCGAAAATGGTCGACCCCAAGCCCTTGTCGGGAAGAGGACATGATCATTTTGCTTTCAACAATTGGCGCTCGGACCTATGGTTTGACAACCTGGCCATCACGCCGATCAAGAGCGCTGAGTAGGTTGAAAACAGCATGATTTCGAGGTATTTCAGCCTCATCTGCCGATTCGTCCGTCGTCGTAATAACGTAGCTGCCGCTTCGCCAGGGCGAGTTCGGCGTGGGAGAGCGAACGCGTTGCGATTGATGAGATCTCAGCGTATTTGGTTTTTTAGGTCTGATGGACAATAAGCAGTACGAGATAGTGTTGGAAGATGCCGAGGTCCGGCTCGATCGGCTTAAGTCGCTGTACGAGCAGTGGTTTCAAGGTATCGAGCGACTGGAGCCCGCGGTACCGCGTAAAAATTTAGAGCGTCAGATGGCTTTACTGCGCAAAGAAAAGCCTCGTAACACGCGCTTGAGGTTTCGCTTTCAAGTACTAATACAGCGTTACACCACCTATATTACCTATTGGCAAAGGACGGCCCGACAAATCGAAGAGGGCACCTATCGGCGCGATGTTCTTCGGGTTCGCAGACAGCGGGAAGAAGCGAGAAGACAGCGCGATACCGAGGCGAAGCAGCGGCGAGAGCAGGGGGGCAAAGGCAGTGTTCGGCCCGAAGCGGAACGCGGGTCTGCAAAAGCATCGGGCGACGACCTTCAACTTGAGCCGAACGCGTCCGGTCGGCGGCCGTCTTCCGTCCCGCCGCGAACGATACGCGCGATCACCCCGTTTGCCTTGCCTTCGATCCCCGCTCCGGACGAGACCGGTTTTTCCGTAAGACCGATCGTCTCTCTCGGCGTTTCAAGATACGCGAGTGACCGATCGCCTGCAACCCCGTTATTGAGCAGCGCGCCCGCGCCGCGCGCCTCATCCGCGCCGGGCCGGACCGCCGGCCTTTGGCAAATCTCGAATCGCGGGTCGCCACCGCCGCGGCCGTCGGACCCGGATCTTTCCGACCGGCGGATTCGTGAGATCTACGACCGATATCTGTACGCGCGAATGAAAAACAAGGAACCGACGGAAACGGTGAAGATGGAAAAGCTAGCCAAGACGGTTCGAGAGTTAATGCCCAAGCTTAAGCAGAAATACGCGGGGAAAAGCATCGATTTTGAAGTTGTGATCAAAAACGGCAGAGTCGCTCTAAAACCCGTGGTCAAGTAGCATTTCGTCCGCTCGTTAGCTACTCTTTGCCGTTGTGACGCGCGCGACAGTAGGATGGCTGTTCGACGGACTGCCCCCATCGGGGGCTAGGCGGGGCGGGGACCCGTCGGAATATGTTTTTCGGCACGACATCGAATCTTTTGTCCGCGAGGTCGTGCAGAACGCTAACGACCAGGCGCTCGGCTGGCCGATGGTGCGCTTTGAATTGATCGAGCTCGCGGGCGAGTCTCTAAACCGTTTTTTAGAGGCGGTCTGCTGGCAGAGCTTGCTGCCCCATCTACTCGCGGCGGCCGAGACCCGAGGCGGGCGCAGCGTCAAGCAAGCGTTACGCGACCTCGAACAGCGTCAACGGTTTATGGTATTAAAGGTCGAGGACCGCAACACCATCGGCTTGACCGGCGAGGAGACCGAGGGCGAGTCTCACTTTCGCGCGCTCTGCAAAGATACGCTTTATAGCCATAAAATCGCCGCGACAGCGGGAGGTAGTTACGGCCTCGGCAAGAGCGTTTTATGGAGTTTTTCCGCCTTTTCGACCGTCTTATTCAATTCGATTCTGAGTCAGGATCCAGAGGGGCGCTGTTCGCCCAGGTTGATAGGGCGGGCGGAATTGCCGTCGCACGGTTTGCCCGCCAAGGTAGGACGCGTTCGCTGGTTCACCGGGTCGGGATGGTTCGGCCGAGCGACGAAATTACGCGACGGCGCCGAGCGCGCCGAATCGATCTGGGAAAAAGAGGCGTCAGAACGGGCGAAATCGCTGCTGCTCGACCGGCCGGATCGCAGTGGCACGACGATTTTGATCCTGGGCTTTCGCGATCCCGCAGATGAGGCCGACGACAGCGTCGCCTCGCTTACGCCGCGTATTCGAGAGGCCGCGTTAAAGTATTTTTGGCCCTCGATGCTGATGGATACCCGCCGGCTGAAGCTATTTCTCGTATGCGACGGCAAAGAGAACTCGTTGAGCATCGACCCGGCCGACCATCTCTTTGCCTTTACCGAGTGCTATCGCAACCGGCGCCGCCCCTCGGACTCCTTTGAAAAGCCGGGCGATATTGCCGTAAAGACCATCCCGATCGAGCTTCCCGCCGCCATCGGGCAGCAGCGGTCGATCAGCGGAGAGGTCGATCTCGTGGTGCGCTTGGCAGAGCACGGCCCGGCGGATCCCTATCTCGGCCGCGTGGCTCTATTTCGCGGCCCCGGGATGGTGGTGCGCTATTGGGACCGGTCGGGCTTGACCGCGGCCATGCAGCCGTTTCACGCGATATTGATCTGCGGCCAGGCGCGTAATCCGCGTCTGCCTAGCGAGAGCGACCTAGCGATCGAGCGGTTTTTACGCGCGGCCGAACCCCCGGGGCACGACGACTGGATCTCGACGCCCGCGCTCAAGCAGGAGTTTAGGCGCGGCTACGCGAAAAGCATCGAACGGCTTAAGGACCAGGTATCCGAGCAGTTGCGCAAGCTTCTATCCACCAGACCGCGGGTCGGAACCGAGGGGCCTGACAAGCTGAAAAAGCGTTTTCCCATCGGGATTCGCGGCGGAAGCGAGAAAGAACCCAGTCCGTTTTTCTTTTCCCGCCTTGAAGCGCGCTTTGACGGCGAGAGGTGGCGTTTTCAAGGAGAGATCCGCCCCGCGAGTCTGAATATCCCCTGGCACGCGGAGCTAAGGCTACAGGAGCTCGGCGAGGACGATAAACCGGTCGAGTCCGTGCCCATCGAATCGCTGGATACGAACGGCGCGCCGGTAATTTGCCAGATCAAAGAGGGTTGCGCGCACATCACGGCGTCCCGCAACGCCTCACGCTTGCGCTTTAGCGGATCGAGCGCCGCGTGGGGAAATACCTCGGGCATCTTGGGAGAACTCGAGATCACCGTCGCCGGATGGCTTATTGAGGAGAGCGCGACGTGAACGCGCGCAAGGACAACGGCGATTCATCCCGCGAGCGAGCGCGAGTCCGGCTCTGGCCGCAAAGGCCCGGAGCGCGGCGGACACAGGAACGCGCCCCCGAAACGGCCACCCGCGGCCGCTTACAGCGTGTCAAGCGAGAGCGTTTTCTTCCTTATCCCTATGAACGCGCCGGCATCGCCATACGCGTCGCGAGCTGTCTCGACGAGCAGCGCCGTCTTTTAGCCGAGCCCGATATCGAGCGCCATTTGATAGAACTCGATGACCGGCCTTGGCGTAGCGTTGCGCTCGACCTCTGTTTGACGGTCACGGCCGGGCTCGTCGAGCGCTTACTGCCCGAATCCGAGAGAGAGCGGCCGCCGCTTCGCTTGCTCTTGACGGTGCGTTGCCCGGCGACGCGTCTGCGTCTCGGTTTTGTAGTGGCGAATACTCCGTTTAAACCAGGCGCCTATCGCCACGCGCTAAAACTCGCGCGCGCGGATATCGCGGGCACGGTGGAAATCGACGCGTTCTTAGTCTTAACCGAATCCATCGAGGCGCTTTATTCCAAGTATGCCGCCCACTCCGGCGGCCGCGTGGCGAGCAGCCGCCCGTGGCAGCTATGCGTCGAGCCGCGCGCCGTCATGCCGGGCCATTTTTTAGACGTGCGCTATCGCAGCTTCGATCAGGACGCGCTGCTCAAGCAGTATCAGGCCAACCTGTACCGCTTGGAATGCGACCAAGAGTCGCCGGTGCTCTGGGTCAACGCGGACCAGGAAAAGATCGCCGCGATCTTGGGCGACCGCGGAACCGTCGGCAGACGCGCGCGCATGCGCGAGCTCTTCTACGACGTGATTGCCTACGGCGTTTGGACCCTGCTTTTCACTCGCGCCGCTCGGCACCTCGAGGACGGCGAGCTCGTATACGCCTGGGAAGAGGCGGTGCTGCGCGAGCTTTTACCCTTTATCTTTCCGCAAAAGCGCGATCACGCGGCGCGCCTGCGCGCCTTGACTGATCTATTGAGGTACGGGGATTGGCCGCTCTTAATGGAGCGCTTGGACGCCGCGTTGCAGGCCAAATGCGCCAGCACTCTACACATGGCCAACCTGGTCGAGGAGACGATTGAAAGGGAAACACGATGACGCTGCTCCAGCGCTTACATCCCGAGGCCAAGCGTCTCGTGACTCCCGAGCTCGCCAGCGGCGAGTTGTCGCGCTGGAGCGAGCAGCAGACCCGCTCGTTTGTCGATCCCTGGATTCGGCCGCTTTCGCTCGAGCCGGCCGAGCGCGTGGTCAAGGGCGTGATCGAGAGGTTCGAGCCTTTTGATACGGCTATTGACGCGGCCGCCGCGCCCGAGCTACATCGCTCGCTGCCGCTCAGCCGGGCGGAGGCCGCGGAGATGTCGATTTGGCGCTTTTTAGCCGTTGTCCGCTACCCCGAGCTCGTCCGCCACCGCTGGGAAAACCGTTCTTGGGCCAGCATGCGAGCCCGTTTCTGGGCCTCCGGGGTGCGGCCGGACAGCAACCTGTTTTTCCGCCTTTGGTGGATATCCGAGCTTACCCGCGACGGTCGTGACTACAGCTTGACCGAACAGGTTTTAAGAAAACAACAGCTGGCGACCAATATCTTCGTACGCGCGCTATCGGCTTACCGTCCGGCGGTCGCCGCCTGCGTCGCCGTGTTGAGCGAGGTACCGGCGGCGATCATGGAACGATCGATTCGCGATCTAAATAAAGCGCTCAGCACCATCGTGCTCGAAGGCTGCTCGGAAAAAGAGTTGATTAAGCTATTGGAGCGAATCGTTGGTTTCAATACGATAGCGATCGGGGGAAAGGCGGCAACTGGCCCCTCGGAATAGATCTTCGATACGTCTTTACTTTTTAAAGTTGTTTTGCCAAAAGAGAAGTGCTGCCCCTCTTATTTTTCTTAATAAGTCCATATCACGGTGAAATCAAGCGCTAAGCCCGCTTTACGCGAGCCGTGTTCAAACCCCTGTCGCGTCGTGACCCGCGCGGCTTCGCCATTGACACTTAGAAAGGCCGGCAATAAAGTAGTGGATTGCGTCGACCTCGAAGTGGAGAAAAGACCGGCATGTGGAGAGCTGAATCACAGTGGGTTCTCGTCGCGGACGCGGTCCGAGGCGGGGTGCGTATGAGCAAGGCAATGTCTCGGGTGGCCGCGGGTCTTCTCGTCATTTTCGGGCTGGCCGCCGCGTGCGATGCGGTCTCCAGAGACGAGGGGAAGGCGCCAAAGGCGCGAGGCGCTACCCTTGCGCAATCGGAAGTAGCGGCCGACCACCCCGGGCCGCCTCCGGCTGATGCACAGAAAACAGCTTCAGGTCTGGTGACTAAGGTGCTGCGGCAGGGCCGGGGCGATCAGAGACCGGATGCCCACGACAAAGTGCGCGTGCACCTCTCGGGCTGGAATAGCAAGGGCAAACGCTCGGAGGACACGCGCGTCCGCGGTGAGCCCGCGACCTTCGATGTGACCGGAGTCGTCCCCGGCTTGACCGAGGCGCTACAGCTCATGAAGGTGGGAGAGCTACGCCGAGCGTGGATCCCGGACGCGCTCGCCTACCGCAGGGGACGCGGCAAGGCGCCGATGCCGCTCATCTTCGACATCGAGCTACTCGAGATTCTCGACGGCGCGCCACCGCTTCCCGCGCCGGCGGACGTGGCGGCCCCACCCGCTGACGTCCACCGGACGAAGAGCGGCCTCACATACCGCTGGACGAAACGCGGCGGTAGCAAGCGCAAGCCGAATCCGTGGGACCGGGTGCGTCTCGACTACACCGGCTGGACCGCCGCCGGCGAGATGTTCGAAAGCTCGAGCCGGCTGGGCGGGCCGGCGACCTTCGACGTCGACGAGGTGATTCCCGGCTGGGCGGAAGTACTCCCGAAGATGGCCGTGGGAGACCGGATGCGTCTTTGGGTGCCCGAAGCGCTCGCTTACCAGGGGCGGCTCGGCAGGCCGCGGGGCAAGCTCGTGTTCGATCTCGAGTTACGCTCCGTCGAGAGTCGTCCCGCGCCGCCCGTTACCCCCAAGCACCTGACGGCACCCCCGAAACAGGCCAAGCATACCGCCAGCGGCCTCGCCTACCTCGTACTCGCAAAGGGCACGGGAGAGCGCCGACCGGAGGCCACGTCGCGCGTACAGCTTCATTACTCGGGCTGGACGACGGAGGGCGAGCTCTTCGACAGCTCGGTTGTGCGAGGCCATCCCACGACTTTCCCCCTAAGCCGCGTTATTCCAGGCTGGACCGAGGGCCTTCAGATGATGGTGGAGGGAGATAAGTACCGGTTTTGGGTTCCCGAGAGGCTCGCTTACGGCAAACAGACCGGGGGCCCCCAGGGCATGCTGGTTTACGAAATCGAGCTCCTTAAAATCCTGCCGTGAGCCCGACGCTGCCGGGCTCACGACTCGCTGATCAAGGCAACAGCGGACCGCCGGCGGCCGCGGCATCCGTGGCGCGCGCGAAGTAGATGTCGCCGCTGTCGTTGCGGGTGTCAGCCCAGGTGACGATGACGTCGCGGCCTTGGACCGCGATGCCCTTGAAGTCGCCTAAAAAGCTCGCGGGCGCGCCCGTGGCGTCCGTGACCTCCACGTTGGCCTCGAAGCCCACGGCGGGATCCACCATGCGAGCGTAGTAGGTCGCGTTCTGTCCATTGTCGCGAAGATCGGTCCATACCACGTGAACCGCCCCGTATTTGTCCACCGCCGCCCATGACTGGAACTGACGGGAAGGATTCAAGTTATCATTGACGCGAATCGGATCGGTGAAGGTATCGCCCGAGTCGTACGACACGATGGCCCACACATCGTCATCGCCTTCCGCGTCGGGATGTGTCTGGCGCGACGCCCAGGTGATCGCCACGACCTGCCCGGTCGGGTCGGTGCCGCCGCCGATGATGGGATGAGAGCGGGGCGAGCACGGAGAGCGGCACGGATAGCCCTGGTCAGAGAGATCGCGGACCGTTTCGAAGGTGACGCCATAGTCCTTGCTTCGCCGGTAGCTCACCGTGTCCTCTCTGGTGTTGTAAGCCATGTGAACGAATCCGTTGGGGCTCGTGGCGAGGATGGTCCCGTGGTTGATGTAGCCGAGCGAGATCGGCTCGGACCACGTCACCCCGTAGTCGGTCGACCGCTTCACGCCCCCCGGGTTGCCCAGCCATGAAAGCAACACCGTTCCGTCTTGGGTGCCGCCGAGCCAAGGCTTGTCAAGCGATTGATTGATGCGCGTGAACTCGGACCATGTAGCGCCGTCGTCCTTGGAGTAGGCGAACAGTACGTAGTTCGTGCCCAGCCCGCCGCTGGCGTAGTCCTGGCACCCCGCATACAGGGTGCCGGCGTCGTCGATCGCCACCGTGGGGTCGCCTGCAAAGGCGCGACCGCCTGCCTGCGTCGTGGTGAAGACATTCTTGCCCCAGGTCTTCCCGCCGTCTTTCGAGACCGAATACGCGCAACTTCGCGGAGAGGTGCGATCGTCCATCCAGCCCGCGAAGACCAAGCCGTTCTCGCGCGCGGCCATGGCGACTTCGGTCTGCTGGACCCGACCCGTATCGTCGTTGACCTTGACGTTGGGCCCAAATGTCACGGGAGCCATGTTCAAAGGCCCGTCGTCTCCTGCATCCCTACCCGCGTCGGGTTTCGCCTCCTGCGCGGCATCCCGGTCAGCCGCCATGCCGTCCGAAGCGCTGGCGCCATCCATTGGGACGACCGGGCCGCTGGCATCCACCGCGCTGGCATCGACTTTGCTGGCGGGGGCGCCGGCATCGGGTGTTTGGCTTGTAGTCCCGGAATCCGGCGCTGTCTGCCCGCCGGTGGGTAACCCGGTATTCGTGGGCTGCCCGGTTGGCAGGGCGCCGTCGGTCTGCCCGGGCGGCACCGCCGGCGCCGACGAGTTATTCTCGGAAGAACACGCCGTGGCCCAGACCACGATCGCGACGAAAACATACCGTAAACCACATCTCGACATGACGGTCTCCTCTTTCGATTAAAAAGGCGATAAATTATATCGCAGATGTAACAATCTTGTCCAGTGCCATTCTAGAGAAACAGAGGGTCACGACCGCGTAATACAACGTCGGGCATAGCCGTTTCGTAAGCGTTCAGGGGGGCAAACAAGTCGGCGGCCAATTCGCCCGTAAAACCGAGCGCGCCCGCAGTGCCGGCGAGGATGGTACTT
>JAFGIB010000305.1 GCA_016929805.1 Deltaproteobacteria bacterium | reverse complement strand
GAGCCCAGTGCGGTAGTTCCGCACGCTGGGATCTGTGCGGGGGGCGGCCCAAACCCATTGTGCTAAGGGCCGTCCCTACCGCGACCAATCGTCTGATTTTTGTTATGAACAAAGCCACGCAACCGCGAGCGAAATCAGCGGCCACCCCCCCAATACCGCGAGAACTGGGTCGGGTCGATGCTCAGACGTGTGTCTGGGCTGCGCGTAACGCGCGATATTTTTTTCAAAAATCGAACTTTTAAAGTTCGTATCGCGTTAGCGGTTATCTCTCCGATTGGGTCCAGTATTCGGATAGCAGCTCGGCTTGTTGTAGGACGGTGTTGGTTGCCGACTCTTGCTTGTCGGGCGGGTAGCCGTATTTGCGTAAGATTCGTTTGACGATGACTCGCAATTTCGCGCGTACCGACTCTCTTACTGTCCAGTCGATCGTTACGTTGTTTCGTACGGTCTCGACCAGTTCGCGGGCGATTTTCTTTAAGGTGGCGTCGCCGAGCACTTTTACCGCGCTATCGTTGACCTCAAGCGCGTCGTAGAAGGCGAGTTCGTCTTGCGTAAGTTTCAGCTTCTCGCCGCGGCGGCCGGCCTCGCGCATCTCTTTTGCAAGCGCGATCAGCTCTTCGATGATCTGCGCGGCTTCAATAGCGCGGTTTTGGTAGCGGCGGATGGACTTTTCCAGCAGCTCGGCGAACGACCGCGCTTGTACTAGGTTGTGGCGCGACCGCGTCTTGATCTCGTCGTGGAGTAACTTTCTCAACAACTCCACGGCGAGGTTTTTGTGCTGCATAGCCTGTACTTCAGTTAAAAACTGCTCGGATAAAATCGAGATATCGGGGGTTTTTAGGCCAGCGGCCGAGAAGATATCGACAACCTGATCAGAGGCGATTGCCTTGGAGACTATTTGTCGGATGGCGAGGTCGATCTCGCCCGATGATTTACGGTCGCCTGCTGAACTCTTCGTTATCGCAGTTCGCACGGCTTGGAAGAAGCCGACATCGTCGCGAATCTCAATGGCCTTATCGTGCGGCACGGCGAGCGCGAAAGCTTTCGAGAGCTCGGTGACCGCCACCATTAATCGGTCTTTACCGCCGTCCTGCGCGAGCACGTGCTCTTGCGCCGCGGGTAAGAGCGAGAGCCGTTCGGCGGGTTTGCCGCGAGTCCAAAGCGTCCAGTCAAAGTCATGAAATATCCCGCAACAAACCTCGTACTTTTCCAGCATCAGCGCCACGGCCTCAAGTTGGTCGATGGCGGTATTGCCCTTTCCGCCGCTCTCCGTATAAGTCTGAAGCGCCCGTTTGAGCTGCTCGGCCAATCCCAAATAGTCGACCACGAGTCCCCCGGGCTTATCGCGAAACACTCGGTTGACCCGCGCGATAGCCTGCATCAGTCCGTGCCCTTGCATGGGCTTGTCGACGTACATCGTGTGTAAGCAAGGCGCGTCAAAGCCGGTAAGCCACATATCGCGCACCAATACCACCTTGAACGGATCGTCCGGTTTCTTGAAACGTTCGGCCAGGCTCTCACGTCGCTGTTTACTTCGGATATGCTGCTGCCATTCGGTTAGGTCCGACGCCGATCCGGTCATAACCACTTTGATTACGCCCTGGTCGTCGCGCTCATCGTGCCAAGCCGGCCTCAACGCGATGATCGCTTTGTAAAGCTCGACGCAGATCCGCCGGCTCATGCATACTACCATCGCTTTGCCGTCGATCGCTTCGAGCCGTGTCTCAAAATGGCGCACGAGATCATTCGCGATCAGCGCGAGTCGCTTGTCAGCACCGACCAACGCTTCAAGCGCCGACCATTTGCTCTTGAGCTTCTCCTTGCCCTCTAACTCTTCGCCCTCGGTCGCCTCGTCGAACTCGGCGTCAAGAAGCGGTCTCTCCTCCTCTTTGAGCGCGATCTGCGCGAGCCTGCTTTCATAGTAGATAGGGACGGTCGCGCCGTCCTGAACCGCGCGCTGAATATCGTAGACGCTGACGTAATCGCCAAAGACCGAGCGCGTGCTCTTGTCGGTCAACTCAATCGGCGTACCGGTAAATCCGATAAACGAAGCTTTCGGCAGTGCGTCGCGCATGTGGCGAGCAAAGCCGTCGATAAAGTCGTATTGACTGCGATGCGCTTCGTCAGCGATAACGACGATATTTTCTCGCGACGAGAGTTGCGGGAAAAGGTCACCCTTGGTTTCGGGTAAGAACTTCTGAATCGTGGTAAATACTACCCCGCCCGCGGCTACTTGAAGTAACTCGCGTAAATGGGCGCGGTCGCGAGCCTGAACCGGCGCTTGCCTCAATAGCTCATGGCAGCGAGAAAAGGTGTCAAAGAGCTGATCGTCTAGATCGTTGCGATCGGTGAGGACGACGAGCGTCGGGTTCTGCATGGCGGGATGTAAAATGATCCGCCCGGCGTAGAAGGCCATGGTTAGACTCTTTCCCGAGCCCTGGGTGTGCCAAACTACGCCGACTCGCCGGTTTCCACGGGGTCGCGACGCCGCGAGCGTGGCCTCGACGGCACGGCCGACCGCGTGGAACTGGTGGTAACCGGCCATCTTTTTGATTACGAGATCGCTATCGCTTTCATAGACAATGAAATAGCGAATCAGGTCGAGAAAGCGCCGCCGTTCAAATACGCCTCGGATAAGTACCTCAAGTTGGACAATCGACGACGGCGCCAGCTCTTCGCCCTCAATCGTGCGCCAGGGCGAGAATCGTTCGCGCTGCGAGGAGAGCGTACCGAGCCGGGCGTCCAGCCCATCGGAGATCACCATGACTTCGTTGAAAACAAAGAAGTCCGGCACCTCGTTTTTGTAGGTTTGTAGCTGCTGATACGCATTCCAAATCGTCGCCTCCTCGGCGGCCACACTTTTCAACTCGAACACCGCCAGGGGAAGGCCGTTGACAAATACGACGATGTCAGGCCGACGATGTCTTGGTGTATCGCGACTATCGCCTACAAGAATCGAGAACTGATTTATAACAAGCCAGTCGTTGTTTTCCGGCTCGCCAAAGTCGAGCACTCGCACCGGGTCGTATCCGATACTCCCATCGCCGCGCAAATACTCGACGCTTACGCCGTTGACCAGATAGCTGTGCAGCTCGTGGTTGGCGTCGACTAACTGCGGAGAGCTAATGCGTGTAAGTTTCCGGAATGCCTCATCGATCGCTTCTGCCGACACCGCCGGGTTTAGCCTCCGTAGCGCGTCGCGCAAACGGTTTTCAAGCACCACTTGCTCATCGCTCTCCCGCTCCGCCTCCGGCTCTCCCGGGGCGATCTTCGGACCAAAAAGAACGCCATGGCCAAGCGATTCAAACCAATCGAGCGCGGCTTGTTCAACGGTCGATTCGGAGAAAGCGGTCATTTGAACAACTGATATCCTCCGAAGATTCCAAGGCCAACGTAGAGAATCATAAAGACTACAGGGATCCATCGCTCAAGGTGTGTAAGCGGGTGATATGCCTTCCCCTTTCCTTCCTCAGCTTTCTTCCATTCGTAAGCGTACAGTTCAGCCGGCATATGCTTCTCAAGCTCATGAATGACGCGGTATTTAACGCCATTAAGGTCTCGGTACGACGTTATTATCCGATACCAGGTGAAAGCGACGAGTATGCCCGCAATCGGGACTAATATAGCCCAATAACCGGTAGATGTGGCCTTGGGCAAGAGTCCGTAGAGGGTGACGAGAAGTGTGTTGACAGTAAGGAGATAGTTGTTGGACGAAACCCTCCATTCACTGATCTTTTCTGCGGACGCCACGTATAACTTATACTGTTCGAACAGATCGGCTTTGAAGGAATCGCCGTAGTTCTCTTTCGTTTGGCTGATTAGCTTAGGGCTTGATTTTTCTGACATGTACTACCTCCCGTCGGCGATCAGTGTTTTCAGGTTGTCCCAGGTCCAACTATAAACCTTGTCCGTCGAGAGTGCCGATGTTGGCCTGGTGCAGCTCTTACCATTGCGACCCCATAGCAGGAAATACGGTTTCCTCGCTTCGCGCGCAATGATCAGCTCCGCCGCGACCCCTGTAGCCGCTTGCGTATATTCGCCGCAAATGACGATTACGACGTCTATGTTATCCATCCGCCTCCGCACCTTACCCTTCCAATCGCCTGTCAGCGGTTCCTTGAGCGAACGGTCCTTGATCTCAAATGGTGAATCCGGATTCTTAGCCTGCCCTGCGAGTAGGTTCCGCAGGTCCTCGTCGTGATCGAAATCGAAACTGATGAATGCACGTTTAGCAAGCATGAATCCCTCCTTAGTGGCGCGGCGCGTAACGCCTGATTGCGTCAACGATAGTACCCGTATTCCAACCTACGATCTCTTTCGCATTCCGTTGAACGACGACAGGAATCTGCACGTTGCCCCAAGGTTTGATACCTATGATAGACATGCCTATACGCAGCGCGAAGTTCATCTCCCAGTCCATCCACACGCTACGAGCTGTATACATGCCCGCGAGAACGAGCATCACATCCGCCGGGCGGATCTGGTCGCGAAGGTTCTTTTCAAGCATGTCGTTCGTATCTAGCGGATCATGCTCGGGAACGCTCTTGTCCTCCCACCAAAAGTTGGGAGCATCATTAAGAAACGTGCAGACGCGTCTATAATCATCGCTGTATTCCCAGTCGTGACAGATAAAAACAAAATAGGTTCTAAGATTCGGCATAGTTATTTCCTTATTCGTGCGAAACGAGCTTGTTTTGATCGAGCGGTCGCCGTCGATTCAACAACAAATAACATCGTTACGTCCTCGGCGTGTATCGTCACGCGGTCTTCCCTCCGTTTTGTAGGTCGTCGTAGAGGTTTCGAGCGAGTTTGCTAACGATTCGCACGAGTTCCTTCACCTCACCCGCCTCGATTCTAATCTTCCGCCCGACCACGGCGCGCGTGTCGCCCGACTTGCGGGCGTAGTCCTCATCGATAATGCCAAGCTTGTGCGATAAGAGGTGTCGCTTCTGGAAACCTTGCACGATCGCGCTCCACTCCTCTGCTGTTAGCCCGGCGGCAATGTTAAGATTAAACAGCCCTGCCAGACTCTCCTTTGCACCTTGCAGATTCTGGAAGGACACCTTCTCCGCCTTAGCCGGGTCGGTCGCCTTCTTGGCGTGAACACGGCAGATCTCTCGGCCGAAGCCGTCGAATACGGACACACAGTCTTCGAGCGCGTTGTTCGTAAGCCATTCAGCCAACTCGACGTCGGCGACCGAAGCCATATCAAGCATCTTGCTCACCAACTCCAGGTTCTTGTCGAGAATCTGAATCGAGTTGTGCTGGCCGCAATCCGGGCAGAAGGCGAAGACACCGTAAACCGAGTATCGGAGCGTGCAGTTTACGCAGATTATCTCGGTTTCGAGTTGTTTCTCTCTGTAGTAACGGATAGGCGTCGGTCGATCTTTCGTGACCTTCAAAGAGATGCCTATACCGAACGCGCCTGTAGGCCTGTGGTCGAACTCCAACTTCTTGAAGTCCTCGTGGATCGCGTCGGTTACCTTCCGCAAAGCGACCGACTCGGCGTATTCAATCTGTTCCTTCGTCCAGAACTGGTCATGCCCAGCCGTATGGCCACAATAGGGGCAGTGACAAGGGATTCCTTCGTCTTTAAGTCCCGTACCAAATTGGACCTTGAAGTATCCCTCGCAGTCCGGCTGCGGACATTCACGCCCCGTGAAGCCGTTCTCGTCAGGTTTGATCGGGATCGAGATGAGGTTACCGAGTCGCCGAACATGATCCATTACGCTGCCCTTTCGAGGAATCTTTTTGCGTCCTTAAGTGGACGTGAGACACTCCGCAGTCACGAACGTAGACAACTAACTCTCCGGCAACAGGGACGACGTGTTTATTGCCTGCGGTCATGTGGTAGCCTTCGCGATCCCGATACGCTTGGTCATGCCATCAAAATGGGCCGGGTCCTCCGTGCGAATCATCTCGAGGATGTCGCAGAGGACTGAGGTGGTTTCGGAAAGCCCCCACGGGTCCTCCTCAACAGGGCTAATTTGTCCTGAATGGGAGTAGGTGTGAACGAACCTTAGGATTCGCGTCTTCTTGCTTTCATCGAAATTAACACGTTCTAGGGCGTGGTATAGGGCATTATTACCGCTGTAGTCCGGATAGCGAAACGAGAGGAAGGCCTCGACCAAGCGTCGTGCTAGATTCGGAATCGAGTACTGGTCGCCCAGTGGCACGCTCTCACACTTACGTTCCGCTTCCTCTACTACACGCTTGAAGAGGTAATGGTATTCGGAATCGAACTCTTCAAGCATGGGGTCAATCGCACCAATCGACGCTGTCCGTTGGTTCTTTCCATTTCCGACCGCACGAAGCAAAAAGAACCGCGCCCGAGGCCGTTCTGGAGCGGGGCACTTAGTTCGATTGACGTGATGAAACCAGTTCTTCACCTGCCTGAAAAAACCAAAATTGTGCGTCATTACGATTAGCTGGTCACAGTTCTTCGTGCGTTCTTTCATATAGCTGAAGGCCGAGAACAGAGAGTTGGAGTCGAGGCTCGACACTGGGTCATCAATGACTACAACGCCGTTAGGTAGGTCGAATGATTTATCCTGTAAGGATTTCAAGAAATATAGGAAGGCTATCGCCGTCTTTTCACCCTCGCTAAGATCGCTAGCTGGCTGTCCATTTCTCGTCATACCGTAGCCAGTTTCTCTGACCTCGAACCGCAGATCATCTCGGCCGAGGTACGCGCGAAGCTCGGCGTTGAGTTCTTCGGCCGGCCTTCGGTGCTCGACAATCTCCCGTTCGATTGCCCCAATCCGGTCGCGCAACCCTTGCGCTTCGCTTGACGCAGTCACTAACGATGCCTCAGCCGTCTCGATAGCTTGACGAAAGCGGCAGAACTCTTCGAACCCCTCGGCCACGTAGCATTGCTCAAGTTGTTGACAGGCACGGTCGACTTCCTTCTGGAATCGCGTTGTGATCGCATTATGCTGATCGACGACCGCGTTAATGGCCGCGATAGCGCCGATAATTGCTTCGCGGTCGGGAGCCGGCGGCCCGCCGTTCAACGACGAGGGTTGGAATGGTGATTCCCGTTTCCGTATAACGTAGCTATGCAGTGATTCCAGAAAGCCCGCGGATTGCTCAATAAGCCCGCGCGCCGTCGCCATAGCCGCATCGATCTCGGTAGCGAGATGGTCATAGAACCGAGAAGACTCGGGCATCTGAAGCTCGACTAGGACCTTCTTGTTCTGCTCGATCCGGGAGGCGAGGGCGTTCACGTCGGATTGGAAATGAGAGAACTCGTCGTTGAAGTGGGCCTCCAGCGCCACCAGTCGGGCTCGCGCGATTTGCTGTCCACAGAACCTGCACTGGACGGTGTCGCGGTCTCCGGTATGAAGTTCCAGGCCTCGTTGAACCCAACTACTAACCTCTCTGTTACTGGCGAGTTCCTCGATAACTTTCGAGGCTACGGATCTCTTGAGAAGGGCTTCAGTACTAGCGGTCAACGCGACGAAGTCAGGAACATCGCGTATAACCGTTGAGACGGAGTTCTTCGTTTGGGCATCCTTCTGGCTTCGGAGTTTCGCTTTATCTGCCTCGCAGAGAAGGGCTGCTGGTTGGGAGATCGCATTCAGTTGCTCGACGGCTTGCCGAAAGCGGCGCTTATCGTAGTTGTTGTATTCGGGGGTTCGGGAACTGATCAGGAGCTCCTTGATTACCTTGGCTTTCGCGATACAATAATCGTCCAGAGCTTTCTCGGCCGACGTCTTCTCCGACTTAGCCGTGGCCACCTTCGTATCAGCAGAGGTTAGGTCCTTTTTGAGCTTCTCTACCTGTTGCTGTTTTTCTACGCTGTCTTGGCCTAGGTAGTAGATAGGGGCGATCTCGCCGGCAGAGGAAAGTACCGTAGCAGCAACGAACTCGCGGTTAAAGACTCGCACGGCCGGGAGCAGCGCACTTGGAACGTCAGACGCTGCTACTTCTTTCCCATCGAGTTCAAACACAACATCGCCACCGCGGACGGCGGTTCGATCTTGTAGGTGCCGTAACAGGGCTGCTAGCGTCGTCTTGCCCGTTCCGTTCCATCCATAGATCAGGTTGAACTGGCCGAAAGGGAGCAGCTCGGCGGGCCATATGAAGTCGCGGAAGACGCGATACCCCTTGATTCTGCTAAAGCGCGTTACCCTCATACCCGCGCCTCCAATAACCGCTTGGCGTCGGGCACGGTCAGCTCGCCAGATAGCAGACGAGGTAGAAGCGTATCGCGAGCACGGGCCAGGGTCGCTGCTTCAGCGTCGCGAGCGACGACGAAAGCTTGGAGCGGATCACCGGTACGCGCGAAGGCGCGAAGGACAGCATCCGGCGGCATCACTAGAGGTACGTCCGTGAGAATGCCGGTGTTCAGGTTCGGCATCGTCGCGCCAATCGCGTGCTGTACAATCCATTCGCGAGTCTCCGCTCGATCGAGGGCGAATGAGGCGAAAACGGAAGATGGCCACCTCGGCCCGAGACGCACCAGCAAGCAACCGGTTCCGCAGAGCCAGCCGGTCTCTCTCGGACTGATCAGCGCGTGGCGTTCTACGTCGCCACGACGGCTATAGACCACGTCTCCGGGCTGAAGTCGGTGCCGCGAAAGACGTTCAGCGTCCTGCTCGCGTATTCGGGCTATGCTGGCCGTCGAGACGCGCCGGCCGTTGATGTCCTTCGGCATCACGACGGGAACGCCCTCAGGAACGTAGTCGGACGCATGAAGTTGGCTGCCAAACGGGCCGGTCTAGATTGTACCTCCGCATCGTTCCGTTTCCACGCCCAACGTCGTCGCGCGCCACCCCTTCGGAATCTCGCCCAGCTCGGAGTCGACGAACGCGCTCGGGAAGAGCTTCGCGGTGTCGGCGTCCATGCCGGTCGGTTGGCGGCGGGCGGCTTTGGCGCGGACGGGGTCGAAGTCGACGAACCACGACTTGAACAGCGCCCGCGCCATGGCCTCCAGTGTCTCGTTCGTCCGGCGGTTCAGCTCGATCTTGTCGTCGAGCGTGCCGAGGATATGGGCGATGGCGCGCTGTTCGGGGAGGGGGGGTAGAGGTATTCTCTGGCTCTCCGCGAATTTCGTATATTGGAAGCGCGCAACTCCGGTATGCTGAACTTGATGCTCCTCCATCTGACCGCTTGCATAGAGACACTGAAGAAACCAATAAATGTATCTTGGATCGGCCTTATCCGAATCGACTCGAAGAAATCGAGCAAAGCTCGCGCAGGTTGCCGGTAGGTCAAGATAAGACAACAGCTTCTCGGTAATGAGTAGGGTTCGACCGGTTGGGCGTCCTGGGCTTCCGCCAGCGGTTTCGAGCAAGATGTCGTTTGGCTTGAGCGTGCGTCGAAGAACAGTCGCTTCGCTTAGATAGCGAATCGGAATAGAGGATATGTCTCCAATACGAGCGGCGGGGAAATCGGTTCCCCTTATCACTCTATACGGCACGTACCCGATATGGGCGGAATCACGTCCCCAATCGCCGTCTTTCGTCGTAACCAGAAGATCACGTAGTACAGCAGCCGTCTGCCGTCCCGCGTGTATCTCCTCTACTGCGAACGTCCCGTTCGGTTGTTTACTTTTACTATCCCTCACCTTCCCCGTCTGAATCACCTCGTAGTTATCGTCGACTATCTTCCGAAAGCTTTCCGAAATCGCGTGGTAGTCGATCACGTCGACCCGGATCGGCAAATCGCTTTCCTCGAAGGCTTCTTTCAATCGCCGCAGCGTGTCGCGGTCGAGGGCGCGGGAGGCGACGATTGCTAGGTCGAGGTCGGAATAGTCTTTGGCGGTCCAGGTGACGCGCGAGCCGAAAGCTCGGACTTCGCAATCGGGTACGTGTTGGCCGAGAATGCGCTTTACCGTCTTCAGGTGAACGGGCGCAAGGTCAATCATTGCGGGCTTCCAGGGCTTTGAGAAGGCGCACCGCGTCGCGGGCGAAGTCGTGAGCTGCCTCGTACGCGGCCTCGGCGATATCGGCTTGGTAAGTGCGCGAGGTCTGGTTTCTCGCCTCGTGGTGCCTTATCCATTGCTCCACGTCGTCGATCAGCCGATTTTCCGCGGCTTGGCGAAAAAGTTCCCTTCGGGTCACGCCGTCGACCGAGGTGGCGCTAACGTTTGTTTCCAGCCACCGCTTGATGAACTTCCAGCAAAGCTCGTAGGTGAACTCGAAATGTTGGATAACGCCGGACTTGACCGCGTTCTGAGCGACCTTATCCAAGCCGCGCATAAAATCGGCGTCGTCACTTTTCGCCACCACTTCGTTTAGAGCGACGACAGCTTTCTTTAGACTCGATAGATCAAGAGACATATTACATTACCTATTCTTGTGTGCTCCCAAACCCGATACGGCGCTTGGGTTTTGCTGGCGGGGCCATAAGCTGGCGGATGGCGTCGAAGACTACTTTGAACTGCGCGTCGTACTTTTTCTCTAACGCGGCGAGTTTGCGAGCGAGGTCGGCATTCTGCTGGAGCATCTGTCGCAAGCGTACGAACGCGCGCATAATCTCGATATTGACCTGTACGGCGCGAGGGCTACGTAGGACGCTCGACAGCATGGCGACTCCCTGTTCGGTGAAGGCGTAGGGTAGGTACTTGCGGTGCTGACCTCGGCCACCTTTCTCTAAGATCACAGTTTGTGATCTTAGAAGTTCGGCTTCATCCTCGTTGAGCTGGAACATAAAATCGGTAGGAAACCGATCGGCATTACGTTTGACCGCTTGCACGAGAACACGAGTATCTACCTTGTAGAGAGTGGCAAGGTCCGTGTCCAACATGACCCTGTAGCCTCTCAAAACCAGAATGGCTCGTTCGATGCGCTCGGTTGGAACGATGCTCTGCTCAGACATTTCCACTCCTCTCGTTTAAGATCACAAATTGTGATCTTAAACGGCTTACGCATCTCGGTACCTTGACCCTTGAGGTCACAGTTTGTGACCTCAAAACCCCCGCTAATTCCGGCAACTTTTCGTATAAGGTGTCAGATTGTGACCTTAGACGAGCGCCTCGGGATGCGGGCCAAGTGGCGTCTAAGGTCGCAAATTGCGACTTCAAGTTGATCGAGTTTGATGTGCCAAATTGGAATATCAAGTTACCCCCCATACCCGAGCCCCTTGAGATTTTTACGGATTACTTTCTCTAGCTTTGCCCCTTGCGCGAACTGCTCCTCTAGAGTAGCCACCAGGCGCTTCATCTTCTCGTCAAAGGGCTCGCCGTCGTCCTCGACCTCCTCGGCGCCGACGTAGCGGCCGGGCGTGAGTACGTGCTGGTGGCCGCGGATCTGCTCGGTGGTGGCGCTCATGCAGAAGCCGGGCACGTCCTGATATTTGCCCGTGCCGTCGCCCCGCCAACGGTGGTAGGTGTCCGCGATCTTGGCGATATCCTCGTCGGTCAGCTCGCGGTGCACGCGGTCGATCATGGTGCCGAGCTTGCGAGCGTCTATAAAGAGGGTCTCGTGCTGGCGGTTACGCATCTTTTTGCCGCGACCGCCGAGGCCGTTCTTTTTGTCGCGCGATAAAAACCATAAACAAACGGGAATCTGCGTGGAGTAAAAGAGTTGCCCGGGTAAAGCGACCATGCAGTCTACCAAGTCGGCCTCGATCATGGCCTTACGGATCTCGCCCTCGCCCGATTGCTGCGAGGACATGCTGCCGTTGGCGAGCACAAAGCCCGCTAAACCAGTGGGCGATAAGTGGTGTAAGAAGTGCTGCACCCAGGCGAAGTTGGCGTTGCCCGAGGGCGGCGCGCCGTATTTCCAGCGCACGTCCTCCCGCAGGCGCTCTCCGCCCCAATCACTGTCGTTGAAGGGCGGGTTGGCGAGCACGTAGTCCGCTTTGAGGTCCTTGTGTAGATCGCGGTGAAAGGTGTCAGCCCACTCCGCGCCCAGGTTCGCGTCAATGCCGCGGATTGCGAGGTTCATCTTGGCCAGGCGCCAGGTGGTTGGATTGGACTCCTGGCCGTAGATGCTGATGTCGCCGATACGGCCGCCGTGAGCCTCGACAAACTTCTCGCTTTGCACGAACATCCCGCCCCCGAGCCGCAGCACGGGTCGTAGACGCGCCCCTTGTAAGGCGCGAGCATCGTGACCAGGACGCGCACCACGCACTGAGGCGTATAGAACTGCCCGCCCTTTTTGCCCTCGGCGGAGGCGAAGGAGCTCAGGAAGTATTCGTAGACCCGGCCGAGCACGTCGCGCGAGCGGTTGGCTTTGTCACCGAGGCCGATAGTGCCGATGAGATCGATCAGTTCGCCGAGCCGTTGCTTGTCGAGCGCGGGGCGGGCGAAGTCCTTGGGTAGGACGCCCTTGAGCGTTGAGTTGTCGCGCTCGATGGCGACCATGGCATCGTCTACGAGCTTGCCGATCGTGGGTTGCTTGGCCTTGCCTTGAAGGTGTGGCCAACGCGCTTCCTTGGGCACCCAAAAGATATTGTCCGCGCGGTACTCATCCGGGTCCTCGGGATCAGCGCCGGACTTTTTGTCCGCTACGAGCGCGGCTCGCTTCTCCTCGAAGGCGTCGGAAATGTACTTAAGGAAGATGAGCCCGAGTACGACGTGCTTGTACTCGGCCGCGTCCATGTTGTTGCGAAGCTTATCCGCCGCCTGCCAGAGCTTGGTCTCGAAACCGAGCGTGGCGCTGCCTGCCTGACTGCCAGCAGGCAGGTTGCTCTTTTCCTGCGCCGTATCGCGCTTACCAGCCCTTTTTTCGGTCTTTGCCATGTAGTCGTCCTAATTTTCGGTCGTTCCGTTCTCGTGAAAAACGGTAGCCAGTAGATGAGTAGCGAGCCCGCGCCACGCCATAATTGGGTTCGTTTACCCTGAAACTACGAGTATATTGCTTTGTTAGCCAACTTGAGAAGTTCAGAGACGACGGTAACCGCTAAGTGCCCGAATAGAGTGTCGCGTAGCGCCCACAACCGCTACGGCGTATACTGTGATTTATGACGTCGCGCGCTCGCCAAATCCTCGAAGAAGCCCTTACGCTACCGGAAGAAGAGCGGCTCTTCCTGGTCGAGGCTTTAAAGGAAAGCTTCGAGCCCGTTGAGCCGCAAGAAGAGGTCGACGCGGCCTGGCGCGATGAGATCAACCGGCGTCTCAAGAGCATCGAAGACGGCACGGCGGTCTTGCATGAGTGGCAAGACGTAAAACGTGAACTCCTCGATCTCGTCAAGAAATAATGCTTCCAATTCGCGTACTCAATGAAGCCAGGCGAGAATTCGCTCAGGCGGTCCAATGGTACCTTCAGCAGCAACCGTCGTTGGCGAACGATTTGGCTAACGAATACATCGCTTGCGTTGAGCGAGCTAACGAATTCCCCACAACAGGTACGCTCGTTACAAACCAACGCGCCAAGTTCGAAGTACGTCGATTTTTACTCGACCGCTTTCCTTACGCCGTGATTATGGCTTGCCTAAAAGAGGAGCTCGTCGTTGTTGCCGTGGCTCACCAACACCGCAAACCCGGTTATTGGCGCAAACGTCTCGCTCAGATCAAGCCCTAAGCCGCATTCTGAATGTGATAAAAATGTGATAACTTTTAGCACAAACGGGACCACTCAGGCTCATGAGCTCAATGGGCGATGCGTCTTTATCTATTTGATATCATTCATTTATTTGCATCTGCAGTAGTCTCTCGTGGTCTACTGTTTTAAGCCTGCAACTGTCTTGAAAACCGTTGAACCGGCAACGGTTCCATGGGTTCGAATCCCATCTCCTCCGCTGTAGCAATATGATATGAAACGCTGACTTAGCGCGATTGAACTTTCCGGGTCTACCTCAAGCATTTGTCAGAAGGCTCCTTGCTTGGCACAACAGGTAATGGTGCCCAGATCAAAACAAGGACCTTCGCCGCATAACGCCGAGCTTTCCGCGTTAGTCACCGCCGCTGAATCACCACAGTCGAGCGAGCCACTAATAACGTTAATCTCTGTCGCGTTTACCACGTCAATACAAAAGCCATCTCCCGACCGTAAGCGTTCAGGGGGGCAAACAAGTCGGCGGCCAATTCGCCTGTAAACCCGACTACGTTATGAGAAGAATTCGCGACGAACACCTGCGGGACTCAACAGTCACAATCGTGATGATTGGCAATTGCACATGGTCGAGGAAGTACGTGGATTGGGAACTTCAGGCGTCGCTCCGAAGCGGTCCAATCGTTATTCCGTAAGCGTTCAGGGGGGCAAACAAGTCGGCGGCCAATTCGCCCGTAAAACCGAGCGCGCCCGCAGTGCCGGCGAGGATGGTACTT
>JAFGIB010000304.1 GCA_016929805.1 Deltaproteobacteria bacterium | reverse complement strand
CTCATCTCCTCAATCGCGGAATCCTCGAAATAGCGCTGCTATTGCTGCGGTTCCGCTCAGTCGTCGATAAAACATTTGCCCCCGAGCTGGGCGCTAAAAATGTGAAATTATTTTTGCGCGAGCCCTAAGAAAACCGGCTGAATTGCGCTCTTGTGCCGCCAGTGCTCTAGCTCGAACGAAGTCGCACGCAATCGGTAGCGGCTATCGTTTCTCGGGCTCTACTCGTAGCCGAGGCGCAAGCTCTCCGTTTTGATCTTCAGCGTGCCGAGCCTTACCGGTATGGTCTGGTCCACGGTGATCTCGGAGTCCAGCTCCGCGTTCAAGCGCGCGGGCAGCGTACTTTTGAGCTTGACAGAAACGTGGAGGGGTTCGGGTATAGAAACATCAATTTGCTTTTTAATCGGCACCACGATGCTCTGTTTGAGCGGCACGTGAATCGTGCCCTTGACTCGGATGTTTTGTTTGAGCGGCACGCGGACCTTCACCGGCACGAGCAGCTTGAGCGGCGCGCGCAGGTTCTTTACACCCAGTGTGACGGTATCCGCGATGCGAACCTTTTGCCGGATGGGAACTCGGGTTTTGACCGGGAAGGTTCCCTTCACCGGAAGCGTGGCGCCGAGCACGGTTTTGATCTCTGTATCGACGGGAATCGAGAGATTCAAATCGATCACATCGTCGATAAATACCTCCGTGTTCAACGGTATTTCCAAGCGGCTGAGATCGATCTCGCGTTCGGTCAAAACCGTCTGCACCGGGACTTCAAACGCGAGATCGAGCGCTTGATCCACGAATACATCCGAATCAATGGGCACATCCAAGGCGAAATCCAAGGGGACTTCGATCTTTTCGTCCAGCGGAATCGTGAGCTGCTTAGCGAAATAAACTCCCGCCTGAACCTGCTCGTCAACACCAACTTGAACCGGCTTTACGATAGCGGTGCGCAAGGGAACCGAGCCCTTGATCGCGACCGACACATCCTGGTCGAGATCGACAAACAGCGACAGGCGCGTGAGCAGGCCTACAAAAAAGGCCGCAGCGGCGATGAGCAACACGATAAGTGTCGAGATTAAAAGGGTCTTTTTTTGTTTGCTCATGCGGGTTCCTTTGCCTGCCGAGATATAACATCCGATGGCCTCGATGACGAGCCGCTTTTACTCAGCTTGCGCCGACGCCGGAGCCTGCGTATGATCCCGGCATGCGGCGCATGGTTCCGGCTTTATTTGTCAGCGTTACCCTGCTGGGTCTTTTAACGTCTCTAGGGGGGTCGAGAGGCATTTCGGATTTCGATAAAATTGCGACCTTTGACCAAGCTTTCAATGCCGCTGGAGTTTCGGAGCGCGGGGGCGACACGGAAAGTTCAACGGCGAGCTATCTATCCACGCTCGCGTCACGTTCGGCCTGTCTTCCGGTCGTTTTCACAAAGAGCATTTCTTCCGCCCGTCCGATTTCGGCCGTTCGGCTAGCGCGTCTCCCTTTATTAAGGGTTTTTTCGGTGATCGCGTACGCGCGAAATCGTCCGGTTGAGCTACGCGACAGACGCGCTGAACTTTGTCGTTGTCATGCCGGCGCTCGGATCCCGCGTTTAGGCTCGGAAGATCCGTTCGCGTTGATGTTATAGGATTTACCGTTTCGTGGCTTAATAGGCCGGTAGAAAGAACCTAGCCAAGACCGGTCGTAAAAGCGGAGCGCGATTGCAGCCGGTAGGGTTATTTCGAACAGCCGTTTTACTACCGTCGAACCGCAAGCGGATAGATGGTTTAAATGCGCCGGATTATCCGGCGCGTCACTCAATTTCTAGCGATAGCGATTGTTGCGATACTCGACGCGCGGTATCGCGGGAGAGTTCTTATGGGTAAAGAAGACAAATCAGCCTTTAAGGTTACGCGTTCTAAGGAGAAAAATGAAAGAATCCCGAATGATCAAAGCCGTGCTTTGCCGACGACAGGGGACGAACGGCTGGAGATCGTCGACCGGGATAAAGGCTCAAGCTCGGGGAGTGTAGAAAAAACGAACGAGTCTTCTCGTCCGGTCAAAGCGGTTAGCGCATTCGGACCGTTGCTCTGGATCTTATTGCCGCTACTGGCTCTGATTATTTGGCAAATATTTGCAGGCGGTTAGCCCTCGGCGCATTGACACGGTCCGCGGGCGATAAAAAGAAATTGAGTCGCTCGCGGACCGCGATCGGAATCGATTACTAACCGGACTACCAGCCGTACGAAGAGTGTGCTATGCAGCGCGCAATGTTTCACAAACTTCTGATCGCCAATCGAGGTGAGATCGCGGTTCGCATTATGCGTACTTGTCGCGAGATGGGTATTCGAAGCGTTGCGGTCTATTCCGAGGCGGACCGCAACGCGGCTCATGTGCGTTACGCCGATGAGGCGCATTGCATCGGTCCGTCTCCAGCCGGCCAAAGTTACCTATCAATAGACGCGATAATCGAGGCGGCGACCCGGTCGGGCGCCGAGGCGATCCATCCCGGCTATGGTTTTCTCGCGGAAAACGTCGAGTTCGCCCGGCGCGTCGGCGCCGGAGGGATGGTCTTCATCGGTCCCAAGCCCGAAACCATCGCGCTCTTGGGGGATAAGACCGAGGCTCGACGCTGCATGAAGAAAGCCGGCGTGCCTCTCGTGCCCGGCATTGAGAGCTGCATCCGTTCCGTACAGCAAGCTAAAAAGACAGCCGAATCCTTCGGCTATCCTATCTTAATTAAGGCCGCCGCCGGAGGTGGAGGCAAAGGGATGAGGGTGGTCTATTCGCCCTCCGAGTTAGCCGGTCTATTAAAGCTCGCGCGCTCCGAAGCGTTGAACGCCTTCGGCGACGACCGGGTTTATCTCGAAAAGTACCTGCAAGCGCCCCGGCATATCGAGGTGCAGATCCTGGCGGACCAAAAGGGACACATCGTCCAGCTCGGCGAACGCGAGTGCTCCATCCAAAGGCGTCACCAGAAGGTCATCGAGGAGTCTCCTTCTCCAACGGTCGACGCGCGCTTGCGCAGACGCATGGGAGAAGCGGCGGTCGAAGCGGCGAAGAGCGCCGATTATACCAACGCCGGCACGGTCGAGTTTTTACTCGACCGAGATAAAAATTTTTACTTTTTGGAGGTCAATACGCGTCTTCAGGTCGAGCATCCAATAACGGAGATGGTCACGGGACTTGATTTGGTAAGGGAACAGATCCGAATCGCCGCGGGAGAATCGTTGCGGATCAATAGCAGCGATATCGTACCGCGCGGATCAGCGATCGAGTGCCGCATCTACGCCGAGGACCCGGATAGCGACTTTTTGCCGTCGAGCGGCACGATCCGAACATATCGAGAGCCGAACGGTCCTTTTACTCGCGTTGATTCGGGTTATCGCGTAAAAGATACGATTTCGCTTTTCTATGATCCCTTGATCGCGAAGCTCATAAGCTGGGGGCGCGACCGCGGGCAAGCCATCGAGCGCATGCGTCGCGCGCTCGACGAATACGTGATCATGGGAATCACCACCACCATCGGCTTTCACCGGCGGGTGATGGCGCACCCGCGCTTCGTGGCCGGGGATCTCTCCACTCACTTCATCGTCGAGGAAATGGCGAGCTTGAGCGCCACCGCGCAGCTATCAGAAGAGGCCTTGGAAGAGTTGGCGGTTCTCGCGTGCACGCATCGTTTTTTGACGGAGCAGAAAGAAAGGTGCGCTCTAAACCCCGTGACTAAGAACAACAGCAATTGGAAATATATCACCCGTTACCGCAATGTATTCGGAAACTGACCCCGGCGCGACCAGCCGTCATTCGCCGAAGCGGTCATTTGTGTCGGCGGCGTTCCCTCAGGGGGCGCGACACGAGAAGCGAGAGGTGACATGCGCTATCGACTTCGATTGAATCATCGCGAGTTCGAGCTGAAGCTCGAGCAACGGCAGCAGTCGCTTGAGGTCACGTGCAACGAAAAACCGCGCCAGGTGCGCGTTGAGGAGCAGGACGGCGATCGGATCGGCGCTTGGATAGACGGTCGCTTTTTGCATCTCGAGGTGATTCAGACGGCTCAAGGTTGCGCACTATATTATCAGGGCGAGGTTTATGACTTTAACGTCGAGCAGCTTAGTCGAGGCACGGAGGCGCATCGGCTTCGCTCCTCGGAAGCGGATAAAGAGCTCTACGCGCCCATGCCGGGCGTTGTGCTTTCGATCGAAGTCAAGCCCGGCCAAAAGGTTAAAAAGGGCGAGGAGCTTTTGGTGATCGAAGCGATGAAGATGGAGAACGAGATTCGAGCGCCGTACGACGCGGAGATCAAAGAGATCGTTGTGAATGTCGGAGATAGCGTTATTCCGAGTCAACCCCTAATTTATTTTGTTTAGGTGAGCCATAATCGCAACGGTGATAGTCAGAGCCAGCGCTTCTTTTGACCGTTACGCATTATTGACCCAATTTTAGGCTGACGATTTGGCGGCGCTGTTTCTTGTTAGGTCGAACGGCACGGGCGGCGGCTAACCCGGTCATACCTTCGGCTTTTAGTTGCGCCACGAGATCTTCGCGTGTTTTTTTGCTTTCCTCGGACTCGCGGTACATCTTCTGAGCTTCAGGCGCCGACCGGCGCTTATCGTTCAGCTCCTCGATTGTTATCGCGTATTGAAACATTCCGCGTTGCACAGTAAGGCTATCGCCGACTTGTATCAACTTGGCGGGTTTTGCTCGATTACCACGAACAAGTACTTTTCCGCTACTGACGGCCTTGGCCGCAATGCTACGAGTTTTATAAAATCGAGCAGCCCAAAGCCATTTGTCCAGGCGAACTTGGATTAATTCAGTCTTGGCGGGAGTTTCATTCATGCTCAAACAAAGCGGTTGGCATCGATGACCCAACAGGCAGTGCCGTATTTTGGTAAGCGTTCAGGGGTCATACAAGTCGGCGGCCAATTCGCCTGTAAAACCGAGCGCGCCCGCAGGGCCGGCGAGGATGGTACTT
>JAFGIB010000303.1 GCA_016929805.1 Deltaproteobacteria bacterium | reverse complement strand
TCAGGGGGGCAAACAAGTCGGCGGCCAATTCGCCCGTAAAACCGAGCGCGCCTGCAGGGCCGGCGAGGATGGTACTTGCTGTACCTGTCGAGCCGGCGCGAGGACGAAAGCCGGTTTTACGGGATGAATTGGCCGCCGTCGTGGTCAAACAGCAGTACCCCCCTGAACGGTTACTCGCCTTCAAATGGGCCGCCCATAAGGAAAACAAAGCAACGGCACTGTAATCCGCATTTGAGCGCCCCAACGAACCGGTGCTAAGCTGAACGGGTAGCTTATTAAAAAGCGTTGCCGTATCGACCCGGTAGCCCCAGGCCATCTCGGCTTCGAAGCGAGAAAAGCTAGTTATCCGTAGGAGAGAAGCCTTCGCTCCCAGGTTTTCCCTTTCCAAGCGCAACTTTTTAATGAGTTATCCGAAAGGCCATAGGTCGTTGTCGTTCAGTACTAATTCCGGATGGTTGTGAGGATTTTGTAGTGTCCCAAACGCGCATTTTGCCCTATCTCGGACCCGCGATCGTTTTCTATCTAGTCGCATGGGTAGTATCTTTGCCGGGAGAGTTAGACACGATTGGTCACCTGACCGCCGTGGTCGCGTTGCTGGTTTCGCTGGCAGGATTTCTAGGTAGTCGGCGACCCGATACCAAGGGGGCTCAACGCATAAGCCTGCTCAGCGCGTGCGCCGCGGCGGCGATCGTTGAAAGTATACGCCCCACTACGCTTTCGTTTACTTTAGAAGCAGTTCACCTGGCTGCCCTAGGAGGGTTTGCGGGTCTGGTTACGGATCTAACCCTTTCGGTTCCCGACCGCGCGTGGCCCGCAATGCACCCGAACACGGCCCGCGTCGTGCCCTATCTGATTTCTTTGATATTGGTCGCAATTAGCCTTTCGGTCGTCGCTCCCTTGATAAAACCTTTCGGCGATCCATGGCTTATACCGACCTGGATGGCGCAGGCTCCCTTGGCTTACGCGTTAGTCGCGCTCGCCCTTGCCTTGCTGATTCGACTTCTCCGAAGTCGCTTGGGCAGCGGACCCGAAGCGCTCGCTGCTAATAGCTGGGCGATCATGGGACTCGTGCCTGCTTCCTTTATCGCGGCGGTTCTGCTCATTCTCAAGGCGGTTGGGCTCCTGGATTCGACCGACGCTCTGTACCGAGGCGCGCTAGCGGTTATCGCTGTTTGTGTGGTGTCGGGCCATCTCTTTATGGTCGACAAACGCCGTCGGTTGAGCGCCGGAAAAGCGGCGAGAAATGTAGTGGCCGCAACGCTCACAATGGCGCTATTGGCGCTATTCGTCATCGCGTTTCGGTTGCATGTTCCGGAACAACCCTGGCAACTAGTATTGCTTTTGGTCGCCACGCTTTTGGCGTCGACCGGCGTTTTTTTCGGCTTTCAGCCGATCGTAACGCGTCTTTTAGCTCCCTATGCCGGGCGGCTGCTTCACGCGATTGACCTTGCCGTAGAACAACTCATCGAATCGCGTTCGCTTGACGAGATCGCAAAAGCCGTGCTCGTGCCGATGCGACGGGCGACCGGTTCGCTTGATGCGGAGCCGTTGCTTTACGGATTCGATCCCGAATGGGAGGCGAGAGTAGATGTCGCGGGACAACCCCATCTCGCGCCGCGCAGTCTTTCGCACACGATAGCCCGCTATCTAAGAGATAATCCGGGAGAGATTGTCTTGCGAGGTTCCTTGGAAGCGATGATCGTCCGCCGGCCGCCGCTCAGACCGTTGGTAGATGCTTTAGTCAACCTCGACGCCTTGTGCGTGGTGCCGCTGGCGACCAAGGAAGAGCTTGAAGGCGCGTTGATTATTCCACGAGGCATTCGCATGAGCGCGCTGACGTTAGAGGAGATCGCCGCGTTGGCTAGGTTTTCGCGTTTTCTAGCGACCTTTGTCTCGGTTCTCTCGGCGGAGATGCGGGCTCAGAAAAGAGCCAGCGATTCAGATCGAATCGCGATTCAAGCCGCGGAAGAAGCGCGTCATAGCAAGCACGAGATCGCCAAGTTGCAAGCCGGTGCGCGCGTGCTCAAAGCGGGTGGGTCTTTCGAGTTACTGAAAGCTCCCCTGATCGCTTACAGCTCGGCGATGCGCGCTTTTATCAAGTGCGTAGACGATGCGATTCAGGAGCCGACCCCGTTGTTGCTGTTGGCCGAAAGCGGCACGGCGCTGCACGCCGTCGCCTATCGGATGCACGAACGAAGCGGTCGTGAAGGAAACGCCTTTGTCATCGGCGATTGCGCCTCGGTTGGCGAATCAAAAAGCGGTCTCGCCTTGTTCGGCGAGGGGGACGGAACCGGAGACTATCCGGGATGGCTTACATTGGCCGCGGGCGGTTCGCTATTTTTACTCGATTTACCCGCGTTACCTCGAGAGGTACAGCGAAGTTTAGCCTGGGCGCTCGCGACTCGGCAAGCTCAGCGAATCGACGGTAACGAGGCCTATCCCTTAGACGTGAAATTAATCGCGACCACTCGGGTTGATCCCCGTAACAACGAAGGGTTTGAGTTTTTGGAGCCCGAGCTTACCAAACGCTTTGCGTCGCAGCTTCTTCGGGTTCCGCCGTTGCGGGAGCGACAAGAGGATTTACCCTCTTTGATACTGATGGAGATCGATCGGGCGTCACGCGTTTTGGGCCGCCCGGTTGTCGGTATTGAGCCACAAGCGCTGGCAGTGCTACAAAAACACCACTGGCCCGGCAATCAGGAAGAGCTCAGGTTCGTGGTGCAAAAAGCCGTGGAAAATTGCCAAGGTGAGCGCATTCAGGAGGCGGATCTCGCTTTTGTAGCGCCGGCCGCGCAAGCGCCGAAAGCAATGCTTTCTCCGTCGGACTTTCACCTTGAAGGCACGCTTGAGGTTGTGGAGCGGCGGATAATCGAACAGGCTTTGGCCACCGCCGCCGGCAATAAAAGCGAAGCCGCGCGGATACTTGGATTAAAACGGACGACCTTTTTGGACAAATTGCGGCGTTATAGTTTGGACTAGACCCACTTCAGATTGAACAGATTCTTCTGGCGCCCAAATTCGGGCCAGGTTCGTCCCGAGCTGGTTTCGCGAAACCGCAGTAATAGCAGCGCTATTTCGAGGATTTCGCGGAATCGGATCGAGACGCAGATGGCCTGAAGATGGGATGTCAGAGGATCTGTTCAACCTGAAGTGGGTCTAGCTCGCCCGCTCGGTGAACGTCCCGCTAATCGGTTATAACGATCTTGCTCTTGCGTAAATCCGTATTGTCGGTCGAGATGCCGTGCCAACCTGCAGGTAGCTCAGGCCAGGTCTGATTGAACACATAGTGCGCGTCCAGAGGCGCGAGGTTGATACAACCGTGCGACCGGCGCAAGCCAAAGCGCTCGTGCCAGAACGCGCCGTGGATCGCTAAAGATCCTTTAAAATACTGAGTCCAAGGAACATCCTCGATCTTATAGCGTTCGTCGCCGGCCTCGGGGCCGAGGTCGCTCATGGTATCGGCTATATGTTTCGAACGAATTTCGAACAGACCGACCGGCGTGTCATAACCCTGTAAACCTGTCGATACCAAGGTTGCGTAAAGAGGCATCGACCCGCGATAGAGCACGAGCGTTTGTTGGCTGAGATCCACGTGTATCCACGGTTCGCGATCCCCGATCTCTTTTGGCCGATCGATACGCTCGGCCACCGCGGCGAACCAGAACTTGAGATACCGCCCGTTTTTCAGTCGATGAAGCACGGATTCTCCGAACCTTTCCCAGCCTTCCCACGGCAGGATTGCTAGTCGTTCGAAGGGTTCACTGGACTCATCGGCGACGAACCGAAAGCTTCCATCGTCGCGTTGTTTCGGTGTGAAGGCGCGGGCGGAGCGAACGGCCCAAGCAACCGGCAGCTGAAGCTGCTCCCCCAGCTCGACGCCGTGAAAGCCGCTTCCGCGACGCTCCTCGAGCTGGGCGAGCTTGATGTAGCTGCCTTGAACAGTGCGAACGAACTGGCGAAAAGCGCGCATCTCCTGATCGGCTCCCGCGATGTAAAAACCACGTTCGAGATAGCGCCGAACGACCGTCGGAGACTTCGCTTCCTGACTAAGCTCGCCGCGCAGGAATTTTTCTGCTGTAGCTCGGTTCTTAGCCTCTAATTCGAGGTAGCGATTGGCAAAACCCAAGGCCGCGCGCTGTTCGTCTCGAGAGGGGAGTCGATGATATTCGGGGACGAAAGGCTCCTTCACGAAGTAGTAGCTGTAAGGTAACGCGGCGTCTTGAGGCGCGGGAGTTACGGCGAAGGTCGAATCGGGTAGCTCCGTTCCGATCTCGATTCCTTGGCCCGCGCAGGCCCAGCCGAAGGGGTAGACCCGATACCATCCGGAAGCGCAGGTAGAAGATTTCGTGGGCTGTTTCGCCAAACGAATGCGCGATCCGATTCTCAGCCAGCCGAGCGGGATCGACTCCGAATGAGGCTGCTCGGTTACTTTCAATTGAATACCGGTCACCAAGCCATGAAGCGGAAAATTCTTTTCGATTTCCGCGAGTCGCTTTTTCTCCTCGATTGAATCGGGGTGGGTATCGGCCGAAAGCCCCGAGGTCTCCGCGGTTGCGACCGGTTTTTGTCGTTCGGATTGTTTCGAGCTAAAGAGCTTCGAGCACGCAACGGCGAGACAGATCGATGATAATAATAAAATTAAACAGATCGATTTGGCCCCTTGCGGTGCGGCTTTACTTGGTCGTTCGTCTGGCATCGCGCGCGATAGAACGCGAGTTTATGATCTTTTCAACCCGACTCGTGCTCTAGCACAAAGCTCTTACACGAACCACAATTACGCGGCGCTAAATCGACCGCGGGTCGATTAAGTCCCAGCTAGAGGCAAAGATATCACGAAGGTGGCTCCCTGTCCCGGCGGGCTCTCTACCGAGACCCGTCCGCCCGCTTGCTTGGCGAGCTCTTGCGCCACCGCCAGACCGATGCCCGTGCTCTTTTTTTTGGTGGTGAAATAAGGGTCGAAAATGCGTCCGATGTTTTCCGGGGGTATGCCCGGTCCGGTGTCCGAGATGACGATTTTCGCCTCTTCTCGCTCCTCTGTAACTCGAATGGTGATCGTTTTTTCTGTTTGAGAGCTCGTTTTCAATGCCTGCGCGGCATTTAAGAGCAGGTTGAGGACGATCTGTCCGAGCGCTGAGGCATCGATGGTTACGTTCGGCGACGCTTCGACAACGGTGCGCAAGCGCGCGACGCGTTCGATTTCGCGTCGGATAATTCTCACCGTGGAATCGATCACACGCGCGGCGTCGCAGGTCGCGGTAGGCGGCGCGATACTGGAGGTACGACCCTCACGTAACCTCGATACCAACGCGCGTAGCTGGGAAATCGCGGTGATCGAATCGGTATGAGCCTCCTGCGCTTCATTGAGGTAACGGCGCAGTTTTTCCGGGTCGTATAGGCTCTGTAATGCCAAGGCGAGATAGTCGGCCACTACGTCGGCGTTTGCGTTTAAAGAGGCCAGGGGATTATTGAACTCGTGCGCGAATTCTTGGTGCACCGTCATCGCGACGGCGCTCTGCCCCGCCTTAAGCAAGCGGATCTCCATGTCTTGTACGGTGCGTTGTAAATGCACGAGCTCAATACTAGTGCGTAAAATTTGGACCAGCTCTTCGTTCTTCCACGGTTTTGCGATATAGCGAAGTACTTGGCCCTTATTGATCGCTTCTATCGCCGCGTGTAGGTCCGCGTAGGCCGTAACGATAATGCGAACCGCCTGCGGTTGAATCTCCAGCGCTTTGGCGCATAGCTCCGACCCGCTCATGCCGGGCATGCGTTGATCCGCGATAATAACGGCGATTTCCCGCTCTCGGAGAATTCGAATGGCGTCCTCACCGCATGACGCGGTCAGGACGCTGAATTGTTCCTCCATCGCGTATTCAAAGGCGACCAAGTTCTGTTGTTCGTCATCTACGAAAAGAATAGGATAAGCGTGGTAATCTATCGTCATCTGTCAGAGAGAGCATAATTTGAAATCGAACAACCCACAATCAGCTCGTAGTTGCTCTCGCTCGTTTTAGACCCAAGGCAACATAAACGTGAGCTTAATAATTTGTAAATGCATTATGCGACAAACCGAGAAATATCGCTTCGCAGACCTCGTGAACGAGCCAGGGTCGGGTGACGCGGTCTTTGACGATGATATTTTGGCACGGGACGAGAAATTTTGCGAACGGTATTTTGAAAACCGCTGACCGGGGTATGGTTGTTCGATTTAGGCACAGGCCGATTCATTCCGTTATAACAGACCGCACTCGATCTGTCGGGCGCGTCGTGTCGCCCTTGAGTTTAGGGCTCGCGCCGCAAGCGGTAGTACCACCGAGACGCTTACCCTTTAGAGGTAGGTATTCTCACTAAAAAAAGGGCGCCTCCGAGTTCTTCCGAACGAGAAACCGAAATCGCCCCCCCGTGCTGTTCGATCACCTGTTTTGCGATACTCAGTCCGAGCCCAGTACCCTGTCCAGAGACTCGGGTGGTAAAAAAGGGCTGAAAAATCCGCTCTCTTATCTTTAGATCCACTCCCGGTCCCGAATCGGCGACAGCTACACAAAGCGCGCCGTTCTCTTGTTTCGCGTGAAGCGTGATCCGCCCGCGCTCTCCAACGGCCCGAATCGCGTTGTCTAGAAGATTTAAGAAAACGTGGTTAAGGTCTCCCGGCCGGCCGTCGACCGCAGCGTCCTCGTCTATCTCTGTATCGAGGATGACGTTCGCTGGCAAGCGAACCATTATCATTCGTACGCACGCCGTCAAATCCGTAGCGACCCGCCATTTATCCTCCCTGGCCCTGTCGATACGCGAGAGATTCAATAGATCCGTGGTTATCTGCTCGATCTTTTGCGTGCAATCGATCATGGTCGAGAGCATTCGATACTCGGCGCTATTCGCGGCTTTTGAACGCGATAGCATCGTGTCAAGGCCGCTCGAAATCGCGTTCAGCGGGTTGCGCACGTTATGCGCTACCGAGGCCGCGGCCACGCCTAACATGGCCAATCTCGAGTTATGGGCGATCTCGCTTACCAGATGACGCAGACGCAAGTGTACCTCTAGACGTGCTAGAAGCTCTCGTCCGTGAAAGGGCTTTGTAACGTAGTCGTCCGCTCCGGCGTCAAAACCCTTGATAACGCTTTTAGGGTCGCCCATCGCGGTTAAAAGAAGGATTGGTGTCTTTTTGCATTGTTCCACCGCGCGCAGCGAGTGGCACAAAGCAAGCCCATTCATCTTCGGCATATCGAGGTCCGTGATGACGGCGTCAGGACGTACGATCTCGGCGATGTTATACGCTTCTTCGCCGTTTGAAGCGGCTCGCACCCGATAGCGGACGGCCAGCACGTCGGCGACAAAACGACGTGTATCCGGGTCGTCCTCAACAACCAGAACAAGCGGCGCGTCAGGTGACGGTCCGGCTCGGTCGTGGTCTTCAACGTCTGACCTCTCGCCTTCGAAAAGTTCGATGACGCCGTCGATATCTTTTCGATACGCGCGCGACCTCCCCGCCGAATCTTCGCTCACGACTGAGTAATCGATTTTGGGAAGCTGAACCGTAAACAGGGTACCCTGGCCGATTTCGCTTTTCACCCATACCTCTCCGCCGTGTAGCCTCGCCGCCTCGCGCACTAACGCCAAACCGATTCCGCTTCCGCCTCGGCGCGTTCGGTAGTGGCCAGCTTGTCTGTATCGATCGAATACGTGCGGTAGATCCGTCGGCGAAATACCGTGACCATTATCTTGTACCTCGATCAAAAGGTGCGAATCGCTTTCGAAAAGCCGGACGCATATCTGTCCACCGCTGTCTACGAAACGAAGCGCGTTGATCACAAGATTC
The DNA here is from genome assembly GCA_016929805.1 of Deltaproteobacteria bacterium. GTDB lineage: Bacteria > Myxococcota_A > Polyangia > Polyangiales > JAFGIB01 > JAFGIB01. The sequence continues at coordinate 15,670 of JAFGIB010000303.1, read as the reverse complement.
GACAGGATCGACTCGATCCAAACGGGATCGAGAGCGGCGCGCTCGAGCGTCGGAGGCGCTTGAAACTGCAGATCGATCTTTTTTAGTCGCGCCGCTGAATCAAACGATTCCACGATTTCTCGGCACAATTGCGCCAGGTCCACCATGCTTCTCTTGAGCTCGACCGCGCCGGCGTCGAGCTTCGATAGATCTAAAAGCTGATTGATAAGAGCGAGCAAGCGATTGGCGTTTCGGTGCATTGCTTCGAGCGCGGCGCGACTGCCGCCCGGCGGCTCGCGGTTTACGACGAGATCGTCCAATGGCGCTGTAATCAGGGTCAGCGGTGTGCGTAGATCGTGAGAGATATTGGCGAAAAACTCGGCTTTTGCGTTGCTTAAAGCCTGTACCCGTTCGAGGGTTTGGGCTAAACGTTGACTGGTTTTTCGAAGCTCGGCCGTGCGTTGCTCGACTTTTTCCTCCACTTGCGCCTTGGCTTCCAAAAGTTCGTTAAACCGCTCTTCATTCGCGCGCGCGCTTCGTTCAAGAGCCTCGTTACGGGTGGCGATGTCTTCCACCAACTGGGCGATGTCGCGTTTGAGCTCAACCACTCGTCCGAGCGCCCAAGCACCCAGGCTCAAACCAAAGGCGAGCAGATACCAATAGGGTTGATCCAAACCCCAAAGCGTCAAGGAACTGACGGCCGCGCCGACGACAAAGCCGATCCTCGACCAATATTGTTTCGCCGGCTCCTGGTAGTAAATATCGAAAATACAAGCCTCGTCACCGCGGAGCGTACACGCGGAGTGTTCGACTTTAGCGGGGGGAAGACCGAACATGGTCGGAATCGCCGCGTACTGAGCCGATGAGCCGTAACACATCAGATAACTGCTTATCTCTGGTGCGCCTTCGCGGCGTCGCATGCGCATGCGAACAAAGCCGGGACGCGTTTCCATGATGTCCGTAGTCCAGATCTTCTGGAAACGAGGTCCCATGCGAACGACTTGATTAAGCGTGAACGCGGGCGATCCAAAAGCCTTGAATATGGGCAAAACCGCGCCTCCATATCGAGTCGTATATGCCAGACGAAATGCGCGGTGGAGAAATTCCGGTCCGCCGTACGCCTCGGCGAGCTTGGTCATCATCGTTTCTGCGAATTGTAATGAGACCCAGGCGGTCTCATCCTCGAGCTGATTCGCTTGAATGCCGAAGGAATTGAGTATCGAATCAACCATTTCAACGCCGAGGTTTTCCTTGGCGTCGTCGATCATCGGTCGAAACCAAAGGGCGTGTATCTCTGGCCGAAAAATATCCAATTGGGGGACTCCCTGAACGCTCTATCTATTTTTTTTTACTACGAAACTAAAGATAGCAGATCTAATGCCTATCTCGAATTAGGCACCGCGCGGAAATATGTGAAAGGAATTCGCACTAAGATTTGGGTCAGATTTGTTTTGATCTGGTTTCGCGAAACCATATAAATAGCAGCGCTTTTTCGAGGATTTCGCGGAATCAAATCAAGACAAAGATGACCCGAAGATGAGATACTAAAACATTCACATATTTCCGCGCGATGCCTTAGCATCGGATTCGGTCATTGAAGCGCCTGGAGCCGGTGGCGATTCTGGCTCTGTCTTGCGCTGATTTCTCCTTTGAACCAGGGCTTTCATTTCACCGTAGCGGTTGGCGGCGTAGTAATAATAACGCTGCAAACCGGCTCGATTGAGGACGTAAAGATTGACAGGCGCGATAAGCTCAAAGCCTGCGTCTATAAAGGGCTTTTTCGGGGTTCGTTCCGGGAGGTTCAAAAAGCGGTCTCCCAAAGGGCTTTGGGCCGGTGCGTTTAGGATGTTTTGAAGAACAGAAGACAAAACCAGTCCGTCTCGGTCGAGCTGCGGATGGATAGGCAATACCCAGCTAGCGTTAAGCATCCACGTCAAGTTAAGGCCGGGAGACGAGCGTTCTTCGAGGACTGCATAAACCGGTCGTCGCCGAAAAGTCGCCACCCTGCAAATACGGTCTCGCAACAATCCCGCCTTTGAGAAACTCTTGGACGAATTAGGTAGAGCGAATTCCCCCGGGAGCATGGAAAGGGCCGCCGCCGGCAGTATACCGAGATACCTTTGTGCGGCTCGAGAGACGAGCTGTTCTTCATCGCGACGCATGGCGCGCAGGTTGATTAGTCGATCTCGCTCGACTGATCCGATCGCTTTATCTCCCGAACGATACCAAAGCTCTACCGTAATGATCGTGACCGAGTCCGTGGTCCCGGTAGTGAAGAAAAAATTCTGCAGGAAGGCGTTCATTAGCTTGTTATCAGCTTTTACGAAAAACAAGATATAGTGGCCGTCTGATCTCGGTAAGACATGGTCGAGTTGCGCCAGTTGAAGCCTGCCTATGGCGCGATCGAATTTCGGATTGACGCTGACGAAGTGCTGGGCCATCCAGGCTCGTTCCCATCCGCGAAGAGAGGTCATCGCGATGTTCGGCGACTTCGCTGGTCCGTGAATCAGCGTCCTAACGACGTCCGAAGCGCCGCGATGTAACTTCGTCCAAACCGTTTTTGCTTCTATAATGATAGGCTCGAGGTTACGGTGCATATGAGGCGAAAACAGACCTGCTTGAATATAGAGGTCGACCAGCGACGAAAAATCGCTGCCGTCGTGAAAGCGGATATCCGGATGGCTGAGGGTCGCTATTAAATCTACCAACGTCGGGTTGTTGGCGGCGTTTGAATTATTCATCGAGGTATGGCACAAAAAAGTGTCGTCGTGTTTGCTTAAGGAGCACACCTCGAGGTCGCCGACCACGATCCGTCGGCCTTTCCAGCTCAGCTCGGCGCCTTCAAGCACCAGGCCTTCCCAAAGCGGATCGCGGCCGTCAGAACAGAACGTAAGACCTACATAAGAGATCTCTTCTATCGATCGTTGCTGGACGCGTCCGGTCGTGGGATTACAAAATTTCAAGCACAACTCATATCGCGACGGGACCGAAACCCGTTCCGCTCGACGGTGTTGTCGTCTCCTCTTTAATACCAAAGGTAAGGTCACGCGCATCCGCTCGTTTTTAACCTCTAGGATTCGAACTTCCATTTCGTAATAAACAGCAAAGATATCGACGCCGATCCTTACGCTTGAATGTGTTTGCAATCTAGGACTACGAGACGATAACAATTGCAGTAGCGCCGAGTCTTGTTCGACGCCCAAGACGCGTATCGCGTCGCGCTCGTATCCCGCGACTTCGTACCAGCCGAAAGCCGTCAGCATTCCGGCCAGCTCCATGATGCGATGAACGCGTCGTACGTCTTTGACGATGTCGAAAACGTCCGAAAAATCCTTCACCGCCGCCTGGCTTAAAATCAAGCTGCACCGAAAGCGTTGACTGCCGTCCGGCATGAACCACGGTTCAACTTTGGTTACGGTTGCCGCCGCTCTGCGTAAAATTCGTTTGTCACCTACGATTTCCACCAGCGGTATAGTGCTGCCCGGTTCAAATGGCGCCGTGGTCTCGATCACACATTGCATACTACCGATTTCCGATATCAGAAAGATGTTCGCCTTATCTTCCTCGGCTCCAGCAGTTACGACTAAGATCAGCGGGTCGTTAGCGGGTTGCATGACGCCGTCCGAGGCTTGAACGTTGCTAAACAAGCGGGCATCTTTAAGCGCGACGGCAAGCGTGACGTCGTCTACCGGCACAATTCCGGTTGCCGACAATTCCCAACTAGGATCGTCATACAAAGGACAGATTTTTATTCGCGACTCTATCTTCGTCGGTATCGAGCGCGCTGCTATCGGCGATAACAATAAACGTTTTTTTTGACCTCTTCCTTGAATAGAGTCGATAAACGAACGAAATCGCGGCTGCTGCTGGCCGACGGTTACGGAGACCGGCGTTAGATCTCGAGCAGCGCGTTCGAAAAACGACTCCAAGTCACACGAGGCCGCCTCGGATATATCGGATTCGTCTTTATCGGTTTGCGACATCGGTATCGTGCAATAACGCGACTAAAGCGGAGCGTTAACACTATATCTATTCCGCATCCAACGCAAGATCGTTGAACGCTTCCCGAGTCTATAATTACCCTAAAATGGGACCTGTCCATTCTATCAAGGGTCGAAACGGCCATTTACCTCGGCCCTTGCGTTGCGGTAGACCGTAAGCCGCGTAACCCTCGCCACCGGGATCGCGACACGCTGCGAAGACAACGAGAGGGCGAGTCAGAGGCGCCAGCGATGACGAAAGTCGTATCTGCCCGGAGCCAAGATGTCGTTTGGATCGAGAAGCCTTTTCATACGTTGGATAAAATCGATGTAAGGCTGTTGATCAGGCGCGACCGACTTCATCGATTGAATTCCAAGTCGATTCGGCGTGAAACCCGCGTGATGTAGTTGGGCGCATAAGAGATTATAGCAATTAAAAGCATTCTGATCCTCTCCGTCGATTTCTCTGTCGTACATGATGATAATAAATGATTTTAGCGACCAAGGATTCGCCGCCCAAAACATGTATTGAGGCTCGAGGTTATGTCTAAGAGATCCCTCTTCTACGATTTCTGCAAGGCGCGTGATCGATGCGCAGTCAAAGGGCAATGAGACGCAGATCCAGTAAAGGCCGCAACCGTCGCGATTGGGGTCCAAATCCGACGGTATCGCCATCCGTTTCCGCCAGTACATCGCGGTTACGCGCTGGGGGTGACCGAGAAATACGGAATTAAAATAGAGCGTATTGATTGCATTTGTAATATTCATACCGGTTATTTTATTGAGTGGACCGGCCAAGGCGTGGGCGAAACGGGCTTTCAAAAGGTCGATCACGAAAAGTCGCGAGGTCTTTCCCTTGAGCGCTTTTAGAACCATCTTTTTATCCGCGCGCGCGTGAGCGGCCGAGGCGGAATACAGCCCGACGATTCCGATCCAGCGGATATCGCGCCACACGCGAGGCAGATGTTCCAGCAATTTATCCGGGGACGATTTCAATTTCCCGCCTTCGTCCCAAGGATATTGAAACTGTGCGGAAAAGAATCGATAGATATTCCATAGAACGTAAGATGCCTCCTTGATCACTCCTTGTTGTTGTAAACGGCGCATCGAAACGGTAACCCGGTGTAGCTCTTCTTTGTTTCGTACGCCGAATACAGCCACCTGAAAGTGTTCGGGCTTTTGCGCCAGCCAGAAGGTCATGCGCGTGACGATGGCGAAATTAGATTGATAAAAAAGCGCGTCGAGATCGGGTCCTAAACCATATTTGCTGAGTCTGCGCGTCAGCGAATTGTCAAAGGCTTCATTTCCGCTATTGATAACTTCCCCCGTGGGTAGGACGGCTTCTATGCCGCAGCAGTATTTCGCCTTCTCTCCCAGGGGACCCACGGCGTCGCCGCGTTCCAGCGCGTTTCCGATCAGACTTGAGTCGGCGGGTCCGCCGATCATCGCGAGAAAGAGCTTGGAGTTCTCGTTTTGTAAAAACTCGGCGACTTGCCGGAAGCTAACGCCCGGCTCAACGGTTATATAGCCGAGTTGTTCATCGAAATCGACGATCGCGTTCATCCTTTTGAGATCGACGATGCAATTGTCGGTGCTTACTGGCACGCGAGAGCCAAGCCCCCAATTACAGCCTCGACTTACGGGATAAATCGGTATTTTGTATCGATTCGCGATGTGAACGACCCCGCGCACCTCCTCTGTCGAGGCGGGTAAGACAACCACGGGCACCCTCTGATCGGTGTAAAAGGTAGCCGTCTCGTACGCGGCCAATGCGCAAGCCTGGGTGATCACGTAATCGGATCCGACCAAAGCTTTAAAAGCGCTGGTAGCGGCCTCTAATTGAGACATGGTCAAGCTCCTACGGTTTTCAGTCGACAACAACGATAAAATTTAAACTCGCGAAGCGATACCCCGGAATTTCTAAAGTTGCCCCCGCCATCGCGCTCACCGCTGTATTCCGGCGGAAGGATTTTCCGACCAAGCGTTCGTATCATCGCAACTCCGATCGTCGAGTAAAGGCACTCCATACAAACACTAAAAAGCGAGCTCGAGCTAACGCTTCGCAAGATCGTCAGCTTTCATATCGAGCTTATCTAACATTAGCTTCAACTCTCTTTTGATTTCTTCGGTAGGGTCTTGTGATTCGCGTTGTCTCTGAGCTAAAAGAGCCTCGAAAACTGCCCGATCCATCAAACCCCTGCGACGCATGACTGCCGCTTCCAAGACATCAACCGATACGCCGAAGTGCGACGCCGACAAATAGTTCGCGGCGTTATGGATAACGCAATCTTGATGGCTCGGCGGGGCGATGTAACCCGACTCTTTCATCAACCGGTCCCGAATGCGGTTTTCGTCGTAGGGCTCGATTAGAAAAAACGCGAATCCTTCCGGTACGAAATCGAGATCGACCCGAGTCAGCGGTCGGAAGAATTCGTCCAAAATTCCCTCTTTCTCGCCTGGATCCAGCGGAAGAAAAGCCATCAGTTGCTCGATATTCGAGTACCCGGTTTGATAAACGTCGATAAGGTAACTCGGGTTGAACTCTTGAAGATTGCTTTTCACCAGGGTAAAAAAAGGGTCTTTCTTATAGCTCTCGGCGCTGAGGTTACGAAACATCTGAAAGGGGCTGCGACCGTGTACGAAGAGCGGTATGCGTTTTTCTAACAAGGCATTGATCGCAATATAATACCCCGCCATCGCGCACGCGTAGCACGGCACCCCGATTGCTTTCAATATTCCACGATATAGAGATCGTAGATGCGTGGGCTTGTACGAATAGTGGTCGACGTTATAGATGGCGATTACACGGTCTACGGCTGCTTTGACTTCGTCGCTCAGAAACTCGTTGTCATAGGTCGCCGCGAGTACTCGGAGCCCATAGTCGCGGACCAGCCGGTGTAATACGTATACTCCGTCTTTACCGCCGCTGATGCCCACGATCGCGTCGTATTCGTACTTGCCGCGAATCGCATTTATACGATCTTCAAATAGCCGACGGTGTTTATCCGTATCGAAAAGATCGATGGGGATCTCATCGACGAATTCGCAATATGAGCATCGTCCGGCCTGCGATACTCGGATACCGCTGGTAGCCGCCGGAAGGCCGCATTGCTTACAGGATATCGCGCTGTCCATCTTGAGTTCCTTCCTCTGCGGGTCCTTTTTAAGACCGTATACGTTCACTTCTATCGACGACGACCGAGCATAATATCGACATGTTTACCGCAAATAGGGCGATTAAGCCTAGCGTATGAAGCTTCGTCTAAAAACGACCACCATGTATTACAAGGTGGTCGCCGGCAATTCGTTGCGTCGCTTCATTCAGGGCTTTTGTAATAGATAATATTATAGGCGGAAGGTCGGAATCACAAGAAATTGGTTGCTGAAAGGCGGAAATAGCGAGATTCTTTCAGACACGATCGGCGCGCTAGAGAGACTCATTCTAAGCTTTGGCGACGGACGCGGAAAGAGCAGAAAAGATCCGATCGCTTTCCGCTATCGGTCCTATTAAGGCCAAAGCCGACTGCGAGAACGGCGCTGCCCGATTCGGCAAAGATATGCACATGAGAACCTTTCTATCGCGCGTTATCCTGGTTCTTGCGAGCACCGCCGTCGGCTTATTGGCCTGCGAAATCGCCTTGCGTTTTACTGGATACGAGGGCGACGACGAGCGAATCAATACGGTCTACTATCCCGCTTTAGGCACGGTGAGACAGGATAGCTGGATTCTCGATTATCGAGTAGACCCGAAGAAACAGAGCCGGGTTTCTATCCGCGGTCAGATAATCCCTTTGAAGAAGGACCCGGGGGAAAAGCGCGTTATTTTTATCGGCGATTCGGGGACGGAAGCCCCGTATTTGCCGGTGGAAAAGAGTTATCCCCTGGTATTCAAAAGGCGCTTGGACCGGCTTGACCCCGGTAATCGGGTAAGGATCATCAACGCCGGAGTCTGGGGTATGACGACCATCGACGAGTATCACTTCTTAAAAGAAGAGCTTCTCGTTCTAAAGCCGGATATCGTCGTTTTGGGGCTCTTTATGGCGAACGACATCAACTTCAATTTGGGACATTCCGCCGAGCAGATCCGAATCCGACCGACTTTTGACCTTATCGCCTATCTCAAAGACCGTTCGGTTTTGATCCATTATCTCTATCTTAGAGCGCTAGCCCTTAATAATAAGTACAAGCTGGTGCGCAGCGATGTATTGACCGAGAAATCTCTCATACCGATCAAGCTCGGTTTGATCGATTCCTACGGTTTTCATATGTTGAACTATCCGCTAGGCGAGGTCGCAACCTATATGAAAAAATCTTCTCGGCTTATCGACTATGCCTTTGACGTTCTCAGGACGGTTTTCCACCAGTTTCTACGGCTCGGAGCAACTCATCACTTCGCCTTCCGCGTGTTACTAATACCCACGCCTTCGGCGGTTGCCGGCAGGCTTGCGATTCTTCACCATCCGCGGATCTTGGATGACATCAATGAATCGGGAACGCGAATCAGCGAGGCCGATCTCGATTTCACCAAACCAACGAGAAGGGTCCTTATGATCTGCCGAGAGTTGAAAATATCTTGCATCGATCCGACCAGCCGAATGCAACAGATCGGAATGTCGGTCTTTTTTCCTCAAGACGAACATTTGACCGAACTCGGACATGAAGCCGTCGCGGAACAACTCCTCTCCCACTGACAGGGCGGGCCGGATAATTTCGGCTTTTATCGTCGCCTTTTCCGCGCTCGCGCTGCTCTGTCTCGGGGTGGCGATTGGCGGCCGGTTTTTTTTTGAGTGGCCCTTGGAATGGATGGAGGGAGCGATGTTGCAAGGTGCGGTTCGCGTGCTTGAGGGGCTGCCGCTATACGCGCCTCCGCGAGCGGTTTACGTCCCGTTTCTCTATCCGCCCCTGTCTTACCTATCGATGGCGGCCAGTATCGCGCTGTTTGGTCACGCGTTTTGGGCGGCGCGACTTCCTTCAGTGCTGGCGCTTTTGGGAACGCTCGCCTTTGCCGCAAAAACCGCCTCTGAGCAAAGCAAAAGCCGGTTCGCAGCAGTATTGACCGTGGGGCTCATCGCGCTTGGTTATGGGTACGGCGAGGCTTTCTACGACCTCGCCCGGCTCGATATGGTGTTTTTGGTTTTGGTCGTTGCGGGGACCGAGCGTTTACAAAAAGGTCGGGCCAAAACCGCTTTGGCTCTCTTCGTCGTATCGTGTCTCGCCAAACAACACGGGCTTATTTTTCTCTTTTCGGCTTCAGCCTGCTTGGCGTTGCGAGATCTGCGGCGCTATCTACTAAGCCTCGCGGGCGCATGGCTCGGCGTCGTCGCGATCTATTTATCGATGCACCTACTCACCGGAGGCTGGTCGACTATCTATCTGCTAATGGTGCCGAGGTGGCATGGGGTGATTCCGAAGTTGATTTTAGCTTATTTTATCTATGACGTTTTTATGCTTCTGCCCCTGCTCGCGGTTATCTCGTTCGCGGCCTTATGGCGCCATCGCTTCAGCCCTCGCGCCATCGATTTCATGTTGATGGCGGCGCTGGCCGCGAGCGCGCTCGGCCGAGCCCACCCGGGGGGCCACGACAACGTTCTCATCCCGGGATTCGTGTTTATGTCGATCGCAACCTCGGCATCGCTCGTGCCGGTACTGCTCTCGGAGACTCGCCGCGCCGCGCTTCGCGTTTTGATTGCGGCCGGATTGTTTCTTCAAAGCTTGATGCTATTTCAGTCGCCTACTCTTTTCTGGCCCCCGTCCGGCTCGCCCGAGAAGTTCAGCAGAGCCGTTGCCGCGCTCAACGCGTGCGCCAAAAACAGAGAGGCCGTTTCATTGGACTTCGCCATGCTGACCGAGACCCCGTTTTTGCATACCATGCAGCTTTCAGATATTCGCGCGGGCGGCGATAATTGGCTCGGACGCATGGGCACCTCTGCTCTAACCGAAAGGTTGAGCGGTGAGGATGCGCCTTTCGCGATCGCGGTGGGAGCGAGCTTTACAGAGCTCGATCGCGTTTTAAAGCGATACTACCAAGAGTGCGCGACGCTTGAAGCACCTCGCATGGCGACCGGATACGAGCCGCAGAAAATGACGATTTATAAGCGGAGAGAGTAGACGGACGATGCCTCTTCCGCCCGTAATACTGCTCGACTTGGACGATACCATCGTTTCGTTTTCCGCGAGTTCGCGTGATTTTTGGCGCGAGGCGTATGAAACGTACCGAGCCGGCTTTCATACGGTTTCGGTAGAAAGCTTTCTAGACGCGATACAGGCCGCAGGGAACAAATTTTGGAAAGAGCCCGGCCGCTCTTTTTCCGGCAGAATGGATCTTGTTTGGGCGCGCCGAGAGGTCGTTCGCTCCGCGTTCAATCGGGTTGGATTGCGAGATAAACGCCTCGAGATAGAGATCGCCGACTACTATACCTGGGAAAAGGAGGCTGCGGTCGCGCCCCTTGCTGGAGCGGTTGAGGCTCTTGATGCTCTGCGAAAAAAAGGAATTCGCCTTGCTTTAGTCAGCAACGGAAGCAGCGCCTTTCAGCGCGATAAGCTGTCGCGATTCGATCTTGATCGCTTTTTCGAGATAACCCTTATCGAAGGCGAGCTCGGATACGGGAAACCCGACCCAAGGATATTTCGGCAGGCTCTTTCCCAAATGGGCGTGCCCGCCCGAGACGCTTGGATGGTTGGCGATAATCTAGAGGCAGACATCGCTGGCGCAAAGCGAATCGGGTTGTTCGCGGTTTGGAATGATTACGCCCGTATAGGGCTGAAAGAACCCGTTCAGGAGATGCCGGACTTGATAATCAACCATCTATCGGACCTCTTACTCACGGATCGAGATCTCTAATCGATCACAAATAGCACGTCGTTTGATAAAAACGCGCCGGAGTTCCTAAAAAAGGTAATTTAATAGTATAAGGGTTTGTAATTATAGTATATTTCAAAAAAATATTCGTTTTAAGTGTCGGTATTCCGTCAATTTTTTAATCAAGAAATTGAAAGCGATCGACTAGCAAATAACCCAAGAAATCGCGAAAAAGTGCGTGCCTTTTTGTGGTTCATAACAGTTGCAAAAAATAAGTCTTTCTAGATTTTCCCTCATGTCGAATTATCGATACTCTATTATTGGTACTTGTTATTCTGTTTAGTATGTAACTTGTTAATAATAATTGAGCAATAAAGGTACACATCGATTAGATAAAAACGGAAATCCTAATACTGTTCGTTTTCCCAGTAACTATTGATGCGCTCCGATATGGTTTTATGAACGCGATTTATGAGCTCTGGGATTTCTTTGATCGATAGATCAATCGTCTCAACCGGCTTATCGCAGTAGACCGTAACCCTATGTCCCGGTCGAATTAGATGAGAACCTTTTCTCATCACTCGATACATACCCGTAACCGCGACTGGAACGATCGGCGCCTTCAACATTCGAGCGACGCGAAACATCCCGGGCTCGAATCTTCCGAGCCGGCCGTCCAAGGTTCGAGTTCCCTCGGGAAAAACGAGCAGAGAATTTCCCCTATCGAGCTCGGCGCGTATGAGAGAAGTCAATAAACGCATCTGGTGGAGTGAACCGCGAACCACCGGAATTGTCCCGCGTCGTTTCATGAACCAGCCGTAGACCGGGATCTTAAAATGCTCTTCGAGCTCCACGCCCTGTTTAAAATGGGGCGTTGCTGGATAAAACGTACAGTGATCCAGGTGGTTGGTATGGTTTTGAAAGAAGAGATAGGCTCGGTTTGTATCGATTTCGGGATGTACGACCGCTCGCCATTTCGATCCCGTCAACGCGATCTGTCCTCTCGTGTAGATGCGAGCCAACCAATCGAATTTTTTGGGATCCATAAGACACATCAAGGCCATCTGCGCGCACATCATCGGCGCCATCCAGGCCAACCCCACGCCCCAGAGGCCGGCTGACACGAGGTGGTCCAAGGCGGTATCCGCTTTGAGTACGATCGGAGGTGGCTCGCTATGTTGCCCGCAGCACATCTCAAAAATAGCCGGTCGGTTGGGTCGAGATGAACTCTAGCTCTCCTACAGGCGAATCGACTCGATGCGTTGGTTGACCTGTTTCGCCAGCGCGAGCTCGGCTTGGCGAGGCAAAGTCGGCGCGGCCGCGAACATGGCGAAGGAAACCAATTCGTGAAGCGCTTGGTGAAGCGTTTCCAAAGGCCTCTCGATCTTAATGTGCTGTATCGCCTTTGCCACTCGTTGAGGGTCGATCGAGCCGTCCGGCTCGACCTCGTCGCCGAAATACTCCGCGTAGCCGCTGCTATGAGTCCAAATGGTCAAAGTGTTTCGTGTATCCTTTAGACCTCCGTGTTTCTGCACGACGGAAAAGATTTCGCGCAGAACTTCGTTGAATTGAACAACCAGCCCGATCACGGCATCTCGATCGACCCCTTGAGCCGCACGAACCTCTAAATAGCCCTTTTTAAGTAGTTGATAGATGGTCTTCGTGGCTTGGTACTCGTCCCAACCGAGCTCGCGCGTAATTTCTAGAATCGAGCGATTGCCATCGATAGAACCCGAAACCGGGAGAAGCTCCGCTACCAAAGGGCTTTTCGACCCCGCGTCAGTCACGACCGGACACATATCGCCGCTCGCTATTCGCTCGCGAAACAGAGCCATTTCGTCTATGCGTTGTACACCCTCCATCAGCAACGCGGTAACCGGAAGGTGGAAAGTCGTCACGGGAGGGCTCGCGTCGACGGAACGAACAAGAAAGAGGTAGGTGCCCTCATGCTCGAGAAGCGCCCCGTTAAATATCTGTTCCGTCTGCGCTCTCAGCCCATCAAAGAGCTGCTTTCGATCCAAGTAACCTTTTTCGACGGTTATTTCCCCAAATTTCCGTTCGGAATTGACCATGAGCACGCAATCCGCGAGCTGTTCTTCCGTTAGAACGCCTCGCGAAACGAGAATCTCTCCAAGCCGTTCATTGGAAACATTGCTAGACGCGCTTTTTAAAACCCCTTTATCAAAGCTCAACGCCCTGTAGGAATCGTGTCCCAAGATGTGAAGCTCGCCCCGCCAGTTGGCGTTTCCTATCATGTTAATCACGTCGAGAATGGTCGTCTTCCCGATGATCTCGCCCGACATCAGAACGCGTACACTATCGTCGGCCAGTCCCTCTTCGTGCCTTCGTAAGATCACCACTCCAGGCGGACCGGCCACGATGCGATAGTTGCCGGCGAGCTGCCCGAGCCTGTGTCTCGTCACTTCGCCTGCAACGCGAATCGAACCGTCTTTGTTAATCGAGATTCGATCCTTTGGATCATTCATGCAGTTATGGTAATCCACATTGCCGAAAACGGGCTAGCCGACTTCATCAAAAACAATACCACTGGCGCGGTTACCCGCTAACTTACTTACCGCCCTTGGTGTAACGACGAGTTCGAGGACAAAAATGGCAAAGGTCGCGTTTATCTTTCCGGGTCAGGGCGCCCAGGCCGTCGGCATGGGCAAAGCCGTGTTCGAGCGGTTTGAAGAGGCGAGAGCGGTTTTTGACGCCGCCGACAAGGCGCTTCAGCAACCCCTATCAAAGCTGTGTTTCGAGGGGCCCGAGGAGGAGCTTAAGCTTACAGCCAACACGCAACCGGCTCTACTTGCCACCTCGATCGCGCTATTGCGGGCCTTGGGCGAATCTTGCGATATCGCCGCTGGACACAGTCTCGGGGAATACAGCGCGCACGTTGCCGCGGGAACACTCGCGTTCGAGCAAGCGGTTCAGTTGGTCCAGAAACGCGGGCGGTTCATGCAGGAAGCGGTCCCGGTTGGAAAGGGGGCGATGGCGGCGATTTTGGGCGGCCATCGCGAAGCGATTGAGAGAGCCTGCGAAGAGACTGAAGGAGTCGTACAGCCGGTAAACTATAATTGTCCCGGGCAGATAGTCATCGCCGGCGAAAGCGACGCTGTAGAACGGGCGAAAGCGCGGATAAGCGCGTTGGGCACGAAGATAAGATCGTTACAGGTAAGCGCGCCTTTTCATTGCGAGCTGATGAAACCCGCGGAGGACCGGCTACGACCCTATCTTGAAAAGGCTTTTTTTAGCGACCCTAGAATACCGGTTGTTGTCAACACGGACGCCGAACCGGTCCATACGAAAGAGCGCGCTCGCGACGCCTTAATCCGTCAAGTAAGCAGCCCCGTGCTATGGCAGCAGAGCGTGGAGAAGATGTTGAAGGAGGGCGTTAAGTTATTTGTTGAAATCGGCCCGGGAGGGGTGTTGAGCGGCATGATCGCGCGCATCGACAAGCAAGTCGAACGCGTTCGCGTCGAATCGCCGGATGACTTCGGCCCGGCTCGCGAAGCGATCTTAAGAGCCCGTTCCGAATAGAAACGAAATCGATACGCCGGCGAACGCGGGAACCTCGAGATGTGAAAAAAAGACCGGAAAGAATCGCGGTCGGCATGAGTGGAGGCGTTGACTCCTCCTATACCGCTTACTACCTCAAGCAGCAGGGCTATGATGTCGTGGGCATGACCATGGCGGTATTCGCAGGCGGCCTAACGAGCGCGGTCGGTCTCGGCCACGCCTGTTACGGACCTTCGGAACAACAAGACATTCAGCTCGCCCGCGAGGTTTGCGCGTGGCTCGGCATCCCCCATTACACCATCGACCTTAAGAGTGAATACAAAGAGCATGTCGTCGACTATTTCGTCGAGGAGTACCGGGCCGGCCGGACACCCAACCCCTGTACCCGCTGTAATCCCGAGGTGAAGTTCGGGTTTCTGCTACAAAAAGCGCGCCGCCTGGGAGTCTCTTTTGATCGGTTTGCCACCGGACATTACGCCCGAGTCGGTTTTTCTGAAGCTCAGCAACGTTTCGTGCTGCAAAAAGGGGTGGACCGGAAAAAGGACCAATCTTATTTTCTCTATGGTTTGAAACCGGCGCTTCTTCCGTTACTTCTCTTTCCTCTCGGTACATTTTATAAACACGAGGTCAGAAAGCTGGCCGAACAAGCCGGGCTGCCGGTAGCACAACGGCCGGAAAGCCAGGATTTCGTCCAAGGGGGCGATTACCTGAAGCTATTCAAATCGGAGCTAGTGGCGCCCGGACCGATCGTGGACACTCGCGGTAACGAGCTCGGAAGGCATAAAGGAATCGTTCGGTATACCGTGGGACAGCGGCGCGGTTTAGGCGTCACGAGCCGCGAACCGCTATACGTCGTTCGCATCGATGCCGAAAAAAATGCGGTCGTGGTCGGACGCAAGGATGAGTTGCTCTCGGACACATTGACTGCCAACAGGTTGAGCTTCGTCTCCGTCGATCGGCCCGAAGGGCCGCTGCGAATCAACGCGAAAATCCGTTATCGGCACAAGGAAGCGAGTGCGACTCTCATCCCTCTCGGGAATGAAAACGGGAAGGTTGTTTTTGACCAACCGCAGGTATCGATCACACCGGGGCAATCGGTGGTTTTTTACCGGGACGAGCTGGTGCTCGGCGGGGGAGAGATCAAATGGCCCTTCGCTCCACCGGCGGCGCCGAGCGATTCGAACGCGGTTTTTTAGAGCCCTTGTCATCACTCCTATTGAACCATTTCAGAGCGCGAGGATTACAGGTTTACGGAGCAACGACGATTTGATCTCGCCGCTATTGCGTCGTCGCGGCTCCTTGTTTCTTGGTAAGCGTTCAGGGGTCATACAAGTCGGCGGCCAATTCGCCTGTAAAACCGAGCGCGCCCGCAGGGCCGGCGAGGATGGTACTT
>JAFGIB010000302.1 GCA_016929805.1 Deltaproteobacteria bacterium | reverse complement strand
CGATAATACCGTACGTCCGTTGTCGTCTGACAAGCGCGGGACAAGCCCGCGCGCTACGGCGTTTTCATGTTCGTCGACTAATTTTGGATAATGCCTATGGGGGCAGGGGCAGGGGCACGTTTTTACATCAATACTACCCAAGGGCGAAGCAATATGGCCGTATTGCCGGGTTGTTTTGTCACAACTTTTTGAGAACGTACCGACGATAAGGGTTACGGCGCTTCTTTCGGGTCAGTGGGTTTGGGTTAGATAATAGGTCAAGAAACCGATTACGGACAAAACGAGCGCCGAAATCAGCCTGCGTCGCCATTCCGATCGCACCGGGGAATAGTCGTCGCCGCTCTTGAGCACCCGAAAAAAAAAGTTGAGGATGACCGCGACCGCCAAGGCTGACGCGAATAGAGTCGTCAATAGACCGGCTTGCAAAGCCGCGTTACCCCAGTCGCGATAGAGCTGCGTAAAGCCGTTGAGCGACACTGCGGCGCAAAGGATACAAAAGGCTCCGAAAAGCGTCAGTGCAGATACCGTATTGCGCAGCCGTCGACGCGCCTTATTATCGGCTGATAAATTGGAAAAGGCGAGCGGCTGATGCTCGCTGTGACGTCTTGGTCTTAAATATACAAAAGAATCTGCCGTAAAGGCGGCATAGGCGACCAGCGAGATGACCGCAAAAAAGAGGACAAACGGAGCGTAATCGAGCTGATTATCGCTCTCAGAACGCAGGGCTACGGGGGTAATAAGAGTTATCGGAAAGAGCGCTAGCAGGACACCTTGCGCCAGCTCGTTTCTCCTGCCTATCAACCAGAGACCGAGTGCCAAAAAAAAGGGG
Organism: Deltaproteobacteria bacterium; assembly: GCA_016929805.1. GTDB lineage: Bacteria > Myxococcota_A > Polyangia > Polyangiales > JAFGIB01 > JAFGIB01. Next base: position 14,760 of record JAFGIB010000302.1, on the reverse strand, counting down.
GGGAACCCTAACGCGTAGCTCTCCCACCACGCCCCTTCACCGGTCGAAAAGCCGATCGGCCAAAGATTTGCAACTAGCCATACGTTCAGCCCAAGTATGAAGATACCCCATTGATTAATCCGCGATCGATCAAGCTGCGAACGGCCCTCTATGTCGGTCATCTCTTTGGACTCTGATATTAGTGAGCTATGCTTAGGCTCGTGTTGCTCTGTCATCAATGTCGAAAAGCGCTGCAAAAGGAAGATCGTTTCTGTTCGAGTTGCGGAGCACCCGTAACCGACGTCGAGACTATTAATCAGGATCCGCTTGTCGGCCGTGTGATCGCGAACGCCTATATTATCTTAGATCTAATCGGTTCCGGCGGCATGGGGCGTGTCTATCGAGCCGAACAAAAAATGCTCGGACGCACGGTCGCCATTAAGGTCATTCACCCGCACCTTTTATCCGATGAGCAAACCGTCGCCAGGTTTTATACCGAAGCCAAAGCCGCCAGCAGGCTTAACCACCCGAATAGCGTGAGCATTATCGATTTCGGTCGAACCGAGGACGAGATCCTCTATCTCGTCATGGAGTACTTACGCGGTAAAGACCTGGCTCAACTGATGAACGAGGAAGGCCCACTGCCCTTTATTCGCATTTGCGAAATCATCATTTCGATCTTAACGGCGCTGGGAGAGGCCCACGCGCTTCAGGTCATCCATAGAGACCTAAAGCCGGAAAACATCTTTATCGAACGGACCAGAACCGGCCGTGACCTGATCAAGGTGGTCGATTTCGGGCTGGCAAAGCTCATGGGAGGTCCCAGGTCAGTATCGATCACCTCGCCCGGATTGGTTTGTGGCACGCCGGATTACATGTCTCCGGAACAGGGACGGGGCGAGGAGATCGACGGGCGCGGCGACATCTACTCCGTGGGCGTTTTATTATTCGAGCTGTTGACCGAGCAGTTGCCTTTTACGGCGAATACGCCGACGAAATTAGTACTCAAGCACATCCAAGAACCGGTACCCGATCCGAGACAGGTGGCGCCGGAGCGCAATATTTCTCAAGAGTTAGTCGATGTAACGCTGCGAGCGTTGGCGAAAAAGGCCTCGGACCGCTATCAAACAGCAGACGAAATGATCGAGGCGCTGCACAGGGTTATCGATTCGCTAACCGTACCCAGCAACCAAACCGTGGTCTGCGGTTTTTGCGGAAAACCGTCGATCAAGGGCAAGCTTTTTTGCGCCGAATGCGGCGCCACGTTGAAGGCCAGCATACCGGCGCCCCCCATGTCGCAGTCGTTGCCCAGTCGGTTTTCCGCTCCTCCGAATTGGCGCACCCCGTTAGTCGGCCGAGCGGCGCAGCTCGAGCAAATCGACTTGCTTCGCGAGCAAACCAACGGATCGTTCGTTTCGGTATCGGTTGCGGGAGAACCCGGAATAGGAAAAACCCGTCTATTGGCCGAAGCCGCTAAAAGGGCTTTAGACGCGGGCGACTTGGTCGAGGTTGCCGGGCCCTATGAGACCGGCGATCCAATACCGTATTGGGCGGTTCTATCGCTGCTCACCGCGATGTATCGGGTTAACCAAAACGAGCTGGCGGAGATGGCCTCGCCCGGCGACGGTCTGACCGAGCTATACGAAAGAGCCGGCATCGAGGAAGCGCTCGACGCGGTTGGACTAAAAGGTTCAGAGGGTCGATCGCGAGCGGGAGCTGTGGCGGCCGCGCTCGCGCGAGCGATTATCGCGTCATTGCGACGCACCAAGGCGCGGCGGCTGATGCTCGTAATTGACGACCTCGACCAGTGCGACGGTCTAACGGCCCGTGTTTTGAGTTATCTACCCGGTTTATTAAACCACAGTTCCGTTTTTCTGCTTTCGGCTTGTAGCGACATGAAAATCGCGACGCGCCTTGAGCCGACGCAGGTCATCTCCCTGTCCGGGCTCACCTTGGAGCAAGCGCGTTCGTTGATGTCAGAGGTCCCCTATATCGATAGCCCACAAACGGACTTTGATCAGCGCCTCTTTTCGCCCCTTTATCTCGAACAGTTAAAACAACTCGGCATGGACATCAATCATGTCGATTCTTCTTTACAATGGCGGCTGGCTGATTTGGTTGCGCAACGATTACAGAGACTCGATGTGTCGGCTAGACGCGTGTTACAGACCATATCGGTGTTGGGCAACTCCTGCTCGAAGGCAACTTTATGGCAAATCGCGGGTGTCGAAAGCGTCAAGGGATTGGAAACGCTTCGCCGATACGGTTTCGTGTCGGTCGAGGACAACAAGATCACAGTCGTCCATCCCTTTATCCGAGACTTCGTCAAGGCCTTTATCCCGGCGCAGGCCCGCAAGGAGCTGCACGAGCGTGCCTTGGAGTTTCTTTCGGGTCAAGACGTGCCGATCGAGGTTCGCGCCGGCCATGCCTATCACGCCGGAGAGATATTGAGCGCGCTCATGCTTTTGGAGCGCACGGGCAATCTGGCTCTCTCGCGAGGCGACCTGGAGACCGCGGTGTCAACTTACCAAAGGGGCTTGGAGCTCGCGCGCAGAGCAATGTTGGAAACCGGAGACACCTCTCTCGACGCGGCGATCGCATCCTTTAGCTATAAACTGGGGTCCGCCTTGGCGAGAATCGGAGACTTGATGGGAGCTCAAGGGGTGTTGCGAGAGTCTTTGGAATTGACTAAACGGGTTAGCCCGGAAAGGGCGCGAATGCTCGTGGGGCTAGGTAAGGTGGTGGCGGAGCGCAAGCGCTTTAGAGACGCCTATCGCGTGCTGAGTCAGGCGTTGGAAATCGGCCTACAGCTCAAAAATGACGCCCTCATAGCGGAAGCTCACGCGGGTATCGCGAGCGTAAGGCGCGCGGACGGCGACCCTCTCGGCGCCGCGGCTGCTCTGTGGGACGCGCGGGAATTGTTAGACAGAATAGACGCCGATGCGCTTCAGCGCGCTCAAGTCACCATCGATCTAGCCGATGCTTTGATCGACGCGGATGATTATGACGAGGCGCGCGCTCGTTTGGAGCAAGCGGAACGATTCGCGATCCAAGCTGATGCGCCCTTTTTGTCCGCAAGAGCGGAGAGTTGTCACGCCCGCATCGATTCACGGCTGGGCAACACTGAAGCCGGTATCGCCCATCTTCGCAACGCGATTCGACTCGCGGCGCAGTCCGGAGATGTCGATTCGATGCGAGAGTGGGAGCGTCAAGCCAAAGAGCTGTCGGAACCGAGCGGGCGCGGTAGAACGATCGCGTGGGAACGCTAACTATAGGCGAGGATATGAAGTACAAAATAGTATTGGTGTTGGTCGCTTTCAGCCTGCTTGGGTGTGATGACCTGGACGCGTTCCGCTCCGGCGAAGACGACGTATTTCGAGGAACCGTCGCCGGCGGCAAGACCGGAGAAGAGGGGTCGTTCATCCGCAGCGGATTCGTCGCCGGTACCAAGCTGGAGCTGACCTTCGACCCGGATTTTAACCTACAATCAGAGGAGGCGTCGTCTGCTGGGACGATCAGCACCTTCGCACCGATGGACGGAAACCCGGACAAATGGTCTCCCGGTGATTTTCAAAACACGCCGCTGGACGTGATCGCCCCCCTCGCTCATGATCCGTTGACCCAATATACCTTCCCCGGTGGCGAGCGCATTCGCAACTACGTCTTTAGCGCGCTTTTTATGGAGGGATCACGCAGCGCCTTGGTATTTGTTTCGCTTATGGAGGATAAGGACATCGAGGCGCGAATTATTGCCCCCGGCGTGCAGAGCGCGTGCGCTTCCGAACTCAAATCGACGGCCGAGCTTTTTGGGGTCTTTCGCCTCAAGCGAGAATCGCGGTGATCGTTCTTGGAATCGAGTCCTCTTGCGATGAAACCGCGGCGGCTTTGGTGCGAGACGACGGCACGATTTTGTCGGATGTGGTTTCAAGTCAAGTCAAGCTTCACGCTCCCTATGGAGGAGTCGTGCCCGAGATCGCTTCGCGTGCGCACATGACCAATATCGCGCCCGTGCTCGGGCGGGCGTTAGAAGCTGTCGATGGAGGCCTCGAGGCGGTGGACGCGGTGGCGGCGACCAATGGACCGGGCTTGGTGGGCGCCCTATTGGTGGGCCTTCAAGTCGCTAAAGCGATCGCCTGGGTACGCTCGGTTCCGTTTGTCGGAGTAAACCATCTCGTGGGCCATTTGTTATCGATCTACCTGCGTCGAGAGGGTGACAGCACGATCGATCTGCCCCCGACGCCTTTTATCGCGTTACTGGTAAGCGGAGGGCACACCGCGCTTTACGAGGTGCGCGGCCCGCTCGAGATAGAACAACTCGGCCAAACACGCGACGATGCCGCGGGCGAAGCCTTTGATAAGGTGGCAAAGTTGTTGGGGCTGGGATATCCAGGTGGTCCTCTGATCGATAAGCTCGCCGCTCGAGGAGATCACAGGGCTATCGCGTTGCCGCGACCCATGGCGCTGAAAGACAACCTGGAGTTCAGCTTTTCGGGGCTGAAGACAGCGGTCGCGCGATATATTGCTAAGAACGGTCGACCCGAAGATGATCGGCAACTCGCTGACTTCTGTGCCTCATTTCAGCGGGTGGTCGTCGATGTTTTAGTGCGCAAAAGCCTTGCGGCCTGCAGACAGCGACGAGTTGAATACCTGGTCCTAAGCGGTGGAGTCGCCGCGAATATAGCACTACGCGACCGGATGTCGGATGCGGCTTCAAGAGCCGGGGTTCGACTCTATAAACCACCTCTGTCGACGTGCACTGACAACGCGGCGATGATTGCCTACGCGGGCGCCGAGCGTCTTAAGCGAGGGTTGGTAGATAATTGGTCGCTCGGGGTTTTTTCCAGAAGTCCGATTTTAGGAGCTTGTCCCGGTTCTGCGGTTTTAAAGCGATACAAGTCATCCAGGCTACCGCGATAACGGGCAAAAACGGGGGCGTATCGCAACACTTCGGGTCTTTCCGGAAGGTATTCGGCGAGCAAAGGTGGTCTCTTGCCGCTCTATCTGGTATTTTTGCACTAACAAGGACGATCTGCCGGTTCATTAGAATAGACTAATCTTTCGTTCAATAGCGGTAGAACCGGGGAAAGCTTTGGGGAATGCGAAACGGGCGCGTTGCGGAAGATATGTTGTCGAAATAGGCTCGATAATGATTAGATATTGTCGTTATATCGCGTTAGTTATTCTTTTTATTTTAGTCGCGTGTACTGATAATCGAGAAGATCTAAGCGCTCGCTTCAACGGGGTACGAGCGAGCGGTGCCGCTGATGCGTGCATCGATCAGGACGGAGACGGATACGGAGAGAACTGTACCCATGGAAGGGATTGCGACGATACCGATCCAGAGGTCACCAAACAGTGCGTTCGATGTGCCCACGTAGCGGAAGGTTGCCCTTGCGAGAACGGGCGAGCGCCGATCTCATGCTTTCTCGATCCGACCGAGACGGATAGCGGGCGGGTAGTCTGTCACGAGGGTACGCGCTTTTGCCGGCAGGGTCGTTGGTCGGGGTGCGAGACAATTCGCACTTATTTCGCTGTTGATAGCGTTCAAACCGCCGCGCTTATCGATCCGGACGCCGGTGTTCCAACCTGTAATCGATGCAATCCGAATTGCTATCGAGTGACGGATTCGCTCGATGCGGTAGACGGCGGCATCGGCTTCGAGACCTGCGATAACATCTGTTGGGCAGAGAGCGGCGGCATACGCCTGACGACCGACGAAGAGCCGGACATCTGCCATGACGGCGCCAGCGTATCAGTAGAGCCGCCGATCTGTATTGAAGCGGATCCGCAAAGCGGCACGACCGGATCGAATCCGGAAGACTACGACTGCGACGGAATTCCAAATGCGTATGATCCTAATCCAAATCAGAAAGAGCCCGGTGCGACGAATCCGCCGATCTTCATGCGACTCGGGCCGGGTGATACAGCGGTCAAGGTAATTAAGGCTGCTCTCAAGCCGCCCCCGGCGGACATCTATTTCTTGCTTGATCAAGGTCTATCCATGTCGGACGAGCGGAGCGCGCTGCTCGAAAGGTTGACTTCGGGCGGTTCATGCGCCGAGCACGCGGATTGCCCGAGCTTTTGTTTTGAGGGGCGATGCTTCGGCTCGAAGACGGCGTGCATAAGCCACGGCGAATGCGAGGGTTATTGTGTCGATAATCTATGTCGATTGCTCGACGACGACGTCATATGTCGCGACGTGGACGGGGACGGAGCGCCGAATGATGAACTCAAGAGTCAAGGAATTCTCGGCAGTATCCGCTGTATGGTCGATCAGCCGAGATTCGGCGCGGGATTTTTCGACGAGTTACCTTTCGCGCCATATTCCGAGTCCTATCAAGAAAAGGTCTATCAGCATCTGAGCGATATAGGCGCTTACGACGACACCTCTCTTTCGTCCTTGCTTAGTAGTGTGCAAGGCAATGCGGAAATCAGCTCGGATCTCCCCGACGCTCAGACACAAGCATTGTGGTCGATCGCCAGCGCGCAATCGCTTTATCTCGGTTGGGATCGTGCCTCGACTCCGGCTCCCCCTGGTTGTCCGCAAAACGCTTTTGGTTATCCCTGTTTTAGCCGCAACGCGTTACCGGTCGTTTTTCTTCTAACCGACGGCCCGTTTCACAACGGACCGAACGACGAATACGACTACCCGGAGGCGTTTCCCATAGCGATCGACCCGGCTTGGTTCAGCGGCGACGATCTTTTAGAGGTGGTCGCTAGCAACGACACGGTTTTCACCGCATTCGACGCGGGCGTTTTGAGCGGAAGCCACATCGGCTTCACGGGAAGCACGGATAACGCGAGAGGGGTTCTTTCGGACGGCCATTTGGGATGTGCGTCGAGTAGTCGAGTGAATGAAGCGTACTTCCGCTTTGATATTGAAAAAAGAGAGCGGTTGACCATCAGCACCAAGGATTCCGATTTTGATACTCTGATTTCCTTGTATCGCGAGATCGAGGTGGACAATACCAACGAAAACGCGAGCACCGCCTTTGATATCAGCGCGCGTCTGGGCTCCGATCTTTGCGGACGACGCGTTAAGCTTCTCGGCGACACCAGCGGCATGCGTAGCGACTATAGCGGCGATTTTGTTGCGGATAGCCCGAGCAATCAAACCCCCGACGCGATCTTCAAGTTTTCGTTGTCTCAAGAGACGCGCATACGTATCGATACCGAGGGCTCGCAGTTCAATACGATGTTCGCCTTGTATAAAAGCAACGTCCCGTTTCAACCTGAGCCGCTCGCCCACGGCGGCACCAAGATCACGGAATCGCCGGACGAGGATTGTAGTCAAGTTGATAATAATGGGCATAGCTACTTTTTTTGCAGGAACAACCGGGATTTTTTCGACGCGCATGGGCGTTGCGGCCGCCTCGGCATGTCGCTCGCCACGATAGACGACGCAAACGAAAACGCTTTTATCAAAAGCCAGATCGTCTCGGCGAGTTTGATCGGCGCACACGATCAATACAGCGAGGGTAGGTGGCAATGGGCCGACAGCGGAAAGCATTTCTGGATCGGAGGCGCGTGGACGGGATACCCGGTGAATGGTCTATACAACAACTGGGACTTCGGAGAGCCGAACGATTCCTTAGAAGAAGATTGCGCCGAAATCTATCTTTCCGGGACCTGGAATGACACTGACTGTTCAGACAAACAAGATTATATATGCGAAACCGTGCAGGTAGCGCCGTCGATCGTACAGACGCTTCCAGCCGGCGAGTATTATATTATTATTAAAGGAAAGGGAACGGCCAGCGCGGGCCGTTACGTAGTGACGATTCAAGATCGGGATGCCTCGACGCTATGGTGCAATAACGACAGCGGAACACTCGAAACCTCGGAAATGACGCCTTGGCTCGATCCCGGCCGATATCTCTTGGTGCTAACCGGTAACCAGAGCGGCGAGCAGGGACCATATCGACTTTATATTTGGAGTCAATCGTTTGTTCCTCAAACCTGGGAGCAAACGATCGCGGCGCTTCGGTCGAATCGGATTCGCGTCATGACGGTGCTATCCTGTGACGAAGCGAGTCAAGCCAGCGACGGTTCAACGCCGTGTTCCGACTCCTTTGACGACGCGGCTAGTCTGGCTATCGCGACCGAAGCGACGGCGGGGGGAGACCTGCCCTTGGTGTTACAGCTCGACAAACCGAGCGCTGTTTCGTCGACTATCGTCGCGGGGATTCAGCAGCTCTATAATAATCTTAACATGGACGTCGCGCTTCAGATCGTACCAGAACCGGATTCAAATCCATTTGATACGAGGATTACCGCCGCCAGCGCCGACACGCCGAGCGGCTGCGAGGGCGTAACGGAAGCCGAGTTCTTAAACTGTCCGAGCGCTTCCGAGCCTGAGTTCTCCCTTGAGTTTATAAATCCTGCGGAACCCAACAGTGTTCCGGCCGAGCCGGACGCTTACGCATTTAAAGTGCAAATCGTTGAAGACAATCGATATGTTGTAGACGAGGTCGCGATCTATATAGTCGCCGAGCCCGAACCCGTAACGCAACAGCCCACGTATACCTCGGGAGCCTATCAGCAGGATGTATATTCGGTAGGTTGCAGCGGTAAGACCCGTCCCGATTGGCGCGTTTTACAGTGGTCCGCGGATGTGCCGGATGGCTCGCGCTTAATCTTTAAAGCGTGTACGTCGGAGAGCAAAGAGGGGCTCGATAACTGTATCTATCGGACCATCGCAACGGTAAGCGCGACCGGATCAACGGAGGAGATCGAGGGTGGCGATTGCGACGACGACGCGGACTGTTCGCCGTTATCGGATTGCCAACAGGGGGAGTGTTCCGGCATTGCGGAGTGTGTCGGTAATCGCTGTATTTACGCGGGTCCAAAGGCTGACATCGGTATAGGTTTAGGAGCCGAAAACAACTATCGAAGGTTCCTGCGTTTAAAAATCGATCTATTAACGGATAGTGAAACCTCAAGTTCCACTCCCCTATTATTCGGCTATCAGCTCGATTACGTCTGTACGGAAGCCGAGTAACGCGTTGTAGACATGTAAACGTTCAGGCTGCCGACTTGTTTGCCCCCCTGAACGCTTACGAGTATTTCGGAGCGCGACGGTGCAAGATGCAAGGAGCCGCGACGAAGGACTAGCGGCGCTATTTCGAGGAGTGAGCCCCAGATTGGTCCGTCCCGCCCGAAAGACGAGCGGAGGAACTTATTAAACACGCTCTTAGACGACGAACCACGCCGGGCAATTATGGGGTTCAAACGTATTCTCTTGATTTAACGTTAACCTTGTAGTTGTTAGGCACGCGAAACTGTGTTAGGAGTCCCTAACAGAACTGCGTAAAAAGGAAGAAAATGGAAAAGCCGGCTTTATCGAGCGCGCTTGAAGACTACCTCGAAACCATCTATCAACTCATTAGTGAACAGAAATTCGCGCGAGTCAAAGAGATCGCTCTTGCTCGTAATGTAAAACCCGGTTCGGTTTCACAAGCTCTCAAGCGGCTCGCGGACTTGGGTCTCGTCACCTACGTAAAGCGCGAGTACATCGGTTTGACTCCGAAGGGAGAAAGAGAAGCTCTCCGCGTTCTAACCCGACATCGGATTCTGAAGAGGTTCTTCAGAGAAATCCTCGATATGCCCGCCGAGGCGGCGGAAGAACAAGCCTGCGTCATGGAACATGCGCTCGCTAACGAGGGGTTGGATCGGCTGGTCAGGTTTTTCGAGTTCATAGCGATTTGTCCGATGAAACCTCCGGGATTTTTCGAGAATTTTCACCGCTGTTCTCTCGTGCACGCGGATGTATTTGAGTGCCGACGTGACTGTGAGGGCTTAACCTTTCGCGAGGAGGCAAAAAGCGATTATTTGTCAGAAGTGGAACCGGGCGAAGAAAGAAAGGTCGTGCAGATAGAAGCCTCGGGCGATCTGCGCCAGCGGCTTTTGAATATGGGTTTTTTGCCGAACGAGTCCATCGCGATCGATCGCATCTCTCGCTCCGAAAATCGATTTTGGATTCGATTAAAAGGAAATCAGCTCGAGATCAGCCGCGAGGAAGCGCGAGCGGTCAAGGTAAGCGGATTGTCTCCCAGATCCTCTGATTGATTTATATGAACTATCGTTTAGATAGATATGCATGCTTTTACGGCCAAGCCTGGATCAGGAATCAACATCGTGTTTGGTAATAGAAAAACAGCATCGGCAAGTCGACTACCGGCGGTAGCGATTGTCGGAAACATGAATGTAGGCAAGACCACCCTAATCGAAAGGATGTGCGGCGTTGATGCAATCAGCGCGAATGTTCCGGGTTCAACCGTTTTTAACTCTAGATACCGGACCAAGCTAAAGGGAATAGAGGTCATTGACACGCCGGGTACCAATTCCGTTCTTTCCAATAACGAAGACGAACGGGTTTCTCGCGACATTTTGCTTTCTCTGGCCAAGGAGCAAAAAGTCGCCGGCGCGGTATTCGTTGCGGATGCTAAAAACCTCAAACGTTCCATCGCGCTGATACTCGAATACGCCGAGTACGGCATACCGATGCTGCTCGATATCAATATGGCCGACGAATTGGCGTCTCGCGGGATCACCATCGACTACCAAAAGTTGTCCGATCTTCTCGCTTTGGACGTCTATGAAACGGTGGCGACGGAAGGTCTCGGGGTTGAAAAGATAGAAGCAAAACTCAACCGACTTCGTGTTCCAAAACACCTTATGAAGTATCCGGATAGCATCGAGCAATACACCGAAACCGTCCGAAATATCCTGGCACATAATCCAGGTCGTATTGCGCTGCGCGGGCTTGCTCTTTTGCTTCTAGCGGGCGACAAAAGCATTGAGGCCTATGTCGCCGAGGTCTACGGCGACTCGATCTTGAATCAACTGAAGAGCCTCGCGGAGCAATACCGCGAAGGCGAGCCCGGAGCCTTTATTCTTAGACTGACCTCTCTGTATAACAAGAAAGCTCAAGAGATAGTAGACGAGGTACAGAAGACCGGGCCTGCTTTAAAGAGCCCGTTTATAGAGCGCTTTGGAGAATGGTGCACGCGGTTGAACACCGGAATCCCAATCGCAGTCGCGGTCATCGTTCTAATGTATCTATTCGTCGGTTCGTTCGGCGCCACGTTTTTAGTCGATAATATAAATACGCATTTCTTTGAGGCCTTACTCGTTCCGTTTTTCGAAAAGCTCGTCGAACCGCTGCCGAGCGCTTTTTTAAGGGACATGATCGTCGACCCGGATTTCGGACTGCTTCCAACCGGCGTTTTTCTCGCTCTCGGCCTGGTTTTGCCGGTGCTTTTTTGTTTCTATATTTTCTTCGGCTTTCTAGAGGATTCAGGATATCTTCCGCGCGTTTCTTTTTTACTCGACCGGGTCTTTAAGATCATCGGGTTAAACGGCAAGGGCGTCATGCCGCTGACCATGGGTTTCTCCTGCGTCACCATGGCGATTCTGACCACGCGAATGCTCGACACTCCTAAGGAACGTAATATCGCGACTTTTTTGCTCGTTCTCGGTTTTCCCTGCGCGCCGCTTTTAGCCGTGATGCTCGTGGTATTGGACCAGATGCCGGTGACCGCGACGTTGACGATTTTTGGATTGCTTTTTGTGCAAATATTGCTGGCCGGATTCATCGCGGCAAAGATCATTCCAGGCCGCTCGTCGCCGCTACTGATGGAAATTCCGACGATGAGAATTCCGCATCCCCTGAATATCGTGAAGAAATCATATTATAGAACTTATTCTTTTATGAAGGAAGCGGTTCCGGTGTTTATTCTCGCTTCCGTGGTTGTCTTTCTCTTCGACCGTTTAGGGGGCCTTAGGGCCTTAGAGGAATTGCTTAAACCGCTGACGAACGGATTCCTAGGCCTGCCCGAAAGAAGCGTGCAAGTGTTTATCAAAACCCTTATTCGAAGAGAAAGCGGAGCGACGGAGCTCATGCACCTGAGTAACACCTACAGCCATCTTCAACTGATAGTTAATTTATTTGTCATGGTAAACCTCACGCCGTGTATGAATTCGATTCTCGTGATCTTTAAGGAGCGGGGGTTCAAAGCCGCATCCGCGATTATCGGATCGGTTTTGGTTTATGCGATTATCGCCGGCGGCGTACTCAACCACGTATGTCTTCTTTTGGGTGTTACGTTTATCTGATGAAGGGCTAAGCTATGAAAGAAAAATACGAAGAGATCTTGGAAGCCATATGGAAATCGGCCGAAAACGGCGCGTTTTCCCTGGAAGAGATAAAAAAAAGGTGTGACGTGCCGGTTTCCGAGGATGACTTCTCCGAGCTCGAAAACCAAAAGCTGATCGATAACCAACGTGGAAAGATCACCTTTTCGTCGGAAGGGAGGCGAACGGCTGAAAAAATCATACGAAGAAATCGTCTCGCCGCGGTTTTATTGAACTCGATACTAAAGCTCAGAAATTCAAAAATGGAGGAATTGGCCTGTAAGATCGAACATACCCTGCTACCCGAGGTCGAAGAGGCCATTTGTACCTTACTCGGTCACCCCCAGGTGAGTCCAAACGGCAAACCCATCCCAAGAGGCAAATGCTGCGAAAAAGGGGCGATGACGGTCAATAACGTGGTTATCAACCTAACGGACCTCAAGCCCGGAGAACGAGGAAAAGTCTCTTATATAAAGCCGAGTAACCATTCACAGCTACACCAATTGCTTTCTTTCGGTGTCAATCCAGGCGTTGAGCTGACGGTGCATCGAACTGTTCCGACGCTATGTATTAAGTTCGAAAACACCGAGTTGGCGCTGGATGAAGAGATAGCTAAAAATATATTTGTCGTAAGAACATCGGCGCGCACCGGGACAAGGCTGTAGTAATTTATCGCCTGATAGGCGTTGACGCCTTCTCGTTTTAGGGCGCGTAAGCTTATAACCGAGCTCAGAACCTCGAGTCGCGTCGATTGCTGCAAGCGATCGTCCGCGGGGTTAAACCCGCCGATAAAAAGCCCCAGGCTTGAGTATTCGAATGCTGCGGACCCTACCGTACTCACCGGAAACCTATCGTCTTTCGGGCCCGCGTCCGTTCCACGCCATACTGTTACGCCGGCAGGCTTCGCTCGGTCTTGAATTCAACTTATGGCGCGAGCGATGCTCGGTCCGGTTCTAAGATCGGCGCTTAGATGTTTTTTTTTATGAACTTTTCGGGTATGGTCCAGACTTAGATCGAAGGTTGCTTCTCGAGTCGTTAGGGCTCCGATCGGTTTGAAAACACCATGATTTTACGGTCTATCAAAGTCATCTGCGGTTTAGTCTCTGCTCGAATTAGCGTTGCTAGTCGTTCGTCGGGACGAATTCCGCGTCTGACCCCGCTATCCTTGCGAATTCAAAGACGTTTCAAACCGTTCCGAGCTCTGACGGGGTCGTCAACCTTCCGGTAAACCGATAGAGAGGTTCGAAATGCGCATCGTTACTTTGTTGCTAGTATCAGCGGTACTTTTGCTGGGATGTAGTTCCGATTCTGGAGAAGAAATCGTTAAAAGGTACAAGTCGGGCGAACGGATTTTTGTCAAGGAGGACCTCCGGGGCGCAAACCTTAAGGACGCGTACCTCGATGGAGCGGATTTTTCCGGAACGGATCTCAAAGGCGTTAATCTAAATGGTGCTTACCTCAGCGGAGCCAACTTCAACAACGCGGATCTTAGCACCGCGGACCTTAAGGACGCTAAACTCTACAGCGCTCATTATAATGCGAGCACTAAATTTCCTCCGAACTTTGATCCGAAAAAGCGCGGTATGATACAGAGTGACTAGAGGGCTTTCTTTATCCGTAGAAGCAGGCGAGACGCCGAGGGCGCACCATAAACGCTGGGCGCAGCAACGCTCGCCAAAACGCGTAACAACGGATGGAAGGAGACGAGGGACCGGCCGTAACCCGACGTTATCGTTGCTATGTGGACGAATGCATCTCAAATGACTCAATTTCGCCCATGTATCGACTTACACCGCGGTCGCGTGAAGCAGATAGTCGGAGCGACGCTAAGGGATGACGGAACCGAACCGGCAACCAATTTCGTATCTGATCGTGACGCGACGTGGTTCGCCCAACTCTATCGTAAGGACCGCTTGGTGGGCGGACATATCATCATGCTGGGGCCCGGAAACGAGCGGGCGGCGAGAGCCGCTTTGGCGGTTTGGCCTCAAGGTTTTCATATAGGCGGAGGTCTCAACGCGGAGAATGCGCGGTTTTGGATCGATTCGGGTGCGGGCAAAGTCATCGTTACGAGCTGGCTTTTTACAGACGACAAGCTTGACATAGGAAGGGCGGCGGAGATCAGCGCGGAGGTTGGGCGGGAACGGCTGGTTTTTGATCTGAGTTGCCGAAAAGCTGAAAACGGTTGGCGGGTTGTCACCAAACGCTGGCAAACTATAACGCAGACTCAGTTAGATCGAAAAACGCTCGATCTACTCGCGAAATATTGCGGCGAGTTCCTGGTACACGCCACCGAACGAGAGGGGACGTGCCGGGGTATAGAACACGAGCTCGTAGCCCTGCTCGGTTCGTGTAGCCCGATACCCTGTACCTATGCAGGCGGTGCGCGTACGATATCGGATTTAGAGCACGTCGAGAAACTCAGTAAAGGAAAAGTTGACCTCACTTACGGCAGCGCGTTGGATATTTTCGGCGGAAATCTGGTGCGATATTCCGACTGCGTCGCATGGAATCGCGGGCGCGAAAGAGAGTCAGTGGGCTCACCCTGAGAGCTATCACTTGTAAGCGTTCAGGGGGGCAAACAAGTCGGCGGCCAATTCGCCTGTAAAACCGAGCGCGCCCGCAGGGCCGGCGAGGATGGTACTT
>JAFGIB010000301.1 GCA_016929805.1 Deltaproteobacteria bacterium | reverse complement strand
AGGGTAGCCTCCTCGTTTCTGACGATTTCCCCGCTCTCTACCCCCGCCCCGTTTCGGCCGCTTGCATCGCTGCCGAAAGGACACGATCAACGACAGTCAAAGAGCCGCTTGGTGCGAGGCGATCTCGGTTTTCGATGAGAGCGGGAAAGAAAGACAGCTTGCCCTGTTTCCATCCGACCGGACGCCGCCGCCGTTATCGTGCGAAGTGGTTCAAGTGCGAGTGAATGAGATCAGTCTCAAACGGCCGCGTCAGTGGGGAGCATGCTGGTTGAGCGTTTTACTGTGGGAGCAGTTGTGTCTCGACGATTTTTGGCGAGACAGGTTGCTCAAGAGCCGCAAAGGCACGCGTTGGGTGAATGTGCTCAAGACGCTGGTCTGCTATCGGCTGCTCGATCCCGGCAGCGAGTGGCGTCTTCATAGGCAGTGGTTTGAGCAAAGCGCGATGGGGGACTTGCTGGGCGAGGACCTGCGCGTTGCACAGCCTGCAACGCTTTATCGCTGTCTGGACAAGTTGCTTGCGCACAAGACAGAGTTGTTCACGCATTTGACCGAGCGTTGGAAAACGCTGTTTGACGTCAAGTTTGACGTTCTGCTTTACGACCTGACGAGCACGTACTTTGAATCTGACCCGCCATTTTTGGGCAAGCGCCAATTTGGCTACAGCCGAGACAAGCGTTCCGATTGCGTTCAGGTGGTCATAGCGCTAATTGTGACGCCGCAGGGTTTTCCATTGGCCTATGAAGTTCTGGCTGGAAACACATCGGACAAAACGACGCTTAAAGATTTTCTCTGCAAGATCGAAACCCAATATGGGAAAGCGAATCGGGTATGGGTGATGGACCGCGGGATTCCGACAGAACAGACGCTTGCGGAGATGCGCGAAATGGACCCGCCGGTGTCCTATCTGGTGGGCACGCCCAAGGGACGGCTGAGCAAGCTTGACAAGGAGCTCATCAAGTTGGATTGGTCGAAAGCCAGGCAGGACGTCGATGTGAAGCTACTGGAGCAAGGCAAAGAAATATACATTCTCGCCCGCAGTGAAGGCCGCGTGCTCAAAGAGCGCCAGATGCGTCGCCGTCGACTTCGGCGACTTGTTTCACGGCTCAAGAGCTATCAGTCGCAAACGCTGACGCGCGACCAACTGCTGATAAAACTGGGAGCAGCGAAGAAGGAAGCGGGTCGGGCTTACGGTTTTTTGGAGATACGGATTCCAAAAACAGACGAGCCTGTGAACGCCGAGACATTCACGTTTGCGTTCAATCGAAAAAAGTTGCGCCAGGCATGCAGACGCGAAGGCTGCTACTTGCTGCGCTCCAATCTTGCTGCGACCGACCCGGCGAAGCTTTGGAAGTATTACATCCAACTGACCGAGGTTGAGCAAGCCTTCAAGGAGTTGAAGAGCGACTTATCCATTCGACCGATATATCATCAGCTGGAGCGTCGAATCGAAGCACATATCTTCGTTGCGTTTCTTTCCTACTGCCTGCAAGTGACTCTGAAGCAAAGGGCGAGGGCTCTTGCGCCAGGTCTCACCCCGCGGTCGATTCTAGAAAAGATGGCGGCGATTCAAATGGTGGACGTCTATCTGCCGACCACCGATGGACGAACTCTTCTAATATCGCGATACACAGATCCCGAGCAGGACCAAAAGCTTCTGCTCGCTCGGCTTGGCTTGACCCTACCTTCGCAACCGCCGCCGAGAATCAGCACCCAGACGACCGTGGCCCAATAGCGCCTTGTAGTGCCGACCTTTGACACCCCGTGATAATGATTTCAATATGTTAGACCCTCAAACGTAGCCGAATAGACGAAGTCGGGCTAGCAGCGTGTGCGGGTGAGCTTCGTGCCCGGACTGAAAAACACGCATCCTGCCGCTCGGCGACGTCGACTGTCCCGGGCGTGTGAGCGGCAGATCCGAGGATGGCGGACGCGACGAGTACGACCTGTTCTGCTCGAGTCGCGCTTTATGCTGCTGCTTGCGTATGTTGAGTTTTATATTTTATATACATTCTGCGTTTGTATGCTCCGATAATAAATCGTATAAGAACAAGTATTATGCCGACGACGCAAAAACGACTACTAATAGCGTACGTCCGGGCCAGAAGAAATGGCCCCCTCGAAGCTCGATGAAAAGAGCAAATAAAGAGGCAATCAGGAGCCGCAGGGACAACTGTGCCCCGTAACCTGCCGCGTCGCGAGCGAGTCGTGATGCCCAAAAAAGACCGAATAGACCTCGAGTTGTATCGGCCGTCCGGCAACGCGTAGCGCGATCATAGCGCTCCCTTAGCTCATGGTAGTAACGGGAGGGACTAATCGCTTACGATTCATTCTCGCATTACAGTCATATAACGTACTTTCATCCATACCTCTCGACATACTCTATAGATCCTCTTGGTCGCGTTTTCGCCGATCGTTTCCGTAAGCAGGCGAGAACCCAAACGACGCACGGGTCTAAGTATCCTCATAACCCGCAACTGAATACCTATAAGCCTTTCATGCTTACGGAGAAAGGCATGAATTTCTTCAGCTTTATCGCCTTCCCGAGCCCAGTTAGCGCTCTCGTCGGTTGGCAAAACCGGCTTTGGGACCGAAACTGTCCTTATCGAATATACGTCGCTACTGTCTAACGCGGCTATCGAATACCCTGTAACTGATAACATTAGTGCTATCGTTTTTGGAGTAAAGAACGTGAGATGAGCAACGTGAAAGAAGTCCTCTATAGGCCCATTAATACGTCTCAGATTCGGTACTTCAACGAATAAAAACCCTTTTTTTGGCAGTACCCTGTATACTTGGCTGAGGACACTACGTGGTGACGGTACATGCTCGAGCATGAAAGAGAGGATAATTAACCCGGGAGCCATACCATCGAGTTGTACGGTTTCAAGAGTTCCCTGAAGTATGGTTAGTCCAAGGTTCTGCGCTCCCCAAAGCGCATATGGCCCTGGCTCGATTCCGCATGCTCGAAAACCACTATCGCGAAAAGGCAGCAGAGTTCCACCCGGACCACATCCGACGTCCAGAATTAACGCGTCATTATCTAGCCAAGGACGACAAAAGGTTAGTATCTCATTTCCACGAGCCTTTTGCTCTTCGATAAGCTCCACCGGCGGAGCTTCATTCGATCCGGAATATAGTCGACGATACTTACTCTTATAGAAATCGGCTAATTGCGCATCAGTAAGTCTAGGATTCTGATACACCATACCGCAAACCTTGCAGGCAACGTTTGTAGTGCTGATGCCGAATCTCATCCCCTTTGCCACGACTATAGACTCATCAGAGCCGCAGAGATCACATTTGACGGTCTTCATTGCTCAACCAAAACTGCATACTGATTGCAGAGCCAGAATCGCAAAAGTTTGAGACATGTCTTCCCCACGTATTTCATAGTTTTACCAAATAGTAACAGGGCCGGTTTGGGTTTAATCGCTTATCTATTGCCGCTGCCGCGTAGCGGGTCGTCGCTTTCCCAATACGCCGAGCCGCGCGCGTCCGGCCGGTGCAGGAAATGGCCGACCGACCGTATGCTCTTTCATTTATCAGAGACCCATCTATTGATTTCTTGCAAGAGTTCGGAGGTTTCTTATTATCCAAGCATAGAAGATTGATCAAGCACAAATCCTTTTCTTGCTGAATGCGACGCAGAATGGTGATTCTGGGTATAGGTCGTGGCTACTTGAGAGATCCCTGGAGAAATTGAACGTAAATCTAGCTAGATATCATCTTCGATATTTAACGATTTACCCCGTTCTATAATTGAAATTTTGTTCAGTATCCGGGTTCGCCGTCAGGGAATGCGATCAGCCGCAATCCAAATGATATCTCCGCTAGCCCTCGTTGTACCCACTTTTACGTCGACATTTTTCGTGCCGCTAGGGTTGATACAAGGTCGTTCGTGTGTGCATATCGAACCCGTTGCCAAAAACAATCGAAGTTGCGTTCACTTATGCTAGCGCTCGATGTTGATTATGCTATCCGCAATAAGGAACCCATGCCATCCTTCCCCCCCTGATCGGTAGAGTTGCCATGCTTTTCTCAATCGTGGTCCCAGCCTACAATATCGAAGAGTACTTGAACGACTGCGTTCGAGCGATCTTAAAACAGAGTTATTCGAATTTCGAGCTGATTTTAGTGGACGACGGCTCGACCGACGGCACCGCGTATCTTTGTGACTCCTACGCGGCTCAAAACAAACGAGTTCGAGTTATTCATCAATCCAACCGCGGGCTGTCGGAGGCTAGAAACGTCGGGATGAGAAACGCCCAAGGCGAGTACATCGTTTTTGTGGATGGCGATGACTATATCATGATGGATTCCTTGAAGCACTTCTCCGAAAAGCTCGTTGCGCGTCCGGACGTTCTGATTACTCGGCTGGTAGAAGTTTTTCCCGACTCAAGTATCCGAAAAACGGATAAGAAGATGAGGGAGGATTTCGATACGGACAAGTTGTGTGCTTTCAAATGGGTATTCTCAAGAAGCCAAAACACGTGGCCCGCGTATAAGTATGTTGTAAATCGAAGCTTTATTACTAAAGCCGGGCTTCAATTCCGCACGGGTTATCTTCACGAAGACATCGATTGGACCGCGAAACTATTCAAGAGCGCCGCTAGCTTCTCGTTTTGTTGTTATTACTGGTATCATTACCGGATCAATCGCTGCGGTGCGATTACCTCGGATACGAATATCCGAAGACCGTTGGATATCATCGACATTGTTTCCGCAAACGCGGGCGACAATAGCTACCACTGTCTCGACACCGAATTAAAGACGCTGATATTTGAAAGACTGGTCATGTCGCTATTTTCGACGGTCGTCGAGTCATTTTCTCGTTACGATTCAAAAGACAAAGATCGTATCGTTGCCGCCTTGACTAAAAACAAGGACCTGTTCAAGAACGCGCGAAAAATCAAACACCGACTGTTTGTCGGACTCGTCAGGATGGTCGGTCTAAGGACCGCGTTAGAGATAACGAACTTTTTGTACGTGCGAACGTTACAAAGAATCTCGAGGAGAGCGCGAAGCGCAAAGGTAGACCTTAACGTTGCAAAAACTCCGTCGGCGTAAAGCGCTTCGCTCACGAAAAATAGCGCGAACTAAGGGCGTGCTCACTTTTTTTTGGACCTCACTTAGGCTGCATTAAGCTGCGGTCCAAAACAAGTCCCCCGCGCCCTTTTTCTATGAACGTTTTCCGCCGTCGTTGCCGCTAGCCGAAAAAAAATTCCGCTTCGTGAACGGATCGTGAAGGTATTCGATATTACAAGCCTATTCGGCGGCCAATGGGATATCGGTTGTATTTGCAGGAAAGGCTTTTAAGCTTGTAATGTCGAATACTAAGTGAGGCGCTATAAACGAGGTTGTAATATCGAAAAACGAATTGGACGTGAGTCCTCCGAGTTGCAACGTTACAAGCTTGGCCACAAAACGAAACTCAGTGAACGTGGTGATTTCTACGAGCTAGCCTACCGACAAGAGAAAGTAAGAGACTTATCGCAACAGAACTATATTTCTCCCGCGCTAATTGCTCGTGACTATTCCCTTACCCGGCGATATACAAGCAATTGCCTGCGTATTCGCTTTGCTAACGATTGAATTGTTCGACGTGACAAGTGACGCTAATTAGAAAAAGGATTAATTTGCGCTCAATTAGCGTCGCAGCAAGCTAGCCCCGTAGAGATATGCCCTGTGCGAGAATTGCGAGATATATTAATAACGATGATGACTAGACTATATACCGACCGACGCAGACGAAATGATTCACGCTTCAACCGGAAAGAAGACCTAGCGTTTTTATTTGAGTTGGTCCGTTTTCGAGGATATAGAAAAGTTCTTCCCAAAGAAATCCAAGAAGTGGTGACCATCGATGCCCCGGCAGTTCCCGAGCGGATTGAAACGATTTCTAATTCGGCCATGTTCGAAATAAGGGAATCGGGTAGGACCCGCGTACAACTTACCGCTAGACGTTACCGCAAGCTCCCTCAAAAGTGGAATATGCAGCCAGTTAATGAACGCATCGGACGCTTTTACCCAAAAGATCGTCTATGCGAATACGATTGCTTAGCGATTCGGGCGATTAATGGTTGATAACAACGCCAAGCCTAAACTTCCGCTAAGGTGGCTACCGGCCGCGCTGCTCACGCGAATCGAAAAGCGATACGAACTACAACAATCAATTGCGAACATCGGCTGGTTGTCGGTGCAGCCCATGTTGGACTTGACGGTTGGCCTTCTGATAGGAGTATGGGTTGCGCGTAAGCTCGGACCGGCGGACTACGGCACGCTCAGCTACGCGATAGCATTTGTTGGATTATTTTCGCCATTAGCAACATTTGGAGTGGGTATTACGGTTGTACGCGACTTAGTGCGAGATCCGGATGCTAGTTCTGTCATACTCGGAAGCGCTACCTTTTTACGTGCGTTGGGAAGCGCGGCGCTGCTCGCCGTTAGCTGCATCGTTATCGCAGTCCTTCGTCCCGAAGATACCATGGTTTGGCTGTTCGTCGGTATCGTAGCGCTCGGACAGGCTATGCGTAATCTCGGTACGTTCGAGCTCTGGTTTACCGCAAAGGTTCAAGGAAAGTATACGACCTGGTCGCGATCATCTGCGGTAATACTAAGCGCCATGATAAAAGCGGCACTGATTTTGGCCGGGGCTGGCGTCATGATGTTTGTAATAGCGTATAGCCTGGAAGTCGCGCTGACCGCGATAACCATGTTCGTTATCTATAGCACCACGGCTCGCATGCCGGTTTCCCGCTGGCGCGTACGATACGAACTGGTCGGGCAGATATTTAAGGATAGCTGGCCGCTTGTAGTGGCAGGATTTATGTCAGTCGTCTATATGAAGATCGACCAGGTTATGATCGGTGAAATGCGAGGAGAAGCTGAAGTTGGCATTTACGGCGTTGCCGCACGGCTTTCGGAAACGTTTCACTTGTTGCCTTCGTTTATTATGACCTCGGTATTTCCGTCATTGGTTAAGGCCCGCAAGATCAGTCAGGAGCTTTACTTAAGCCGATTCCAGCGTCTGTATGATCTATTTGTATGGCTTGGGATCGTAGCTGCGTTTCTAATGCAGTTTTTAGCGAGACCGATCGTCGGTTTTTTATATGGCGAACACTATATCGAAAGCGGGCCAGTGCTCGCGGTACATATTTGGTCAGGCGTATTCTGGGCTGCGGGCTCTACGGGTCACCGCTATTTGATAACCGAGAACCATATGCGTATTCAGCTATTCATGAGCATATGCGGTGCGCTCGCTAACGTGGCATTGAATTTCTTTCTGATTCCGCGGTTCGGACCGCTAGGGGCCGCCTACGCGTCGTTCGCGTCGCTTGGGGTTTCTCATTGGTTATCGGGAATCGTATTCGCCCCGTCGCGAATAACCGTACTTTTCTTCTTGCGCGCTTTCTACCTACCGGGTCTCGTGAAGCGCTGGGCCAAGCTTTGGTAGTAGCTCAAGATCGTTCGACGAATCAGTGGATAGGTCGAGCTCGCGATTCATTAGCGCTGGCGCCTGCGCCGCGTCATTATAGCGCGTTCGTATGCCTCGAGAGTCAAGTCGGCGGCGCGTTCCCAACTACATTGCTCGCGCGCCCATTGAGAGAGCCTACCGGCTAAAGCGCGTCTTTCGGTTTCGGGTCTTTCTAGTAGGTCTGCTATCGCCGTTGCTAAGGATGCGGGGTCCTCGGTCGGAACCAGGCGTGCCATATCACGTCCAGCGAGTACTTCGCCGATACCTCCGACTGCCGTCGCGACCAGAGGTACGTTAAACGAGGCTAGTGTAAATAGAGCACCGCTCTGAGATGCGGAGCGATAAGGCAGGACCGTAACGTCTGCGCTCGCGTAGAGTTTTGGCATCTCCGCTACGGGTATATAACGATCGAGAAAGGCAACCTGATCGAAAAGGTTTAGTTTTTCGATGAGTGAGTGAACGGTTCTGATATATGCCGTTTCGCCCTGACCAGCAATCAGTAGTTTTACCAGAGGTCGGTACGCACGAAGCTTTGCCGTTGCGGAAAGTAACTCTTCAATACCCTTGTAGGGCCTGATCAAGCCGACGAACAGGACTACCTCATCGGCATCCGCGAAGCCGAGTTGTTCACGCGCTCGGCTTCGGCTTACGGGCGCGAGATCGTACAACATCGGGCCGTGTGGTACGACGTCAATGGAGTCGGCCGATATGCCGAGCTCATGGACTAACCGCCGGCGTTCTCCTTCGGTATGTACAAGCACGCGATCCATCGCGCGGCAAACACGAATATAGCGCGCTTTCAGGTGTTCGCTTCCTTCGTGCGGCAGGGCATTATGCGCCGTATAAACCACGGCCGCCCCGGAACGTGAAAGTTGCCTAACGGCCCATAATTCTAAATCCGATACCTCGATGAGGGGAAGCCACTCGATATGCACAACCGCGACTTTATCCCTGCGTGCATCCGTCATCAGTCTAACCCAGTTACATGCGTACTCGAACACCTGAAGCGTGCGCCGGATTCGCTTGTTATCGAGATTCAACCGGGCCACGCAATCGAAGAGAAGGGCCGCGCGGTTCACCGGTACCGAGCGCCAGTACTCCGTTTCATAGGGGAAAGTCGCCGCGTACAACCGAAGCTTCGGAAGGTGCGCCGCAATCGCTTCAAATAGGTATCGATCATAAAAAGGCGAAAGTGAAAGAAGATCGACTAAAAATATATGCTGTTCGGAAAGCTTCATAAACGATAGGATGCGATTTGAAGTCGTTGCGGTTCTTATTCGGTAAAGCTTCTTAGAACGTGTCTAAGCTCTTATATGGGACGCGATCGGATAGACCTCAAATAACGTGGCAGCATGGTGCTTCACGAAAACAACAATAACGAGGTGATAAGCAGTGCAACCGAGGCTAACCATGGAATATATATTGGACTAGATCACTATAGATTACCATAGCAATTAGAACTAGTTTGAATGCGGGTGCTCCGGGATAAACCTGTATGGAGAAGGGTATGAAAGAGACCCGTATCGAAGGAACAGCGAACCACGATAACCTCGAGTCGTGCGCAGGCCGCCCTAAGCGGGCGATCGAAGCGTTGATAGGGGCATGCATAAGCAGGACTAATGAGACGCGAAATGAACAAACCGTTAGTGCCGACGCTGTCCACATAAGCGGAAGGCTATACGACAAGGCGCGATATCGCGAGCGATTTGTTGACCTCGCGAGGTCGAAGAACTCTATTTCGCGTTTCCGCTCGACGTTTCTTGCAACCTTAAGGTCTACTGAACACGGCCGAAGGATTGACCGCGGAGATGGTGGCGGGAGAGCATCTGGCCCAAGAAAACGCGAACCAGCGGTCGCGGTAGCGACGGCCCTAAGCACAATGGGTTTGGGCCGTTCACCGCACAGATCCCAGCGTACGGAACTACCGCACCGGGCTTCTACCTCGGGTTTTGGCGAAAAACCGTTCTTTGGACCAAGGAGGCAAAATACGCGCTGCAGGCGACCAAGCGCGAAACTGCCAAGAAAAACGCAGTTCGAGCAAAGCGCAAGGGCGGCGGATAGAAGCGTGACAACCTGCTTAAGGTTATCGGTTCGTAGTCATGAAAGAATGCGATCGCCTTGGCACCTTGCTATCTTGGATGGATACGTGTATTAATGTTGATAGTAAAGCGGATTATCGAATATTTTTCCTGATTGAGAAAAGGTCCGTTCGTCTTTTAGAGATTGATAATGACTGATAAATTAACCGACTGCGATATCCTGTACTTTATTGAGCACCCTTCCCGTGAATTGGATACCGCAACAGCGGTAAAATATTTTTGCGAAAAGAAATTTAATCTACGCGTGGTAATCCTCTCCTTACCTTTAGGTTTCAGGGATGCTACCCACAAGTACCGAGCTAAAGTTGCGGTATTTCCCTTTCTAATATCGAGCGATATCAAATTCTACTACCAAGGTGGATATTATATCAATCACTGGAAAAACGTCACTTACTTCAACTTAAATTTTGAGCAGTATTTCTATTCTGCCAATCGATCGTTCAAGGCCCCTAAAGATGATTTCGCGAGGTCTCGCGTTTACCAACAAGCCTGGAGTAATGCGTTTCGAGATTATCTGGTTGAATTTGGGGTTGATCCGGCGAAGATCTTCGTAAATGGCAACTCTAATTTCATGCTGTACCGAGAACCATATCGAAAACTATACGCAAATAAAATTGAGCTGGGGCGGAAATACGAGCTTGATCATAGTAAAGCCTGGATCTTGCTTGCCGAAAATTATGGGTGGGCTTTCTTGAGCGATAGAGAACTTAATACCAGAATAGACCATGGGTTCGAGAGATCGTCAGCGTACCGATGCCGAGAAGTCAATAAACAAAACATATCTAAAGTACTTCGGTGGTTACACGATCTCTGCGCAGACCGAAATAATATAGAGATCATTCTTCGACCTCGGCCAGCGGTTTCAATCGCAGAATGGAAAGACACGATTGAAAAAGAAATTGGACATTTGCCGAGCGGTCTACATATAATAAAGAATGGCACGATTAAGGAATGGATCCTGTCATCGGATATTGTCTTATCTTCGGTCAGCACGTGTCTTATGGATGCGGTTGTCGCGGATAAACCCGCATATATTCTCGAGCCAGTACGCTTTCCGCAGGAATTTGTTCCGGAATGGTTTGATAAGCTTGATCATTTGACGAGTTACGAGGAATTTCTATCTACTGTGGATAAACCTGTCTTTAACCGTCGGCACGCCGCTCTTCGGGATGATATTATCGTCGAAAACCTGGCGAACGGAGATCCCATCCAAAACCTGGCGGGATATCTGTCGACACTGGTCATGAACCACAGGGGTGAAGCCGTATTCATCCCCTCACGTTTCGATTCAATTCGTCACTTATATCGAAGGGCTGCTGCCGTAAAAGGGGCTATTGTCGGCGCGTTTACGGGCGAACCCGTCGGGAGTAGATTCGAGTCGGATAAAATAGAGGATCGCGATATTATGCTAAAAATGTCCCGATGGGGAGAGGTTTTATCTTAGAGCGTGTTTCTAGAGCCCGTCTCATAAATCTTTCCGAAGTATTTCGGAGCGCGACGGCCCCGGCTGCAAGGAGCGAAGACGATGGACTAGCAGCGCTATTTCGAGCAGGAGCGACGTCGCAGATGGGGTCGTTCAGCCCGAAAGACGAGTGCAGGTATTTATGAGACGGGCTCTAATAAGACGGGATAAGCGCGATAATGCTTATGACGGATCGATATAACGCCTGCGCAAGCCATTAGCGACAAACCGCGTATGGTAGCACGCGCGCGAAATAAAAAATTCCCCTTTACCTCTTACGATCGCTTTGATGGCTTTTTTGCTTAAGCGGGCTAGTTTCAGCTGAGGCTTCTCGTAGCATGAATAGGTGATTGTCGATGATTCCTTTATCTATAAATCCCAATTCGTATAATAGCGCTTTGAATCTTTCGTTCGGAAAAGCTCTATTAAACAGAACCGTCTCGCCAACCTCGTAGGCCTCAAGTGCGCTCTTTACCCATTTAACCTCCCTTTTTCGCAGATCCTCCGGTCGCGAAACCAAATCGTCTAGTCGGTGTAGCTGTTTTTCGCTCAATCTCTCGTTCGATTTTGAAGAGTGAGCATCGATTAACGGTCTCGCGCATTCTTTTACAGCAACCATGTGTCGCGATATGCCGAAAGGCGCTAATACGTAACCATCTTTTGGAGCGCGGTTACAGGCCGCTTTCGCAACTCTTTGAGCGCGTAATAGAGTCCATGACGGTCCAAATTCGTCATAAATGAGGATCCGAAATCCCCTGATAGATTCGATTTTTCGATAGCCTGCTTGTGCCAATAATTCGCGAAGCCATGGGCGTCGATATTGTCTCTTAGTTGTTACAACTACCGCAATTCGATATTTCTTGAGATATTCGAAAAACTCCTCAGTCCTATCTAGACCAAGATCGGCCCGGCTAACATAGGCGACTAATCGGTTTCGCCGTCTTTCCTCTGATAAATTCTCACCCATCCATCGCATTTCCGAAATTAGCGGAATACCGCAGTGTGATAGCGTTACGAGCTGAGTGGAAATACCTTTGGGAGCGAGAACATATTCATCGTTCTGAACGTAATGGCAAACCCGCTGAGCGACCTCGCGATCAGTTTGCCACATCTTGACCGCGGGCGGAAACACTATGCTGGAGGCATTTGCTCGACTAATGACCATTCGCTCGGTAGATACAACGTAATAAGTAGTCAAAATAACTATGACGAAGAGTAGAGCAATCCAGGCCCGCGATTGTTTCCTGAGTAAAATGAATAAATCCGTACACCACACTCCGAGCGCGATTGGAATCGGTAGAAGCCAAAAAATCCTTTCATAGGTTAGCCTGCCGGTCAGATAGCTTTGTACTGTTCTAACCAGATAGGGATTGGCAAGGACGAGACTTAGCAGTAGGCCTAGCAGTGCGAACAGACGCAAGGTCGCCGAGCGACGAGCGAAAGCGCAGGCGAGCGCTACGCTGGATAAATGCGCGATGACGGTCCATCCTTTTCCTAAAACGTTGGGAAGCACCCAAGTGAGCAGACCGAAACCCGGGCGAAACTCTTTATAGGTAGTCGCTTTCTTGGCTACACCTACGGCGATGACATTCATTTGACCCGCAACCCATAGGCCGATCAATAATACGTAGCTCGAGCTTAGCAGACTTAATCCGATGGTTCGCAGGAGCGCCCGACGCGTTGGGATAGCGACCGCCACGGAAATCGTTGCAAGCGTCGGAGCCAACCAAATTCCTGTGCTCGATAATCCGGCCATCGTTATCTGCGAGCAGGTAAGAAAAATAAAACGCGATAAGGTCGGTTTTGCGCCGAATCGAAGCCCATATCCGATCAGTAACGGAACGGCAACCGTAAGCATCACGGATTTTCCGTTAAAAAACCTGACAAAGGCTTGATTAGCGAAACCTCGACCGGCGCTACCTTCTATAAAGTAAAATGAAAGCGCGATAAATAACGCCATCGCCCAGTAGCGGGGAATCAGCAATTTAAGCGGGCGGGCTATCGCGAACGGCGCGAACCAGGCGAAAAGAGGGGCTATTACCAAGTGAACGATGCTGACCGATTCGATTCCGGTCAAATAGCCCAGATATCCTCCTAGAAGCTCAAAGCTATGAACTCGGTAGGGGGGAAACAGGAACTGCTCGCTTAGAAATTCAGTTGCCGATCCGTGTAACATTGCGAACTTATTGAGCGCGAGATCGGGATAATTCGTGAGCGCCACGGCCATACTCGCATAAAAGCCTTCGTCCGTTCGAGGCCGAAATGCTAGCAATGTAAAGGCGAAGCAGATAAAGGCTGCCGCGTGTAAGAGAAAATAATTGATGCGCTCTCGACCGAATTCGAGCCCAGCGACGGGTGCCGCGAGAGACGCTAAACGGGTTCCATATAGAATAGCTAGGCTACAAAATATCACCATTTCTATCCACACAACCCACTGATTACGCGTTATAAACCACGTGGCTATGACGAGCGTAATCGCCGCTAAAGCCGCTAGCAAGATGGGGGTGGAATATGATACTTCTGCGAAGCAGGGCGAGTCGCGTAAATCTTTAAAATACGCGTCGCGCCACTTTCGTATTCGCCATAACGCGATTAGCACCGCGAGAAAGCACAATAGCGCGATGATTGCGGCGATCGAGAGCCCGTATCTCGTAGTTCCCTCTGAAACGACGGTTACGTGACAAGCGATTGTCCAAAGGGAATATGTAAATACCAACGCGTCGGTTAAAAGTTCAACCTGAATTAATCCGATCGAGCTGTTGATCGGCTGTTTAAGGGCATCTACCCAATATCGAGGATGAAATAATGCGAATTTCAAGGGAAAGATTCAACTCTAACGAGCTCGATAAATCGATACAGCGACGCATCACCGCTTTCTATAACGTGGAACGTAATGAGTGTCAACCGCGCTCTGGAGCGTTGCTGGACGACAACTTAAAGCCGATAACCTTTAGCCCGCTTCTTTGACGACCTCGTCGCGCGATCTGATGTTAGGATAGGTTTTCGGATACCGTCGCCTATCGGAGTGGTTATCGCTCGGAATAAGGCCGCTCGTATTTCAGAAGTGTTTGACGAGGCGAAACGCTGGAAGTGTGAGAGGCCGTTCTCAAATCGGCGCCGGGACGATGCGTATGCTTTCTTCTAAACCGACTTCGCAAACAACGCGCTTATCCGGCGGCCGAGGTTGTGCTAAAAGGCAAAAGCACCTGCAAAGAGGAAACCCATGGGTCTGGAAATCGAGAGCCTGACGCTTTTGGTCGAGTCGCTACGGCGATTGGATGGCGGTTTTGCCGAGCTTGCTGATTTTTCTCCGGAAATCGACCTCGAGCGCATGCGGGAGGTGCTGGAAGAAGTCGCCTTTAGAATGAGGGACAACTTTCCCTATCACCATCCCTTGTACGCGGGCCAAATGCTTAAACCGCCCCATCCAATCGCGCGCTTGGCATACTGTCTGGCGCTCTGGATCAATCCGAATAACCACGCCCTGGACGGCGGGCGGGCGAGCTCCGCCATGGAAAAGGAGGCGGTCGCGGAACTCGCAAAGCTTTTCGGCTGGCAAAGGCACCTCGGTCACCTAACGAGCGGCGGCACCATGGCGAACCTGGAAGCCCTTTGGGTGTCGGGACGGCTCGCTCCGGGAAAGAAAGTCGTCGCCTCCGAGCAGGCCCACTACACCCACCGGCGTATATCCGAGGTGTTGCGGCTCGATTTTGAGGCCATACCCGTGGACGCCCGGGCCAAGATGGATCTAAGGTTTTTGGAAAAGCTATTGCAGAGCGGAGAGGTGGGCACGGTGGTGGCGACCGTGGGAACGACGGCGTCCGGGTCGATAGATCCGCTTCCTCAAATCTTTCAGCTCAAGCAAAAGTACGGATTTCGCCTCCATGTGGACGCGGCTTACGGCGGGTACTTTACGCTGGCGGAAAACCTAACGTCCGAGGCGCGGGCGGCCTTTGATACATTAGATAAGGTCGATTCGATCGTGGTCGATCCCCATAAACACGGCCTTCAACCCTATGGATGCGGCTCGGTGCTGTTTCGCGACCCCTCGGTGGGAGCCATCTATAAACACGAATCGCCCTATACCTATTTCACCTCCAAGGAGCTACATCTCGGCGAGATCAGCCTCGAGTGCTCCAGGCCGGGCGCGTCCGCGGTGGCCCTTTGGGCGACTCAGAAGTTACTTCCCTTGAAGCCGTCGGGAGAATTCGCCCGAGCTCTATCCTCGTGCCGTAAAGCCGCTTTGGACTTGCATAACCGACTCGAAAATGATAACCGCTTTTTAACCCTCTTTCCGCCCGAGTTGGATATCGTCATCTGGGCGGTCAGAGCGCAGGATTTGTCCGAGATCTCGCGCCTATCGCGCCGTTTCTTTAATGCTGCCGCACAGGAAAATTTACATTTGGCGCTAGTCGAGTTGCCGCTTCAATTGGTCGAGCCATATTGGAAAGAGGTCTCTTTAAATAGAAAATACGTAACTTGCCTGCGCTCGTGCTTGATGAAACCCGAGCATCAAACCTGGATCGATGAGATCTGGTCAATTCTGGATAGGATAAACTAGGGAGCTTGCCATGGCCGAAGAGAAAAAAGTCGTCAGAAAGACCGTAGAAACAGCCCGCGATATGGGCCGATACATGGAAAACTATTACCGCGAGCTGGACGAGGCGTCTAGAACCCACAACCGAAAGATCGCCTGGTGTACCAGTGTTGGGCCCGCGGAGATTTTAAGGGCCATGGGCTTTTTACTCTATTTTCCCGAGACCCACTCGGCCATGCTCGGAAGCACGCGCATGGCAACTGACTACATCCC
Organism: Deltaproteobacteria bacterium; assembly: GCA_016929805.1. GTDB lineage: Bacteria > Myxococcota_A > Polyangia > Polyangiales > JAFGIB01 > JAFGIB01. Next base: position 1,094 of record JAFGIB010000301.1, on the reverse strand, counting down.
GTACGCCAACGCCATAGGCTACTCGCCTGACGTTTGTTCGTACATGACCGCGGATGTCGGCGCCTTTCTTCAGGGGATCACGCCGTTGTCCAAAACCTATCCGGGCATCGAGGCGATTCCACGACCCGACGTGTTGGTTTTCAACACCAACCAGTGCCGGGACGTGCAGGATTGGTTCAGTTGGTACGCGAGGAAGTACAACGTACCCATTATCGGGGTTCACGGAAACGTCGGCGTAAACGAGGTGACGGAACCGATCGTCAACGCGATAGCCGAACAGATAGAGGGTTTGGTCGAGCCCCTGGAGAAGATCTCGGGGAATAAGTTTTACATGGATAAATTCAGGGAAGTCGTGGGGCTGTCGCGCCAGTGCTCCGATTTGTGGCGGGACGTTCTGGAAGCCGCGGCGGCCAAGCCCTCGCCGCTGACCTTCTTCGACGGCTCGACGTTGATGGGGCCCGCGGTCGTCGGTCGAGGGACTCAGGCCGCCGTGGATATCTATATAAAGCTCTTAGCGGAAATTAAGCAGCGCGTCGCGAATAAAGTGGCCGCGGTCGACGATGAGAAATATCGACTCTACTGGGAAGGCATGCCGGTTTGGGGGCGATTGAGCGCCCATTCAAAGCTGTTCGCGAGCCTAAAAACCAATGTCCTGGCCTCGACCTATTGTAGTAGCTGGATATTTACCGCGCTCGATGCGAAAGACCCTTTTAAAAGCATGGCGAGGGCCTACACGGAGCTTTTCATCGTTCGTTCCGAAGACTACAAAGAGCAATATATCAAGGATAAGATCAAGTTATACCAGGTCGACGGCATTATCTATCACGATGCCAAGACCTGCGCGACCAACTCGAACTGCCGCTACGGAATGCATAAACGGATGGAAGCGGAATTGGGCATACCGACCTTGATGATCAACGGCGACCTGAACGATCTCAGGTGTATTTCCGACGAGCAGACGGCGACCAATATCGAAGCCTTCATCGAGCAGCTCGCCGATAGAAAATAGGTAAGCGTTCAGGGGGGCAAACAAGTCGGCGGCCAATTCGCCTGTAAAACCGAGCGCGCCCGCAGGGCCGGCGAGGATGGTACTT
>JAFGIB010000300.1 GCA_016929805.1 Deltaproteobacteria bacterium | reverse complement strand
CGAGCCGGCCCGAGGACGAAAGCCGGTTTTACGGGATGAATCGGCCGCCGTCGTAGCCAAACAGCAGTACCCCCCTGAACAGTTACTTCTTTTTCATAGCCCGGGTACGACCGAGTCGATTACGAGAGAGAGAATCTAGACGCGGATGAACCACGCGCCCTTAGGCTAGAGTTTCGCCGTTTTTCTTAGCGAGGCCGAGGACAAGGGGCGCGTGGCAAGGAACATCGGCGATTTTTCGCGGAGGCGTGGTTCGAGCTACGTCGAGCGAAAAATCGGCGGTGTGACGCTGCTACGCGTTCATTATACCGGCCGCGGAAGAAAAATGGCGTTGGCTAACCACGGTCGTAACCATGGAAAGCGGAGTGCGGGAAAGATCGTCGCGTTCAAGTAGTGCCGCGCCGGCGACGGGCGCGTTCGAGCACCTCTTGACGCGTAGCTTTTGTTGGTTAACTTGAGGCTTGTCAATGCAGAATTGACGGACTAATCGAATATGACGCTTATCCCGAATGCCGGTTCCGATTTAGACGAGCTGGCACGTCAGGAACCACCGTAACGAACGCTGAAAAGTGGATATGGCAGTCGCTAACAACTCGCGCTAAGGAGGCAATAAAACATGGGCAAGTGCATCGGGATCGATTTGGGAACGACGAATTCAGTCGTCGCGATTATGGAGGGAAAGGAACCGGCGGTCATTGTTAACGAGGAGGGCGATCGGCTGACCCCGTCGGTGGTCGCGTGGGACGATCAAGGTGAGATTCTGGTCGGACAGATAGCGAAACGTCAATCCATCACGAATCCGGAAGGAACGGTGTATTCGGCTAAACGATTTATGGGGCGTCGCTTTGAGGAAGTAGAACGAGAAAGAAAGAGGGTTCCATTTAAGGTCGTACGTCGCGATAACGGTGATGCGGCATTTGAGGTCCGCGGTAAAACCGTTGCTCCACAGGAAGTTTCAGCGCACGTGTTGCGCAAATTAAAAAAGGCCGCGGAGAACTATTTGGGCGAGGAAGTCGACAGAGCGGTGATAACCGTGCCGGCCTATTTTAACGATTCACAGCGCCAGGCCACGAAAGACGCCGGGAAGATCGCCGGATTAAAGGTAGAACGTATCGTCAATGAGCCGACCGCGGCGGCGCTCGCTTACGGTCTTGATAAAAAGAACGAGGAGGTGCTCGCGGTTTACGATTTCGGGGGCGGAACTTTTGATATCTCGATCTTAGAGGTGAGCGACAACGTGGTTCAGGTCATCAGCACCAACGGCGATACCGCCTTGGGCGGCGACGATCTCGACGCGTGTGTTATCGATTATCTGATCAGCGAGTTTAAAAAAGACCAAGGTATTGATGTATCAAAAGACAAGATGGTCGTGCAGCGGTTGAAAGACGCGGCTGAAAAGGCGAAGATCGAGTTGTCTTCCAAGCTGGAAACCACTATCAACCTGCCTTTCCTCACCGCTGACGCCGCCGGTCCGAAGCACATGAATATCCGGCTGACTCGGGCTAAATTCGAGTCGATGATAGGCGACCACGTCCAGCGCACTCTCGAACCGGTAAAAAAGGCGCTGGCCGACGCGGATAAGACGACCGGCGATATCGCTCAAGTAGTGCTGGTCGGTGGTAGCACCCGGATTCCCCTGGTGTCTGAAACCGTGAAGAAATTTTTTGGACGTGAGCCTCATCGGGGAGTCAATCCTGACGAGGTGGTCGCGGTTGGAGCGGGGGTACAGGCTGGGGTGTTGTCGGGGGACGTCAAAGATATGGTGTTGCTCGACGTGACGCCGTTGTCGCTGGGAGTAGAAACCCTGGGAAGCGTGATGACCACGTTGATTCCGCGCAATACGACGATTCCGACTCGGCGAGACGAGATCTTTTCCACCGCGGATGATAACCAAACTAAAGTGGAGATCCACGTGTTGCAGGGCGAGCGCGCGGAGGCGAGAAACAACCGCACGCTCGGGAGATTTCATCTAGAGGGGATCATGCCGGCGCCGAGAGGCATTCCGAAGATCAAGGTTACCTTTGATATCGACGCCAACGGCATTCTTTCGGTAACCGCGAAGGACGAGGCGACCGGCAAGGATCAGAAGATCACCATAACCGCGAACAGCGGTCTGGAGGCGAACGAGATCGAACGGATGGTGGAAGAGGGAAAGAAGCACGAGCAAGAGGATCAAAAACGCAGAGAAGATGTCGAGGTTCGGAACCGCGCGGACCAACTCTGTTACACCGTTGAAAAGACGCTCGAGGAAGCCAAGGACAAGCTGCCTCAAGAGAAAGTAGCTCAGGCCAAGGATAAGATCTCGGCCGTGCGATCGGCGATAGAAAAGCAAGACTCCGCGGGGATCAAGCAGCATATGGAGGAGCTCGAAAAGCTCATGCATGAGATGGCGGCCGTGGCGTATCAATCAGCAGGCGCTCCAGATGCGAAAGCGGCATCTCCAAACGACGGTGAAGCGAGTCCATCCGAGGCAAAAGGCAAAAAACCAGACGACGTTATCGATGCAGAGTACGAGGAGAGCAACTAATCGCTCGCGTTGATATCGCCTTTTTCGGCAATTTGGTTGTTTGCGCGACCTTAGTTATGTCGTCTTATACCTTGGCGCTCGCGCTGATAGCGAGTCGCTCCCGCAGCCGTTTACTAGCGGCTGCTCGGCTCGGTACTTATGCCACTTGCGCGTTGGTCGCCGTGGCTACTTTTATTCTTGTATACGCCTTTCAGATTCACGATTTTCAGATTCGGTATGTCGCGCACTACAGCGATCGATCGATGTCCTGGCCGTTGCTATTGGCGGCCTTGTGGGGAGGACAGGACGGTTCGTTGCTCGCCTGGACCTTTGCGTTGAGCCTATGCATCGCCGCTTGTACCGCGTCGTTGTCGGGACGGCTGCTTCAGTTACAGCCTCTTATTCTCGCGGTTCTCGCCAGCGTGGTGGCGTTTTTCACGCTGGTGATGCTATTCGCGGCCAATCCCTTCGAGCGATTGATTAATCAAACGCCCTCCGACGGCCAGGGTCTTAATCCGCTATTACACAACTATTGGATGCTGGTGCATCCGCCGGTCTTGTATCTCGGAATGGTTGGCTGGGCTATCCCGTTCGCCTTTGTGGTCGCCGCCCTGATTACCGGCAGGCTGACGGACGAATGGCTGCTAGCGGTGCGACGATGGGCGGTTTTTGCCTGGATAACGTTGGCGATGGGCAATCTATTGGGGATGATCTGGTCCTATGAAGAACTTGGATGGGGCGGATACTGGGCATGGGATCCGGTTGAAAACGCTTCATTTCTGCCGATGCTCGCCGGTACGGCGTATCTCCACTCGGCCGTGCAACAGGAACGTCGAGGCATGTTTAAGCTTTGGACCGTATCGCTGCTCTGTCTCGCTTTTTTTCTAACCATATTCGGGACCTTTCTTACGCGCTCGGGATTGATCTCGTCGGTTCACGCATTCGCTCGCTCGGGCATGGGCGCATATTTCGTGGTCTATATGATTATCATTGCCGTGGTCTCGTCAGGACTCATCTTTTGGCGTCGCGGCCAACTGCGAGCGGTCAAGTACATCGAGTCGTTGATAAGTCGCGACTTTGTTTTTTTTGTGAACAATCTGCTGATGATGGGGATGCTGCTGTTCGTGGCGATAGCGACGATTTTTCCGGCTGTCAGCGAGGCGTTATCCGGAGATTCCGTCACCGTGGGAGCGGGCTTTTACAACCGCTGGATGGTTCCCCTCGGTCTCTTTCTACTCTTGCTACTCGGTCTCGGTACCTTATTCTCGTGGCGTAGGAGCGGCGCGACGCATTTAAGGCGTTCTTTAACCCTGCCGATTGCGGTGGCGGTCGCGGTTGCGATTTTGCATCTCCTAGGCGGATCCGCCGTGGGATATCCGGCGTTTCTTGCTCTTGAACGACAAAGCGACGCTTTGGTCGACGGTATGATCGCGCCGTTTTACCGATCGATTCCGCTGATTTCGTTTAGTTTGTGCGCTTTTGTCCTGGCCGGACATCTGCAGGAATTTTGGCGCGGCACGCTTTCGAGAATGCGCAGCACTAGTCAGAATCTTTGGGTTGCGTTTACAGGTTTAGTGAGCGGCGCTAGAAGAAGGTACGGCGGTTATATCGTTCACCTGGGGCTAGTGTCGATGTGCTTTGGCTTTACCGGGGCGGTATACGACGTGGAAAAACAGGTGGCGCTTCGTCCAGGTCAGTTTGTGCGGGTCGGAGAGTTTACGATTCGATACGACCGCCCGCGCATGTGGTCCGAATACAACAAACGAATAATGGCGGCGGATTTCACCGTTCTGAGTCGAGGAATCGCTATCGGGCATCTCGAACCGGCCAAGTTTATCTACGACAAGCCGATGGGAATGACGACGACCGAGGTTTCGATTCGTTCCTCACTACGAGACGATATCTATGCTGTTTTAAACCAGATAGACCCTTCGACGACCGTCGGTACGTTTCGCTTTGTCGTTCGTCCTTTCGTGATTTGGATCTGGATCGGCGGCTGTACGATGCTCGCGGGAGCGATAGTTTGTTTGTGGCCGGCGGCATCCCGAGGGAAGAAGATCGCGTGATCATGTCTTCCATCGTGCCGGAAATATTTGTCGTTTTGTCAGCGGCGGCCTTGTTTATCGCGTTGGTGGCGTTTTGGCGAAGCCTGAAAATTCTATTATCAGACGAGAGTTGGACGGTTTCGGATAGAGGTTTCCGAGGGGATCCCGGAGTGGGCACGCTGATGTTCGAGCTCGAGAGAGTTGAGCAAAACTTCGAGGAAATCCGTTCCGAGCGGGAAATCGGCGGGCTTTCGGAAAGAGATTTCGCTGAGCTCAACGGCGCTTTGCGGCAACGCGAAAAAGAGCTTCGAGATTTACTCGAACAGGACTATCAATCGGCGCGTAGAAAAGCGGCTAAGCTTATCGAGGAACGCTTGGCCCGACAAACAGCCAACACAAACGCGAGCCGCGAGGCGTTTCGAGAAGAAGCTCGAATCGCAAGTGTTCAGGCCTCAAGCGAGTCGGAGGCCAATTCGCCTTTAATACCGAGCGGCAGTACGGAGGGTCCGAAGGACTCGACTACGCCGGACCGAGGACGCTGGGGAGATTCGAATAGAATCGCTCCAGCGTCGGTGCCGGTTTTACATGATGAATTGCCAGCCGTCGTTGCCAAGAAGCACTACCCCGGTGAACGGATACCTCGTATCTGTCGAGGATGCGGCACGGTGAACGATCCGGACGCCAGGTTTTGTAAGGAATGCGGAACTAAATTCGATCTTGAGGTTGAGCCGTGACGCGATGGATTGCACCCGCGTTGCTCTATTTTTTGGCAGGTTTCGCTTGGACGCATCATCCATTCAACGTCGCGCGCGGTCAGCCCTTGCCTATCGCCGACAACGATAAGGGTTCAAACGAGGCGGTGTCCGGGTCTTCAGTTACTACGCGGCAGAGTCTCATGTCCGCCAGGCCGAGCTCGGAGGTGGCCGTCGGTTCGATCACGGTTCAGGTCGTCGACATCAAGGGGGAACCTGTGAGCGGCGCGGAGGTTTTTCTCGTGGTTCTGGATGCGGGAGGCGTGCGCAGGGAAAAAAGGGGAAAGACCGACGCGGCGGGGAAGATTACCTACTCGTCATTGGCGGTGGGCGAACAACAGGCCTACCTAGCGGGGCTTTCGTACCGAGGCGCTCGTTTTCGTTCGCCGCCTTTTCAGCTTCCCGTAGACCGAGGTTATGCGGTTTTAATCCACCGGCTGGAGACCACGCGCGACCATAGTAAAATCGTCATTACCGGAGGTCAGCTTTCGATTTGGGTAGGGGAAGAACGCTTGGAAATCGGACAAACCGTTCAACTGCTAAACGACGGCCAGAAGAGCTACGTGCTTCCGGAACGCGGTTTGCTCGTACGACTTCCCAAAGGCTATGCCGGTCTTGAACCCTCTCCAAGCATGGGCGATCAGCACCTTTCAGAGATCGATGGAGAAGGACTTAAAATAACCGGTTCTCTGCTGCCGGGAGCGAGCTTTGTCGCGTGGAGATTCGATCTGCCGATTTCGGGAAGTGAAATAGGATTCTCGGTCCGCATGCCGTGGAAAGTAACCGGATATCGCGTTGTGGCTAACCAAAGCTCGGGTTTGACGCTAAAGGTCGCGCAAATGCCGGAGGCGACCGTGGTTGAGGAGCAGGGACAAAGGTTTTTAGTCACGCAAATCGAACCCGGTTTCTCAAATAGGCCATTGTACGAACTAAAGGTCACAATCGGAGCGATACGCGGTCCGAGCTTTCTGCGTTGGATCGCGGTTGTGCTCGCCTTTGTTCTTTTGCTAGTGGGCGTCGTCGCGGCTTACCGTTCGCCGGCGGGAGCGCGGGCCGACCCGAGAAAGATCGAGCTGCGACAGGAGCGGATCCTCGAGCGAGCGGTTCAACTAAAGGCTCTACGCGATGCGCGAAAGCTTAGCGAACACCGCTATCAGCGAGCCATTGCTGGTTTATTGACAGAACTGTCGGAGCACCTCATCGAAAGGTAAGCGTTCAGGGGGGCAAACAAGTCGGCGGCCAATTCGCCTGTAAAACCGAGCGCGCCCGCAGGGCCGGCGAGGATGGTACTT
>JAFGIB010000299.1 GCA_016929805.1 Deltaproteobacteria bacterium | reverse complement strand
CCGCGCGCCCTTATTTCATCGCTTTTTTCGCGTTTCCGCTCGACGTTTTTTGCAACGTTAAGGTTTAGGGACCGTCGGCTAAAATATCTTTCCAGACCGAATCGTCGCCCGTTACCATCGCGGTCACCCAATCGCTTACAAGCACGCCGTCCGCGGTGACTGTACTCCAATCTCTCGAGACCACGTGACGTTGGCCCGGCAACATGAAGCGCTTGAAGCGATCCGGATGGTTTGCGTGAATCGAATCGGTTTCGGTCAGTAAAAGCGCCTTATAATCCGGACCGGACATTTCGTTGAAAAACGTGCCGATAACGCTATCCTCGTAGTAACTCAGCATCGATATCTTAACTGTCTCGTCGTTGTCCAGCATCCATTGGTACATCTGGCTCAATTGGCCGTATCCACCCTCGCAACCCGTGCAGCTCGCCGGGATGGTCTGATCAAATCGCCACTCTTCGATGCGCAATTGAACCGTCGCGTCGTTCGCCGGGTTCTGCACCCCGGGCCCGGAATCGTTCATCACGAAAAGGTCGACCACGGGAAAGGCCAAGCGAACCGCCACCATGCCCGAAATCGTCCCATAGCCTCCGGCGCTGAATCCGCCTATTAAAATTTGGGTCGAGTCCCCGAAATACGTTTTTGTTATGTCGAGCGCGGCCGCGAGGTTTTGCTGGCCGTGGTGGTAGCGCTTGCTTTCGCCCGCGTCCGTCTTCTCGATTACCTCGTTGTCGCCCGAAAAAACCGAGCCGTCACAGTAGGGTACGGAGACCAGGTTCCAGTCCGCGAAGTAGTTGTCGGGCGAGGATGAACTGGGACCGGCCAACAATACGCTATCACCAACCGCCTCGGTCGCCATACAGAATCCGGTCCAACAGGCGCCGCCGCCGTCTAATAAAATCATGGTCTTGTCCGAGTCGCGGTCTAGATAAAACACCGAGAATTCAGTACCGCGAAGGCAGATAGGACCGGAATCGGGCTCAAAGGTCACCTTGGTATACTCGTCCACTTGCTGCTCGCTCTTGACGACCGCTCGGTCGAAAAACCGCGTAATGTCCATCGATTGTAGCTCGTTTAAAGCCTCCCGGCTCAAGCGACTGCTCGGATCCGGTTCTGATTCCAGACCACTAATGTCCGATTCATCTTCCGAACCACAAGCCGCGAAAATCAACACAATGACGAATAAAAACAATAAAAATCGTAATGCGCGCATGGTAATGCTCCCAAATAACGGATCGATTCCTTTACCGATTGAGAATTCTCTATCCTATTACGGGATTAATGTAAATCATCCAAGTCAAGGCAAGGCATCGACGTCCGATAGCATCTGAACCGCCACCTGATAGTAGAGCTCAGCCGCCTCGACTACTTCCGAAAAACGCACCGCCTCCTCGGGCGCGTGCGACTCCTGCAACCTCCCGCACCCGACCACGATCGGCATGACCCCGGCCAGGTAAAACTGATTCGCGTCAGAATGGCTGGGAAAGACCGATGGTTTCCACCCTCGAGCTCCGTTCATAAAGGCGGTTTTTAGCGCTTCGACCACCCTCCCCTTTGCCGCGAGCACATACCCGGACTCGCGCGTTACGAAATGGGCTTCCGCCTCGATCGCACAATCGGTTTCGCTTTCCTCAGCTACCGTCCGCTCGATCTCCGAGCAAATTTCTCCGATCTCCATATCCGGCGGAACGTGTATATCAACGCGCGCCTCGCAACCATCCGGAACGACAAAACCTCCGCCCGAGCTGAATAGATCGCGGATATTATAGACCAACTCCGCCCGTTCCTCTTCCAGGTAGCGCGACAGACGCAATAAAATCCTGAGCATCTTGTCCACGGAGTTCTGCCCGCGTTTTGCCATGGACGCGTGGAGGCGCCGGCCGCGCGTTGTAAGTTGCAGCTCGATATAGCCGTAATGGCTCAGGCAGGGCATCATATCGGTGGGCTCTCCGATCATCGCCCAGGGAAAGCGATACTCTCCGATTAAGCTTCTGGAGCCATCTCCGTTTTCCTCTTCGCCCACCACCAGGGCCAAAAGCAGCGGACCCGCGCGCCTTCCGCTCTCGACGAGTGAGATGAACGCCTCGATCATCGCTGCGCAGCCGCCCTTCATATCCGCCGCCCCGAGCCCCTTGATCCAATCCCCTTGTTCCCGGTACCCGACGTCTTGCAGCTCGTACGCGCTGACGGTATCGATATGGCCGACAAAAGCGAGCTCGGTTTGCGTGCTCTCTAGCTTCACGATCAGATTGTCGCGATTGTCGTCCACCGCCTGCCGCACCACCGGCAATCCGTACCGTTTCAGATAGCGGTATAGATAATCGACCGCCTGCTCTTCTTTTCCGGACGGGCTGTAGATGTCCAAAAGGTTTCGAAACAGCCTGCGAAGCCTCGAGCGGTTTACCGATGCTTCGCCTTTTTTCGTCGTCGAACGGGTCATGTTTTACGGCCGCCGTTGTTGTGGTTGGCGTGTTTTTGGCCCGAGAGATTTAGGCTGAGGTAGATATGTTTCTCGGGCTTGCTGAAACCCATCTTGCGAAAGAATCGGATCGACTCAACGTTATCCGCCTCGGTATCGACCATCACGATCCGCGCGCCCTGCTTAGCCATCCGTTCCGTCACCATCGCCACCATACGCGCCCCGACACCCGCGCCTTGATAAGCGGGCGCCACCCCCATCCAAACGATATAGCCGTACTTCCACGCGGACCTCTCTTTTTCAATCGTCGTGCCCAGCGCGAACCCGACTATCTTCTTTCTCGCTTCGGCAACCAAACAAAACTCTGTATCGGCGTAGTAAAGCTCGATCAGCTCATACTCATCCCAGGTCCGGTAGAGGTTCGGAACCTCCCTCGCTGTGAATAGATGCTCGCCCAGGTGAAAAACCGGCGCTAAATCGTCGAGCTCCATCTCGCGAATCGCAAACTTAAAACGCTTTTTACTCTTTTTGCGCTTGTTATTATCGCTAGCTTCATCCGGGGCTGTCATCCTGCGCTTACCTCTGCTGCCGATAGCATCTCAACCGAGCAACACGCGTCAAGGCAATTTTTTGCGACGCTTTGGAGGCATATTGCCGTTTAGCCGCGACCGCATTACCCGGGTGAACGGTAAGACTCAAAGAACCTTGAGGGTGGCGACCGCAAACGCGACGAGCTCGCTCTTTTGATCGTACACTTCCACGTCGCAAGTAATGATTTGATTTCGGGCGCGCTCGGTTTTACAGGCGAATTGGCCGCCGACTTTTTTGCCCACCCGAACGCTTACCGAAGAAGCGATAGCTTGAGCTGAAGGCGTTTCTCCCTCTGATTCCGCTGTTCTTTTTCGGCTACTCGACTTACCGCGTGTTACACCCGGCCGATGGCGCCGCTTTCGATCCCTTTTCGAAGTCTGATCAAGTCATCGGTCTTGGCTAGCACCACCAAGGTGACGTCTGGTCGTAAGACAAAATCCGGACCCGGGTTATATTCAAACGTCCCATCCGGGTTTCGTACCGCGAGAACCAATACGTCGGTATGCTTACGAATGTTAGTATTTTGCAGGGCCGCGTTGACAAGCGATGATTTTTCCGGAATGCGAACCTCCTCGATGCGCAGCGTTGGATCACGTCCGCGTAACATCTGGTCGAGAAATACCACCACGTTTGGACGAATGAGCTCGCTCGCGATGCGCATTCCGCCGATCGCGCTGGGCGATACCGCCGTATCCGCCCCGGCTCTTTTCAGCTTGGCTTCGGCGTTGGGCTCGGTCGCTCTGGCCACGATTCTAAGCCTCGGATTGAGCGCGCGCGCGGTGATGCAAACAAAGACGTTATCCTTGTCATCGGACAAATTGGCGGCGAGCGATTTCGCGCGTTTGATACCCGCTGACTCTAGAACGTGGTCGTCGGTCGCGTCACCCACGACGAAAAGGATATCGGGACCGAACTCTTCAATCGCCCGTTCCATGCGTTGGGCATCATTATCGACCGCGACAAAAGCCGTCTTGGTGGATGCCAGCTCTCGCACCAGATGAATCCCGGTCGATCCCACGCCCACGACGATGATATGATCGGTCAGCTTGTCGATTCGGTTTTTCATGCGATTTCTCCGAATTACGCCCTGAAGGTCGCTTTCGATCAGAAAAGCGGTAAAGGTCGAGATGAAGTAAAGCAGGGTCCCGCTTCCGAGCACGATCTGACTGATAGTCCACATGCGGGCGAACGGATCGTGGTTCATATCCCCGAGAACCTCTCCATATCCCACGGTAGAAAGCGTGATCACGGTCATGTATACACAATCAAACCAACTCCAACGCCCATCTCCGATAACGTGGTAGCCGGTCGCGCCTATGATAATGACACCGCCCAAAACCGCGGCCGCGGTGTAAAGACGTTTGAGTAGCTCGCGACGAAGATCAGATTGCATATTGTACAAGATATCCAGCGGCTGAAAGGCCTGTTACCCGCGTTGCGACATTTGATCTCATACTAAAAACAATGTTTGCAGTAAATCCCGCTCCATTCGACGTAAATTGATCATCCTTACCCGAACCTCGTACCGCTGTTCGATTTCACGTCTCGAACCTATGGTCTTCGCTTGCAACGCGAGCTGTCCCCGATCCGTATACAGCGTCATCGTTATCGGCCGGCCCGGGGGGAAAGCTCTTTCACAAATCAGCGTCAGTATCGGATCGCTGAAAGCCCTAGCCTCGCCCTCCTCGCCGGTCGAAACCCTGAAGCGAACCGCCATTATCTTCTACCCTTTCCCATGGCGGAGCGCGCTTCTCTCAGATCGATGCGCCGCTTGATGTCCTCGCGCGTGTCGCCCGTTTTCAGCCCTTTCGCCAACCCTAGCTCTACCTTTGCGCGGCCGTTCTTGAAATAGACGCGAAGCGGTATCAGCGTAAAGCCGCGAACCGCGAGCTTACCGATAAGACGCTCGATTTGGCGCCTGTGCAAAAGAAGCTTGCGCGAACGTTTCGGCTCGTGGCCGAAGACCGTCGCGTGCTCGTAGCTGGCGATATTCATCTTATGTAAAAAGACCTCTCCACTATCGATGGTGGCGTACGCCCCATCCAAATTCCCTTGGCGCATACGCAGACTTTTTACCTCGGACCCTACGAGCGCCATCCCGGCTTCCATTCGCTCCTCGATGTGATAGTTGTGGCGCGCCTTTGCGTTGTTGCACACGACTAGCTCGCCCGTTTGAAGCGACGTTTTTTTCTTTTTTTGACTCATGGAGGCTAGAGTTTCGCCATTTTTCGTAGCGAGGCCGAGGATAATCGGCGCCTAACAAGGAACATCGGCGATTTTTCGCGGAGGCGCGGTTCGACCTACGTCGAGCGAAAAATCGGTGATGTAACGCGGCTACACGCTCATTATACCGGCCGCAGTAGAAAAATGGCGAAACTCTAGCATAGGGCTACCTCGCCTCAACGAGCAACGGACCGGCGTACGCGAGAGCCAAGGTATACACGCGGTTGAATCCTGCTTCTAGCAATGTTTCAGCAGCCGAGGCAAGCGTCGCGCCGGTAGTACGAACGTCGTCTATCAGTAGAACCCGTCCCGGCCGGCTGCCAGTACCTACGCGAAAGGCGCCCTTAACGTTTAGAATTCGGTCCGACCTTGAGAGACCCGCTTGCTCGGGCGTATCGCGCACCCGCTCCAGGGTTCGAACATCGAGCTTGACTCCCAGCGTGCGCGCGACCGGTTTCGCCAGCAATAGCGCCTGGTTGAATCCTCGAATTCGCAACCTTTTCGGATGTAGCGCCATCGGTATTACGAGATCGACTAAACCGGCAAAGGGTAATGCGGCGTCACTCAGAAGCTCTCCTAAAGCCGGAGCGTAGTCCGAACGACCCTCATATTTCAGTCTGCGAATCGCCTCGGCCAACGGCCCGCCATATAGAAAAGCCGCCGCGGTAGGAGCAGGAGGTCTAAAGCTTTTATGCGTCTCCTCGATCAACGGTTTACAGGCGTTGCAAAAATAAAGCTCCGTCGGACGAAGCGGCAAATCGCAACCGGGACAATGAGAAGGCGCCAGTAGGCGTACGAATCCGGATATTATCGTCGGTCGGTCCATCTCTATTGCTCTTATCGACCGCTTCTCCCTTTTGTTTCATTAAAAAAGGCGGTTCCGAGACGGGGGGGCATCTCTGGGGAACCGCCAAAAAGTAGCGACAGTTCTGAGATGTTGGGGGGTACCTCGAAGAACTGTCGCTTGTGATGTATCGACTCCGAGGTGTTTTGGGGGGGGGGTCACACCTCGAGGGAGCCGCTACCCACATAGATTTATAATGCGAAATATGTGCCAAAACGCCTTCTCTAAAATCCTCTCATTCAAATAGAAAAAAGATTTCAAATGTGGGATACTCGGTTACATCATATTTCAAAATCGAAATGCACTATCGAAAAAGGACAGACCAAAAATGGCAAGGCTCTCTCAAGAAAATACAAAAAGTTATAAAATTCAACTAGTTATAATAACAGTAAGGTAGTTTCTCAAAAAGCGGTGGCGTAAAGACCCGGGAACGCGGCCGTCTTGGCCGCATTACTATAAAACAGCGAAAAAACATGCGGGCGAGACGCCCGCTCTCCCAGGTATCCTCCTCTGCGCGCCCCCACTTTTTGAGAAGCCACAATACTAAGGCTGCCGGGGTTGGTGTTTAATGCGAGTAAGGCTCGTTTCGCAGAATCGTGAATCCTCGATATATCTGCTCGACCAAAACCAACCGAGCGAGCCGATGAGGCAGCGTCAGGGTGGAAAGCGATAGTTTTACGTCGGCGAGGTTCGAGACCGCCTTCGGCAAGCCGTACGCGCCGCCGATAAGCATCGCGACCGTGCCGACGCCGTCATTTTCGCATTGGCCGAGAAAACCGGCGAAACGTTGACTTGTCCAAGCCGCGCCGTCGACTTCCAGCGCTATCGTTCTGGCTCTAGATCCAATCGCCTTGCGAAAACGTTCAATAAGCTCTTTTTCCGTGCCATCCTTTAACTCGACCTCTTCACAACGGGCGTAGCGCCCGATGCGAGTTATATAGTCGTCGATCTCGGTGCGAAAACCCGGTTGTCTTACCTTGCCGACAGCGATAATCGCGATTCGCATGAAGGTCACCGAACCGGTCGAAATCTCTTCAAATTCGCCCGGACATTTACAAGATACCTATCGAAGGCGAAACACGCGCCGCTTATTGAAGAGGACCTTTGTCGCGTATCTCGCCCCATTCGTGCCTTCGCCGCGCTCACTCTATCGACACTCTAGCCGCGTCTATCCACAGCGACTCCAAATCGTAGTACCCGCGCGTATCCTCGTGGAAGATATGGACGATTACGTCGCCGTAATCCATTAAAACCCACGATCCGTGAGGCATTCCTTCCACACCAATACATCGAACCGCGTGTTTCCTCAGTAAATCCTGTTGGATGCGATCAGCGATCGCCCCAACCTGCCGGTCGCTTCTGCCGCTCATAACCACGATATAATCCGAATAGTCAACCTTTCCCCGCACATCGATTATTTCTATGTTGAGCGCTTTCATTTCGAGTCCGATTTCGGCGGTGGCAAGCGCCAATTCCCGGGAATGGGTAAAGGCTTTTTTCGCGGCTCGATCTCGACGATAGGCCCTGGCTCTTTTTTCTCGCGGCGAGCGCTTCGCCGGATTGGCGGCTCTTCGCTTACGGGTTACTTCGCGCTTCTGATCATCTCGACCGCCGTTTCCGGAACTCTTTTTCGCCAATCGCCGTCTCCGCGTTGCTCGGTGAAAACCATTCTACTCAGAACCGATTCCAATAACTCCCGCCGCCTCGCTTGCGGCGCCGTGCCGTCTGCGGCGTTGGACCTCTTTACAAGGACCCGAGCCTGGCTCGTCGGTCCGCCTTGCAGCCGGCATCGCGGCGCGGCACGATGCTCGGTACGGTTTTAGGATCGGTTCTAAGCGAGCCGCATCATACCATATCGCGTGACATCGGTTATACCATTAGCCGCGGTCGATACGGTAGTTCGTCAGATCGTAAGCGTTCAGGGGGGCAAACAAGTCGGCGGCCAATTCGCCTGTAAAACCGAGCGCGCCCGCAGGGCCGGCGAGGATGGTACTT
>JAFGIB010000298.1 GCA_016929805.1 Deltaproteobacteria bacterium | reverse complement strand
GCAAGTACCATCCTCGTCGGCCCTGCGGGCGCGCTCGGTTTTACGGGCGAATTGGCCGCCGACTTGTTTGCCCCCCTGAACGCTTACGTAGAAAGAGGTATTCTACACGCGAAGAGCAATACCTATTCCAACAATATGCAGCGCTATCTATCGCGTCGCTTTATTCATCTGTGTACAACTAGTACTCGGCTGCGCGGGCGGGGATGATACGGAAGATGATACCGGCGCGGACGCGGCCGGTAGCAACGGCTCTATGCAAGTTACTTCAGATTCATCGGGTGATAATCCAGATCAATCGGGTGGCACTTCGAGTTTAGACGGCGGCACGATCGACGGCGGTAGTTCCTCGAAAAGGACAGCCGATACAGGCGATCAAACACCGCCGCTCATCTCCGAGGATGCAGGTGGTGATACCAATCGAACACCGCCACTCGTCTCCGAGGATGCCGTGGTGACGCAGGTGATGGTTCGACCGATGCCGCTAAGAGCAAGCCCAATCCGCTGGACGGTGGGCTCGTAAGCGGTCCCGTTACCGGCGGAATGACAGGCGAACCATTCAAACTAGTCCCATTCGACGTGAGTGTGCACGGTTACGTTGAAGAGCAGTTCTTCGTCGAAGGAGAAGCCACCGCATACGCAGCACAGGGGCCACAGGACATAGATGCAGCCTGGGGCGCCGTACCGACTTCGCTCGCACCTTATAAGACGCGAATGTTGGTATACGATGGAAGGTCAGTTGCCCGAGTTCTGGTTCCGAGGTTCTTTAGACGAAGTCGAGTTTATTAAGGATACCAAGGACGAGCTACCGCCGTTAATCGAGGTCGGGGACGCCGAAGGCAATCTAGTCGCCTATATCCGGTAGACAACATCTACCGGAACCGTACCCAGTAAAACAAACATATTCAGTTTCACTACTGTCTAAAAACAAGTCTGATCGCGCTACGCGTACCCGGTAAAAAAGGCCCTTTTAGACAAGTTTGGAGTTTTATAGAATGAGGTTTACCTATCGATAGAGAACGAGTCTGTCGAAAATATCGAGGTAAAAAGAACGGACTTGCATCCTAAAGATAGTAAAAATGGCTGTTCTTGAGCGAATATTACGACCGGTTCCCCGATAAGCGCTTCAAGCTGCCTAAGAAAAAAAGCTATTTTGGACAAGAGTGATTCGGTTTGATATATTTGGTTGATTTTTAGCAACGCCTTTCTTCTCCGGCTGTCGTAATCGCTAGACTACCCACTGTAGCTTTTCCATTTACGTCCTAGCCATACAATTCTACTCTTTCGGGATTCGTATAACGATTATGTTTCCTAAAAACTATCGCATATCGCAGAACTGACTTGATTGTTTGTGTAGATCGAGTCCAATATACTCCGTGGTTAGCCTTAGTTGTGCGGCTTATCGCCGCGTTATCGTTTGTGTTTCTTTTGGACGACCATGCTACCACGTCTTCGGGGGCTGGCCGATTGCATCCGATCTAGAAGTTTGCGCGAAAGAAAGCGCTGCAGCATGAATACAATCATTCACTCACTAATCGTACCATCAATACCTTTTCTTATATCTCCATTTATCATTCCTGCTATTGTCCTGGGCCTCGCAATATATTTTTCGCGAAACCGGTTGAGCCAAGTAACGTATCTGCGAATGGTTCGATTATGGCCTATCATTCGTTATGCAACTCTTCTTTTCTGGATCGTCATCATCCCAATCGGCTTCGCGATCAAACCAACGCTCCGTCCCCATGACAACTCTAGCCTGTTTACCTGGTACATCATTCCGGCCGTATGCTTCTTCGTTTCATTTCTTCCATATTTCTACTATTCGACAGCGACCAAAATCTTTTCCGGCGAGTCGTTTACGGAATCCGTGCCCGGATTCAATCGATTTCTTTTACTCAATAGCGCGCTGTCCGGTTTTTTGGTACCCATTTACCAAGTGCTCACCGCCGAATTTATGCAGGAAGCAGCGCTGGCACTCGTCGCTGTCATCCCGGCTACCTTCATCTCGGCGGTTGTCGTGTGCATACTTCTCCATCAGAAAGTAAAGCCGCGTCCGGAACCGATTCGATCCGAAGTTTAAAGTGGTGAATCGCCCGATTCACCGAGACTATTCGCATTTCTGATAGTTCGTCGAACCGTCCTTTTTCGACGAATTCTCGAATCCAAAGGACTGAGTCTCTTATTGATAATTACAGGAAGAGCTTTCGAATTCGTGGGTGTTGGATCGGTCGCGACCAATATGGTGAGCGGTTGGAACGTCGTCGCCTCTTTGATTGCGCTTTCACTATACGGTTTGATCTGCGCCGCATTTATTTGGCGTTTTCAATCTTCGAATCCAGAGACACAACCAGGTATTTTAGTGACACTTATCGGGCTTTTAGCGGCGATAAGCATCGCGTTAGAGACGATGGACATTATCCAGTTCTTCATTGTTTAACTATTCTATCAGTTTTTCGATTGGTTTAGCCTGTAAGCATCTCCGTGATCCGCGGAAAGGCCATCGGTCATAGAAAAACGTCGATACGTGCAACTATCGCGAGTTTCGACAAAGTAATATCTGAACGGTTTGTCGGGAAAGTAACGGAGAACTGTTTTGGTTCAGCGGAAACGTGATTTATTGACCGATCGACTTAGTTCGAGTCGCAACAGCTACGCCACTGGATCGCCGGTCACATCCATGCCTACGAGTCTTTCGATGGGGTGCCTCAGATAACGGTGCCGGATAACGCAAAGACCGCGGTGTTACGTCCGTGCTGGTACGACTCGGATCTAAACCAGACGTATCGGGAGATGGCTAGACACTACAACGCGGCGATCATCCGCGCGAGACCCCGCAAGCCTCGCGATAAAGCAAAAGTGGAAGGAGGTGTACTGATAGCGCAGCGGTGGATTGTGGCTGCGCTACGCAATCATACATTTTACAATATCGAGCAAATCAACGAGGCTATCTGGGATAAACTCAACGAACTGAACGACCGAAAGTTTAAGAAGCCGATGAATGATGAATGGATCCGATGAATGGTTCCAGAGCATTAAGAAACTCGGATTGAGAGTCGAACGGAAGCTAACGTCGAACACAGCAGCGCCACCGTTAATTTCCGCGCCTGCGAGTAAAGAGAGCGCGGGCAAAATCAACAAAAGTACCGATCTGGCCTTCTAAAAAGGCCGTTTTGACTCCAAGATTGCGCTTCTGCTGTTTTACCAAATACTCTGGCACCAGTATTAGCACCAGTCTTAGGATGGTTATTAGGTTTTTAGATGGTTTTTATCTCCCGAGCACGTCTGCCCTTCGGCGGTCAGGCGGTTACGACCGTTGTGTTTGCTTTCGTATAAAAACTGGTCGGCTCGCTTGACTATCGTTTCTACCGTGTCCGCGCTCTGGGCGAGTGTGGCGCCAATCGAGACGGTCACGTTCAAGGTGGCACCATGATGTGAGATATAGGTTTTTTCTACTAACATGCGCCATCGCTCTCCCACCGTACAAAGGGTGTCTCGATCCACGTTACGGACAACACCGACGAACTCCTCTCCTCCCCACCTTCCGATTACGTCAAACGGTCTGATATTGTGTTTTAGAGTGTTGGACACGGTTTTTAATACCATATCTCCTACATCGTGTCCGTACGTATCGTTAAATGTCTTGAAACGGTCGATATCGCAAAACATCACTCCAAAAACGGTTGCGTAACGTCTAAACTCCTGAAGCCGCACGTCGATTTCCGGTTCAATGTGGTTGCGATTCGGAAGTCCCGTCAACCGATCCAACGTAGCGAGCTTTTCTAACTCCCGCATCCTTTCCGCAATCACCGATTGGTTACTCAAGTCCGTAAAAAGTTCCGCTGCGCCGATCACTCTACCGTCTTGGTCTTTTAAAGGTGTGATTCGAACCCAGACAGGTACGCGATGACCTGCCTTGTGGTGGAGAAACACCTCGGCCTCGCGCACCTTGCTGTCCCTGAGCGTCCGCGCCAAAGGGCACAAACCCCTGCAAAGCCCAACCCCTTTATCGTCGACGTGCACCAAAATATCGTCTTTGCAGCTAAAGCCTATCACCTCGTCGGCGCCGTATCCAGTGATTCGCTCGGCTGCTTTATTCCAGTAGGTAATGATTCGCTGGTTATCAACGACATACAGTCCGTCAAACAGATTATCGACTATCTGTTGAAAATCGTATTTCATCGCCCGTTCATCCCTAGAGCAACGAACATATCGCGACGTCTTTGAGTTCGCGAGGATAAAAAGGTTAGATGTGGATTTCGTATCGACGAAGGAATAGTAGAGCCATTTCGAGGAGAGACGAAACCAGAGATGAACCTTTTAAACCGCGAAATCATGGCCTTTTCAATATGATCGTTGCTCTAGGCTGGTTTAGAATACAGAATGTGTGACTCCGAGCATAATAGTTTATAACCAGCATTAAGATGTATTCTTTCATATGTAAATGTAGGCCTTGTACCGCTATTCGCGTAGCTTCAAGGCCTACTTGGTCAAACTTTGCCTCCGCTGGTTACAGCAGGTACTAGCCTCGGACCCCAACGTTACTTTAACCTTTGTACACCTTAACGTTGCAAATACTCCGTCGGCGTAAACCGCTTTCGCTCGCGAAAAATAGCGCGCCCTTATTTCATCGCTTTTTTCGCGTTTCCGCTCGACGTTTTTTGCAACGTTAAGGTTATTTCAGTTCGACTCGGATTCGCTCAACTCGAAGATCTCTTCGTCGGTCAACGAACAGTCATAAGCGCGAGAGTCGATAACCTGGTTAACATAACACTTTTCCTCTACCGCTAGAACGGCGCGGCAAGTATCGGTGTTCGGATTGCATTGAACGGTTCGAACAACCGCGTCGTCATCCTCAGCCTGCTGGTCAAATACGCCCTCGCACTGGGCGTCCTCAGCGCAGGGGATATCCCCAAATGTCTTTTTGGGATTTCCCGATTCCGTACCGACATCGGTTTCAGCTACCGTCGGCCCCTCGGTCCCGGCGTTGCTGCAAAAAGTCGTTGTAAGAGATACGAATATAAATAAAATTGTGATAACGCGATTCATGACTCCACCTCTATATCCGCGATAGTGGTCAAGGGAAAGAGCTGGAAGTTGACCTGAATTACCTGCTTGGGTCTTTCTTCCAGCTCGTCTATGTCCAACAGCTCTCGCCGAAACCGCTGTAGCGCCTGCTTAACTCGGTTGATGCCGCTTTCGTCCAAGCACAAGGTGACAGAAGATATATCCCTTTGACCCGCCTCGATGCGATCCAGGGAGCTTTTAGCGTGCGATAACATCGCGCGATGATAGTTGGCCAGGTGAAGCGAATAGACCTCGGAGCCGGTGGAAACCGTGGCGTCTTTGCGCCGCAGGCGCCCCCGCTTGTCCCGCTCGAGCAATCCCAGCTTGAGCAGGGTTTGCACCGCCATCTCGGCTTCGCTCGCTTTTATCGGTGGCGCCAAGCGGCGGGCTATCCAGGAGTAATCCTCTCGAAACTCGACGCTCGCCACGAATTCGCGGATCGCGGGCAGGTACCAAAGGGAATGATAGACGTCATAAGCCTGGTCCAAGAAATGCGTATCCTGATAGCGGCGCATGCGTTTAAGTCTTCTATACCATCGATTTCGCTCGTCCACGCTGTGCGCTTGGTTGAATCCCACCAATAACTGAAAGTAAAGCGCGGCCTCATCTCGCAAGTCGCAGGCGGCGGCAAAGCGGCGGGCCATCTTCTTGGTCAGGTTCCGCTCGCCGTCGATGACCAGCTTGAGGTAGTTCGGCGATTGAAGCTTGGCCCGTCTCGCAAAGGCTCGATAAGACAACCCCCGCTGTTGCTTCATAAATCGGTAATACGCACGTAGATACTCGCGATAGTCGAGAAAGCTGAAGACGTCGGGTTCGGTAGCTGAGGCCATGGCTGCTGACGCTGCGGCTATAGACCGCCGGCCGCGATCCAACGCGGCCGGCGACTAAGTAACTGTACTGCGGAAAACCAACGGAGTAAAACCCGGCTCATCGGCAGTGACGGGAGCAACGGGCGATCGCCTCGGTATCATCGTGAGGCTTGGCTGGGATCGAGAACGCGTCCCATGAATAAGATGCTATGAGTCAACCGGTCGCGTATCATGAACAAGAAGGGATGGTCGACCTGGATGGGTAGAGGCGCCGCTTTAAAGGTCATTTCCACACCGGTAGCGGCGGCGGCTTCCGTTCCTTCTTCGTCCACGCTTACAAAGGCCTGGTGCACGACATCGTCGATGAAAAGAGCCGGCATGTCCGACATCTTAGAAAAATCAGCGATATTTGCATCAAAGGCCGACGCCATTCCCATATCGATCAAAGCCTGTTTGACATTCGGCTTGGAGCGGATCTCGAAGCGCGGAAGCTCTATCAGCGACTCGCTCTCCGTGGCGCTATCGATGAGTTGTTCGATTCGGTCGAGCTCAAGCGATGATTCGAGCGTGGGTAGACCGTCCGGTTCATTGGGCAATAGGATGATCATGGACAATTCCCCGTCCTGATAGCTGAGATCCAGTAGCGTCAAATCGGCGGTCTCGGCTTTACGCATATCGATCTCTCCCGACATCGTCGCCACCGAGACCGTCTCTCCCGAAAGCAACCGGAAAGGTCGATCCGCGGTACTGGTAGAATCAAATCGCTGCGCCCAATCGGCTTTAAAATAGATCGCGTTGACCAGGGTCAGCGCCGTATTACAGTCGAACTGGCCTTCGGGGAAGAGCTCTTTGATTTTATCCTTTGTTTGAGCCGCCACCCAATCGTTGATGGTCGCCCGAGCCGCCTCGGGATCGCCGCAGAAATTCACTTGCTCAAGCGGAGCGTCGTAGTTTTGCTGATTGATCTCTAAGAACTCTTCGTAGAACTCTGAATCCGACCCGCCGAATAGACGACCGGCCACAAACAGTTGATACCCGCGTCCGGGTTTTTCTCCGCTCAGGTCTCTGATGACCGCGCCGAATTCAGTGTGAAAAGCCGAGTCTTCGGTCTTTATCACCATGACATCGCTCATTTCTCGAGCGGTCTCCCCATCTGCACCCGCATAGGTCATGGCCAACGCCGCCGAGACGCTAAAGGGAGAGATAAAGAGGTTTTGTTCTTTTACCTCCGACGAGTCGATGATCTTTTGATAGAGCGAAAAGGCGAATTCGTTGTTGCCTTTTACTACCGGTTCGAGGTCAAGGGTGAGTTGCTGAACCTGCCGGGCAACCCGACCTTGAGCCTCTTGGTCGGTTTGGTCTGATTGATTCGTTTGGTGGGAATTCTCCGCCTCATCCGGCTGGACATCGGTACGGCCAGTCTGGCCGGTTGGGTTGTCATTACTCGGTTGATCGGATGAGTCCGCCTGATCCCCGACGCGGTTCTCCTCCGTTTCGTTGGAACAGGCCGCGATCAGCAGTAGGAAAAAGCCAACCGCTGCTGAAGCGCGAGATGTTGAGCTTAGGAACATCGTACGAATATTCATGTTTCTAGTCCTTTCTGTTTCGAGCGATCTGCCTCTCTCGGAAACGACGAAATAAAGCAAGTCGTTGTCTCGTTGCCGCGATCGAGTGATGACACGCGATTCGGCTCTCGAGTTTAAGTCTGGCGGTATTTCGAACCGAAAACAAGCCGGATACGGAAACTAATGTATACTATATCAGTATACGATAATATCAAATAAAATCAACTAGTTCGATCGTTTCGGTCAATTCTATATACGTTATTTGAGTATACACGCCGCCGGGCCGACCTAGAGCACGCCGCCTATAAGGCTCTCCCCCCTTTATCGGAAATACTCGCGGGAAGCGCGAAAAAGGCGATGAAATAGGCCCGGACGGAACTTTATTGGGAGCGCGGCTTTGGCTAGAGTTTCGCTATTTTTCTACTGCGGCCGGTATAACGAGCGCGTAGCCGCGTCATACACCCGGTTTTTCGCTCGACGTAGGTCGAACGTAAGCGTTCAGGGGTCAAACAAGTCGGCGGCCAATTCGCCCGTAAAACCGAGCGCGCCCGCAGGGCCGGCGAGGATGGTACTT
>JAFGIB010000297.1 GCA_016929805.1 Deltaproteobacteria bacterium | reverse complement strand
CTGGAAACGTACAGCTTCGCGGACTCACGTCCGCTTCGCTTTGTACGTTTCCACCGACAACCGTCAGGTACAGCAAGTACCATCCTCACCGGCCGTGCGGGCGCGCTCGGTTTTACGGGCGAATTGGCCGCCGACTTGTTTGACCCCTGAACGCTTACTGGTAAAGGCAGATCTTCAGTCGGTTTGTAAATACGAAAATAACGGATTATTCTTCTATTTGTTTAACGCTAAATCCGTTGAATCCTTCCAATAACAATCCCGATGAAATCACAAACGCTTATGGTCAACAGTATTTTCCGGTCGATTCAAGGCGAGTCGAGTTTCGCCGGGATGCCCTGTACTTTTATCCGACTCGCGGGCTGCAACCTTCGATGTCGCTATTGCGACACGACCGAAGCATTTTCACAAGGAAAACCCATGCGCCTTGAAGCGGTGCTTTCAGAAGCCGCCGCGCACGCGACCCGTCTGGTCGAGCTTACCGGCGGAGAGCCGCTCTTACAAAGAGGGGCTCGGCCGTTGTTACAAGCGCTTTGTGAAAGCGGAAAGCAGGTATTGCTGGAAACCAGCGGTGAGCGCGATATCTCGAATATCGACCCCAGGGTCCATCGCATCATGGACATCAAGACCCCGTCGAGCGGCATGTGCGAAAAAAATCGCTGGAAGAATATCGACCTTCTCACGCTAAAGGACGAGGTAAAGTTCGTTTTGCTAGACCGCGCGGATTACGAATGGGCGAAGGAAATCATCCTTCGCGAATCGCTGACCGAGCGCGTCTCGCATCTTCTGCTCAGCCCGGTACACGGTAAGCTCAAGCCTCGAAAGCTCGTCGCCTGGGTGCTTCACGATGGGCTCGAGGTTCGAGTGCAACTTCAAATACACAAATACATCTGGAAGCCGGGAACCAGGGACGTATAATTACAGATTTTCAGCTCATTCAATTCAGCCATGAAATTGCATCGACCTATCGGATTACTTCTCTTTTTATCCATACTCTCGGCGGTTGTCATGGCGTGGGG
This sequence comes from Deltaproteobacteria bacterium, assembly GCA_016929805.1. Classification (GTDB taxonomy): domain Bacteria; phylum Myxococcota_A; class Polyangia; order Polyangiales; family JAFGIB01; genus JAFGIB01. The sequence goes on along the minus strand of JAFGIB010000297.1, from coordinate 10,606 downwards.
CAAGGGGAGCTCGGACTATATAGATGTCGATGAGATACACCCCGGCATGCGGGGTTATGGGCTGACGGTTTTTCAGGGCACGCAACCGGAACGGTTCGAGGTCGAGGTCATCGACGTGCTTCGCAACTTTCGTCCGGACCAAGACCTGATTCTGATTCGCTCCGAGCACCCGGTATTTAGGCGCGCCGCGACCATCGCGGGCATGAGCGGAAGCCCGATCTACCTCAATGGAAAATTGGCCGGCGCTTACGCCTACGGTTGGCTTTTCGGCAAGGAGCCGATCGCCGGGGTTACGCCCGCGGCGAATATGTTGGCGGAAATCAACCGGCCGGTAGACCCGAATATCTGGCGCGCCCTCGGTATCATCCCAAAGGCCGGCGGATTGAAGTCGGACAAGACGCGCGGCGATAGACGCGCTAGCCTTGCCGGCTTGCCGCCCTACTGGGGTACAAAACGTCGCGGCGCTTTTGGGACGCTGCGCGAGCACGCGGCGCGCGTCGGCCTGCTGGACAACCCGACCGAGGACCCCGCTCGCGGTCTTACGCCGATAGCGACCCCTCTATTGCTTAGCGGCGTATCGCCGGCCGTCATCGATACCATCGGGCGAGAGCTCGAGCGCTTTGGCCTCGTCGCGCTACAAGCGAGCGGCGGAACGCGCCAACCACCAAAGGCGCGGCCCTCACAAAATGCGCGGTTCGTAAACGGCGGAGCCATCGGCGTTCAGCTTATTCGGGGCGATATCTCGGCGACCGCCATCGGCACGGTAACTCACGTGGCTGACAAGCGCCTGATCGCTTTCGGCCACCCCATGATGAACATCGGGCAGATCGCCTGGCCGACGAGCACGGCTCGCGTGCTTCACGTACTGGCGAGCGAGCGGCGCTCGTTCAAGATCGCCGAGGCCATAGCGCCTTTGGGCACGCTGATTCACGACCGTCAAGCGGCGATTATCGTGGATACCGAGATGCGTGCGGACACCGTTCCGGTAACGGTTCGGGTTGAGGGCTTGAAACAGGCCCCGCGTTCGCACTGGAATATGGAGGTCGTAAACCATCGGTTGATAACGCCGATTCTGACCTTCGCGGCCATCGCCAGCGCGCTCAACGCGACCTCGAGCGATCGAAGCCACGTGGTATATAGCGCTAAAAGCCGGGTCGCGATCAAGGGTCAAGGCGTGATTAACCTCGAGGATATCGGTTATACGCCGGCGGGCATAACCGATTCCATGGCTTTGTCCGATCTACGGCTGTTCGATCTCATGGACGCGGCTTACGGAAATCCGTTTGAGGAGAGTCGCATCGAATCGGTCGAGGTGGAGCTGGATTTGAGCTTTGTACGAGATGTGGTCACGGTCCAAGAGGCATCGGTCTCCTGCGACGAGGTTGATCCCGGCAGCCGGGTCGAGCTTCGTATTACCTTGCGGCCGTTCGCTAAACCGCAGAGCGTCCGTACCGTTCAGGTTCTAATACCCCACAGCGCGGCAGGAGAGGAAATCGAGCTTGTCATTGAACCGGGGAACGAGGTCGCGGTCGAACAGCCTCAACCGGATAACCTCTCGCAGATCATCGATTCCGTGGTTGCGGGGTACCCCGCGACGGCGCTTGTCGTTTCGACCAGGTTGCCTTCCCCGGGCCTAAAATTGCGCGGCCATGTCGTGCGTCAGTTACCCGGCTCGGCATACGACACGCTGCAACTCGTCAATCAAAGTGAGCGCGTTGACTCATTCGCGACCTTGCGACGCAAGGTCGTTCCAATCGGACAAGTCGTTTCGGGTTCGGCGCGACTGAAACTCAAAGTGCGCGAGCTCGCGCGAAATCAAGAGTAACGATGATAAGATCTCTAACCCCCCCCTTTTTTTTCGTTTTTGCGACTTTGCTGGTTGTCGCTCTTTTAGCGCCGCCGGTTAACGCGGTTTCGACCTTCCACTTTCTGCTGGACGACGCAAAGGAGTTCGCGGAAGGAGAGTTCAAGGGCGCGGCGGTCAACTCCGACGGCTCTATTACCGCCGGCGTTCATACCGATCGCGTCGAGTTGAAAAGCGTACCCATCGCGCGTTGCCTTTTACGCGCCGCGGATGGATCGGTTTTGATTGGAACCGGAAACAAAGGCGAGGTCTATAAGCTGAAGGGCGACACGCTCTCGCTTTTCGCGCGAACCGGAGAGCTCATGGTAACGAGCCTCGTGCGAGATAAAGCCGGAACGCTCTACGCGGGCACGCTGCCGTCTGGTAAGATCTTCACTATTGACAAGCAAGGTAAGGCGTCCGAGTTCGCTAAACCAAAAGGCGCCGAGCATGTCTGGTCGCTGGTTTTCGACGCCAAACGAGAGTTGATCTTCGCGGCCACGGGACCCGAGGGCAAGGTGTTCGCCGTTGATCGAAAGGGAAAGGCGGAACTCTTTTACGACGCCGACGCCGACCATGTCATGACGCTCGCGCTTGACGACGACGGCTCGCTTTACGCCGGCACCAGCGACGAAGCGCTTCTCGTAAGGATACGCGCGCCGAACCGGGCCGAGGTTGTATACGATTTCCCCGGCAATGAAGTCACGGCTATGGCGATCAATAAAGGCGCGATCGCGGTCGCGGTAAACGAGTTTCCCAAGCCTACTTTTACCGCAAAAAAAGAGACGAAGGTCAATCTCAACGTCAAGCCGAACGATTCGGTGAGTAGCACGACAAATAGCAATACAGCCGGTTCTGTTCCAACCCCGGCCCAGCGCTCTCAACCGGGTAAAGGTCAGTTGTGGCGAGTCGCGGTGCAAGGGGAAGCCGAGCAGCTATTCGACTTAGATAAGGGCCATCTGACAAAGGTGCAATGGGCCGGCGACGACATCATCTACGCAGCCGCGGGCCACGACGGCCGTATCTATCGGGTAAAAACGGACGGCACGCACGCGGTGTGGATCGATGTGGACGAGCGACAGGTATTGGACATGGATCTCATTAGCGACAGGCCGCTATTCGTCACGGGTGATTCAGCGGCGGTCTACCGGATCGTTTCCGCTTCGGATAAGAAATCGGTCTGGATTAGTAAGCCGCTCGACGCCAAGGTTTTGTCGCGTTTTGGCGAGCTCGAATGGCGCGCGCAGGGAAAGATCCAGTTTCAAACCCGCTCGGGCAATACGCGCAAACCGGATTCGAGCTGGACACATTGGTCGTCGCCGCTGGCTGAGCCCGGCCCGATTCGAAGCCCCCAAGCGCGCTTTCTGCAGATACGCGCGAGTTTGAACGCTGACCCAAAGACGATGCTGTACGCGGTCAAAGCCTTTTATCTTCCTCAGAATCAGAGAGCGATTGTCAAAGAGATAGCCGTCGAGCCCGAGCTATCGAAGAACTCGTCCTCGAAAGACAAGAGCGGCACTGAGAAAAGCGAGCTTTCGAGCTTTTCCGTAAAGCCGACCAGCGTTTATAAAATCAGCTGGAAAGTCCACAACCCAGACGGCGACCGGCTACGCTATAGACTCAAATACCGAGCGGAAAACCAGAAACAGTGGCGAGAAATGTTGCGTGAATCCGAGGTGTTGACCGACAGAAAACACGAATGGGAGACGAGCGGCATTCCGGATGGGTACTATCGCATTCAGGTGAGCGCCTCGGACGAGTTGGATAATCCAAAACGAACGACGCTGCAGTACGGCGTCGAGTCCGAGCCGGTGCTGATCGACAACCACCCGCCTCGTATCGAGGCGCTTCGGCTGGTCGGAAACCTGTTTCAAGGTAAGGCGCGTGACGACATGGGTCCGATTAGCAGGCTCGAATACGCGATCGACGGTCGAGATTGGATCATGATTTTTCCCTCTGACGACTTGTTGGATACAGCCGAGGAGTCCTTCAGCTTGAAGCTAGACGACCTGGAGCCGGGCCCGCATATCATAGCTGTTCGCGCGTTTGACGCGGCGGGGAACGCGACCTCTTCGGAGGTGACTATTCCTTAACGAAGAACGGTGTCGGGAAACTCGTTTGTAAAAAAGCGATGTCGTAGTATAAGTTCTATTTCGATCGATTGGCCTTTTTAGCGTGATTCTTTTATCGATACGGGGCATTATCTGTGGTGGATTCGATAATGACGAATTCTTCGGAACAGAACAAAAGCTCGTCGGTTGGGCCGGGCGGTAAAGCTGAGGATCAAAATAGCGGCACCACGGATCCGCGCTTAGAGGCGTTACAAAAGCAGGTGTTGCGCAGAGCGCGCGAGCGAGCAGATGCCGCGTCCGAAAGGCCGGCGGCGGTTCTAGAACATGTATCGGCCACGCCGACGCGCATAGGGCAACCGGCCTTTGACTCGATGGTTTCGGAAGCGGACGAAGAGAAAACGCGGCGCGAGCGAGAAGAAGCGGAAACCGTACCCTCCTTTCCCGCGTCCCCGCCGGCGGATTCCGGGCCGCCGCAAACGGAACAGAAGGTTGACGAGAGCGCGAAAGTGACGCGAGAGCCGCAAGTCGTGGTCAAGACCCAAGTCGTATTGGTTGAGATCGAGAAGGGGGGCGAGAAAGAGGCTGAGAGCGGACAGGAGAGAAGGGAAGCTCGACGCGTATTGTTGAGAGACGGGCCCATGCCGGGGTCAAATGACGAGGTCGAGGCCGTCGTCGTCGAACCGGCGAAGGAGGCGAATCGCGGAGAGCATGACCAAAGCGATTCTTTTAGGTTCGACGACCTAACGGCTGACGGGCCGTTGATGACGTCGCCCTACCACCCCGAGGAACGAAAGCCGCCGACTCCGTATGATTTTCAGGAGGCTGTTTCAAGCGCGCGAGTCGCGGGCGACGGCGGAAAAAGAACAACGCCCGATTTCGAGACAGCGGATCGAGATATCGAGCCTGCCCGATCCAAGAAAACAATCCTCCTCGGTCTTGTAGCGTTGGGAGTTGTTCTGCTGGCCGTAGCGGGTATGGTGGCCAACGCGGGGCGCAAACAGCCGACGACCGCGGGGCCGCCGAAGGAGGCGGAGGCGGCCTCGGTTACGGAGACGGAGGTCTCAAGGGCGCAAAGCGATAAGCCGGCCGTTCAGATTAGCTCAAGCCCACCGGGCGCGGAGCTCGTCCACGAGGGCGCGGTCGTGGGTAATACGCCGACCAAGATAGAGCGACCGACTTATGAACAGATCTATCTTCTCCGGCTACCGGGATATGAATCGCAGCTTGTGCGCGTTTCTCCCCTCAGCGGGCAGAGCATGCATATCACGCTTACGCCGGCGGATAACTTCGCGCCGCGGCAGCGGTAAGATAGAGGCATCGAGACGGGAAACACCGTGCAGAGCAGCCGCCGAATCATCCTGATCGTGATCGCTTTGCTGTTGATCTCGGAAGTCGCGTCGCAGATCAAAGATATTTTCGGAGTCGGACCCGGCGTCGTCGGCGGTCTGTTGGTCGCCGTGGTTCAGTGGTATTTCGCGAGAAAAGCCAAGGCGCACGTCAAATACTATCTATATATCATGGTGCCGACGATCCTTTTCACGGTCATCCCCACGGGGATTCGCATCTGGAATTTTTTTCAGGGCGAAGAAACGGCGCTGATTAGAAAGCTATGGGAGTTCGGGCCGATTTTTATCAGCTTTATTCTTCCGGTTTTTCTTCTGCTATACGTCTATTGGGATTTGAGACCTAGAGAATAGATCGTAGCCGATATCTTTCCCCGAGCGGCGAGTCTGCCCGCGGGCGACGGCGACAGCGCCCTCGGCGGGTCAAGACCACGGCACAAAAGTTGTCCCTTGAAGATAGTCGTGGTGTTGGCCTTTATCGCTCCGCGGATTCCCCTAATTGTAGCCCCGAGGCCGCGCTACTAGATTCTGACGATGGAGCGGAACCAAAGCCTTAATCGATATTCGGCGCTTGCCAAACCGCGCGTCGGGTCTAGAATGCCACGACCCGTTTTCCGCCCTCTATCGCTAACGAAAGATATGGATTCATGCGACTTTTGACCGCGATATTAATCAAATGGCCGTGGCTAACCGTACTGGTCGTGCTGGGAATAAGCGCTGCTTTTGCGACGCAGCTAAAATACGTACGCATCGATAATGAATTAAAAAGCTTTTTGCCCGAAACCCATTACGACAGGCAACAACTCAATCGCGCTTGGGAAATCTTCGGCAGTGAACTCGTGATGGTTATCGGGATCTCGGTAAAAGAAGGCGGTCCATATCGAGATATCTACGACCCGCGCGTGCTCGCGATCGTCGATGAGCTAACCGATTGGCTCGAATCGCTCGAGATCGAGGCGCCCGCGGATTACACCCTGTGGGTCAAACCCGAACAAGCGGACGCGATCATCGCGGGAAGATCGCAAACTCGGCCTTGTAGCGAGAAGCAGAAAGAAAAGGTAAAAGCGGCGACGACCCCTGCGAATTTGCAGGACTACATCAAATTGTGGATCTGCAAGGCCCCCAAGAGCGAAGGTTTGGAGGATATCGTCAGCCTCGCCTCGACCAAGGTTATTTACGATGACCAGGTCCCGCGGGCGGACGGATCGAATGAAACCGAGCATATGCTAAAGATCGAAGACCTGTGGGACGAGATCCCGCGAACGCCGGCGGAAGCCGACGTGGTGCGCAAACGGGTCGCTTCGTGGTCCATCTATTCCAACAATCTCGTAAGTATGCCGGAAACGAAAAGCGGTTTGGTAAGATCAACCGCGATCTACGCTTTTCTTGACGGCGAGACGACCATCGAGTACGGCGAAGAGCTTCAGAACCTGGTCGAGGAAAAAATCGCCTCGATAGAAAAGAGAGAGCCCGGCTTGATATTTCAGACCGGAGGGCTGCCCTTTTTATCGGTCTGGCTCGGCAAATACCTGCAGCGCGACCTGCGACAGCTCATCCCCTATGTCATGGCCGCGATGCTGTTCGTGCTGATCGTGAGCTTTCGTAATATCATCGGAGTTGTGCTTCCCCTGATCACGGTGGGGCTCGGTACCTTGTGGGCGGTCTGTTTCGCGGCTTTTCTGCACAAACCGCTTACGGTGGTTACAGCGAGTATTCCCACGCTGATCACCGCGGTCGGCAGCGCGTATACCATACACGTATTGCATACCTATTTCGATTTGCGGCGCGAGGGCCGACCCAAACGCGAGGCCGTGCTCGAGGGCATGGAAAAGGTCGGGGCCGCGGTCTTTATGGCCGGTATGACAACCATCGGTGGGTTTATTTCTCTATCGACGAGCAGCGTGATTCCGATTCGTGATTTCGGCTACCTGGCCGCCTTCGGCGCGTTTTCTTGTTTAGTAGTCAGCTTGAGCTTCGCGCCCGCGATGTTGATGCTATTCGACCGCAAGAAGTATACGACTCAAGCGCACGAGGCGTCGCCCTCGGATTATGATCCCAGTCGAGGCGTACTCGGCGCGGTGCTGGCTAAAGTAGCGGATTTTGTAGGTCAACGAAAAATAGCGGTCGTTCTTTTTGCCTTGGTTTTTATCACCGTCTGCGGGCTCGGCGCCAAGCGGTTGTCGGTTACCAGCGATATGGCCAAGTACTTTCTCGCCCACAGTGAAATCCGGCGGGCGGACGACTATCTGAAAGAGAACTTCGGCGGTACGAGCCTGTTCTCGATCACCCTCGACGGGAAAGCCGCCGACTACTGGAAGGACCCTAAAGCGCTGAGCAAGCTCGATCGATTGGTCGCCTTCGTCGATCGAAAATTTTCCGGCCGGATCGGTAAGAGCCTATCGCTCAACGACTACGTCAAGAAAATGTGGATGGCGCTGCACAACGACGACCCGGCTTATTTCCGTATTCCGGACAGCGCTCAGGGGGTGGCCGATTGTTTATTTCTCTATTCTCAAAGCAGCGACTCGCTTTCGACCATGGTGGACTTTGACTATCGAGAGACCCGCGTGAGCTTTAAGATGAAAGACGGCGACACCCGCACCATGCGTTTGATCAAACGGGAAGTCGATAGCTGGATGGCCGCTCACTTTCCGGAAATGGTTGGAAAGCCGGCGCCTTCGCCCGGTTTTGCGCAATGGCTTTTACTCAACCTCGGTCTCGCCAATCCCACGCCCGACGTAACCGGCGCTGATTACCATCTTTCGGGCGACACTTATCTCCAGTATTCGGTCGATCAGTTGGTGGTGCTCGGACAGATGCGCTCGCTCAGCTTTTCCGTGCTTATCGTTCTCGTGCTGTCGGCTATCATATTCCGCAGCTTCGTCGGAGGGTTGCTGTCGATCGTGCCGATCCTCATGACGGTTTTGGGCAACTTCGCGGTCATGGGGTTTTGGAAAATTCCGCTCGATATCGGCACCGCGCTCGTCGCCAATGCCGCGGTCGGTTGCGGTATCGACTACGCGATTCACTATATCAATCGATATCGCTTGAAACGGCTTGAAGGCTATGATGAAACCGAGGCGATTAAGCAAACGCATCTGACCAGCGGCAAGGCCATCGTGTTTAACGCCGTGGCCGTGGCGCTCGGCTTCTTCGTGCTGATTTTCAGCAATTTTAATCCGGTTATTCGCCTGGGGATACTCACCGGCATCACCATGTTGACGTCAAGCTTCATGGCGCTGACGGTTCTACCGCCGCTTTTGGTTTGGCTGAAGCCTCGTTTTATTCGTAAGATTAATAAATAAACGGTTTGCCTTCTTCGCGCGCGCCGGTGAGATCCGTTAAAGAAACCTCGCGCACAGCGCCGAAGAGGCGATGAAATAAGCGCGCGGCGCACGCCCGAACCGTTTCGTACGGATGGCATTCAGTCTGCGGAATTTAGGGCATCTTGGCGGTGCTATCGCCGCGCCGCGAACAAATTGCCGATCTGATTTATCTCGGCGGTATAAATGAGTTATTATTACATCGCCGATGCGCGTGCTGTTCTCGGTTTTGTTAAACCGGCCTTTGCACCCACCGATAGTCGTTTTTCGAGGCGCTCTCAACGATAGCTGTCTAAGCGGCGCTATAAGCGCCCCTAGGAAACGCATCAACGTGTCCCGGTACTTATTCGTAAAACCAATAATTTCGTCCGATCAGCTATTGGGACTGACACGAGAAATGAGTCTCTATGAAGAAAGTGTAAACCTCTGCAAACGCTTTTACATTCGCTAGATTATTTGGTAAATGAAAAATTCGGAGGTACTACAATGGCACACACAATACGAAGACATTTCGAGTTTTTTTTACTGGTTTCGGCCAGTTTCTTTTTGTTCGCTTGTTCGGATGACGAATACAACAACGAAAATATTGCTGGAAGTCAGGCTAGTTCGGGAAGCGGAGTCGTTGAGACGGGCGGCGTAAGCGGGAGCGCGACTGCGGGAAGCGGCGGTAACGCGACCGCCGGAAGTGGAGGGAGCGCTCCAGTTGTCGTTGATTCGGGGAGCCAATTTGATGGCGGCGGCGGCACAACCAAACCGACCACGGGCGGCTCAGGCGGATCAAGTACGGGAGGGACACCGGCGGTGGATACAGGAGTTCCGGTGGCTGATACGGGTATTGTCGATGCGGGGAGCGTAGACACGGGTGAAACCTGTGACATCGTGATCCCGCCGAGCCAGGACTGTAGCGCCAGGCTTGCACCTGGAGATGAACGTACCTGCACAATCGGAAACCGCGAGTACATTGTACACGCCGGTAAAAGCATGAATCCGTGCAAACCGGTCGCGCTGATCATCGACGCCCACGGAGCCTCGGAGAACATGAGGCAGCAGCGGGGCATCGAGGAGTTTTGCGCAGGGGCTCTTTGCTGGCATGGTTTGGGATCGGGCTTGGCCGCCGAGTCGGATACTCCCGGCGGCGGATTCATCGCAGTATTTCCTCAGGGTCTCAGCAACGTATGGAGAACAACTAATAACGACCCCGAATTTATGTTGGATATCGTCGACGAGATGAAGCAATTGGCTGACATCGACCCCGACAAAATTTATATGATGGGTATTTCCAACGGCGCGATGATCACCTATCAGACCGGGTGCCCCCACTCGGACGTCTTTCGGGGTTTGTCGCCTAACGCTGGCGGAACAAACTGCTCCAGCATTGTAAGGCCCATCCCCGTGATCGCATTTGACGCCGAGCCCGACTTTGCTTACGCGGGATCTGTCGGTGCTAGGGATACGATGGTGAGACTCAACAACTGTCAAGGCGCGCCGAAAGTCTGGGTAACCGTCGACGCGAACTACGACGAAGCGGTCTGTAGGAGCGCAAAACAGGACATTAATGCTCAGTTGATACCTTGCAACGAGGTAACCAGTGCGGCGATCGAACCCACGGTTTGCACGGAATGGGACCAATGCGACGAAGGCGTCAAGGTCGTGTTTTGTGAGGTCGCGCCAAACACCGAGCACGGCGCGGCTAACGCCGCCACCGACGCGCATATCATTTACGAGAACAACACCATTTTGAACACGCCGTCATTGGCATGGCGGTTCTTCAAGCAGTTCTGGAAAAACTAAGCTCATAAGTTTAGCGACGGGCTCAACCTGTTCCTGCCCCTGTTCACCTGCTCGGGCAAGGGAAGGGTATATTCTATAACCGATAGGGTATTTGCCAGCCGAGGGTCGCGTCGCTTTTATATATTTTTATACTTATTCTTTACAACCATAGTAAGCGTTCAGGGGTCAAACAAGTCGGCGGCCAATTCGCCCGTAAAACCGAGCGCGCCCGCAGGGCCGGCGAGGATGGTACTT
>JAFGIB010000296.1 GCA_016929805.1 Deltaproteobacteria bacterium | reverse complement strand
AGCAAGTACCATCCTCGCCGGCCCTTCGGGCGCGCTCGGTTTTACGGGCGAATTGGCCGCCGACTTGTTTGACCCCTGAACGCTTACGAGAAAACGGGCCGATACGCGTATCGGACATACAATCGCTCGCGGGTGGTTTGCGGTAATAAGAACGGTTTTTATAGAGGCTCTAATATCCATAGTTAGCGCGATACATCAGAGGGGCTCTTTTTTTTGAACTGTTGAATCGCTGCTGATAGCTCGTCTCGGAGACAGCCGAGACAATCGTTTTTTCTACGCGGTCCACAGCCGGTTCGCCTTTGCCTGGCGAGTTTCCGTAGAGCGGGTAACGCTCTTTTATCCTTGATTGCCGCGATCTTAATCAGAACTTCTTTTTTTTCGGAACACAGCGTGGCTTTCTGAAGCTCGGCTACCGCTAAAAGATAGGCGGGCACCTTATCGGCAGGCCTATACGCGAGAATTTTTTCCGCCGCATCCACTCTTTCTTTTCGACTACCGCCCTCCGTCACCGGTTTGATATAGCGGTTCAAGGCGCGCGGAACCTTCATATCGACGGTCGCTTGATCGGCCGGCGTGATTTCCGATCCGCCGGCCTCGCCGCGCTGATCCTCGCTAGGATTTTCTTTTCCGACCGATTCGCTTTCTGACTGAACCCCGTGCTCTCGCACGTCGGGTATCGGTAGATTTAAATCGTTTAATAATTTCTGGAACCTTGGATTTGCTCTCTGTTTTTCTACGATCTCCGTCGCGGTGTCGACCAGGGTCGCCTTCGCGCCCTCGCCGGCGACGAGCAGAGCTTGAAGCTCGCCGATTGGATCGACGCCGAACAGCGGCAAACCGAAGAACGCGACCAAAACAAGAATAATTACCGCGCCCGAGCCGACCAAAGCCCAGGATCGACGCCGCGGTTTTTCCGGCGGGCTTTGTTCCGCGTTTGGTTTGCTGCCGCTCTTGCCGAAACCGGTCGTCGCTTGACTTCCGGTTCGAATCTCGGGAATCGGAAACGCGGTCGCGGTGACCGAAAGAGAATAGCCTCTCAAGACGTCCCTCACCTCCCCGGCGTGCACGGGACGATCCTGCGGCCGGACGGCCATCAACTGTAGAATCAGCCTATCCAGCTCCTCGGGAATATCCTCCTCGGGCAATAGGTCTCGAAGCGAGGGAACGGGCTTGGTTAGCTGGTTTTGAATCAGAGTGCTTAGATTATCGGAATCCCAGAGTTGGCGGCCGGCGATACACTCCCAGATAACCACGCCCAACGCGTAGAGGTCCGCGGGATGTCCGGCGCGATCTCCAATCGCTTGCTCGGGCGCCATATATCCCGGAGTCCCCACCACCGCGCCATCGCGGGTTAGCTTTCTTTTTACCCGTTCTCCCGACAAGCTCGGAACCGGAATACTGTCGCGGGTGTGCCGGGCGATTCCAAAGTCTAAAACCTTGACCAGATCGGTCCTGTCGTCCCGTTTTTGAATGATGATGTTTTCTGGTTTTAAATCGCGATGAACGATGCCGTATGCCGCCGCGGCCGACAAGGCGTCGGCCAACTGAGCGCCGATTTCCGCGGCTCTCGACCAATGCAGCCGACCTTCTTTTTCCAGCAAGGTATTGAGGTTATCGCCCCGCACCAACTGCATGACGAAAAAGGCGCCGCCTTCGGGCAGCATTCCATAATCTATAGCGCTGGCCACGTGGGGATGCTCGAACTTGGCGGTCGCCATGGCCTCGCGAGCGAAACGCGCCGCTATCTCTCCATCTCCCGCGTAAATCGGTAGAATAACCTTAAAGGCGACTTCCTTGTCGAGCTTGAGATGTCTTGCGACGAAAACCGCTCCCATCCCTCCTTCGCCGAGCAGCTCAACGATTTCGTAGCGGTCATCGATAATTCGCCCGATCCAACCTTCGCTATAAGGGCTGACGGGCGGGCGGTCCGGGCGGATAGTGCTGATTTCGGTATCCGCGTTTTCACGAATACTGGATTGAGGAGTCACCTTCGGCGACTGCTTGTCCTCGGTATCCTTTTTTACCTTGCCGCTCACACCTGGTATCTCTCGGTATTCACTATAAAGGGCACGGTTGTGCTCGTGCCCTCCGGCCGGTCGTGCTCGCGTTTCGATCTACCACCACCATGATAGCGCCGTACTCGTCGTAAATGCGAAGAACCTTCACAATCTTTACTTCCACCGGGTACGTGATTGTATGAAAGTATAGGTTTAACGAACACCAACCGAACTGTACGAGCCACAATAATAACAACGGTTGAGAGAGCTGTGGGTTGACGTAGCCGTAGCTATTATCGCGCGGATAACCTCGCGAAGGAACCCCTTTTGCTCGGAAATGTGATGGATGAGGGGTCGGGTTCCTGCCGAAGCTCGATCGCGTGAGAAATTACTCGAAACGGCCGCTCTTTACCTCACGCTTACGTATCTTCTCAAAAAGTCGTGGCGAGCAGATGAAGATACCTGAAAGCAGCCCAGGTTGTTTCGCCGCCGCTTTTTGAGAAGCTACGCGTTTACTCGCCTCGTCTTTTTCGCGTTTCTAGAGATTGCCGTAGGCGGTCCAGGGCCTTGGCGTGGGCGCGGCTCGCCCACGACTTCGACATACCCGCTTGTTTGCCTATCTCTTCTAGAGAGCGGTTTTCGCGGTAGAAACCTTGAATAACCAGCCGTTCGCGCTCCGGCAGTTGCTTTATCGCTCGACCGATGGTCTCGCTCTCCTCGGCCGTAATCGCCAAGCTCTCGGGGTCCAGCTCCGAGCTGTATTCCTTATTCTCCTCGTCGTACGACGCGGTCGAAACCGCGAACGCCACGGCCACTCGCCCCAAAATCGCGTCGATGGCGCGAACGTTTTCCTCGATGTCCGTACGGGCCTGCGGATTTTGCCCCCTGATCTCCGCGACGGCCTCGCACTCGAGATCCAGGGCTCGGGCGGCTTGCATGCGCGCGTGGGCGCGGCGCGGGAGGTAAGCCATGGATCGTACGCCGTCGAGAATCGCGCCTCGCACGCGGTAGTAAGCAAAAAATTTGAATTGAACGCCTCTAGAGGGATCAAAGCGTTGCTTGGCCTCCAGCAAGCCGCGAAAGCCGAAACCGACCAGATCCTCCATTTCGCAAGAAAGCTCGAGTTGCTCGTAGATGGTCTTCGCGATTGCGCGAACCATCACTTGATACTTCTCGACAAACTTCTCGCTATCCAACTCCATTGACATGTCGCTTACACACGGACACCCTTGGCGTCAAGAGGTTACCCGGTTACGCGCAAAAGCGATATCTAGCCGTTTTTACCGCCCCCGCCGGCTCATGCTCGCATCTAATAAAAAACATCTGCGCCCGTTAGTAAAAGCCTCGCCCTCGGGAGCGACCGGCTTGCGCGCGTTCTTGTCTCGGGCAACCCGCGAGCCTGATCTCGCCTATGATTTGATGCTCGCCTACGAATCGCTCGAAGCCGCAGCCAGGCGTATATTCGTCGGAACCATTATCGCCGAGGCTCAAGCGGAAAAGATCAGCCCCTCCGCGGTCTTGGCCGCGCTGCTCGCCGTAGAGCGCGATCCCGGACTCGCTCGCCTGATAGCGAGCAATATAACCGTTGACGGCGGAACGGGGCTCGACGCTTCGATCCGGCCGTACGCCATGCTCGCCGGGGACGAGGTACGGGGAGGCGCTTTGACGGTAAGGCCTCTATTCGCCGATTTTATCGAGATACACGCGCTTGTCTGGAACGGCGAGGAGGGGGTGACCCATGTATTATTTGACCCGCTGGCGGACAGCTCTCGGGTAACGCAATTTTTGGAATGTCTACCGGGCGACCTTTGCTTCGATCAAGCACCGGTCGATTTAGCGTTGGATCGCGTCGCGAAGATCCTATGGACCCAGCGAAAGCGTTTCGGACCGTTGCCCGCCGAGCTGAGAAGCTTCGCCGAGCTTTTCGGCGATTGAGCCGCGAATAAAAGCACCGCCGGAATCCGAGGTGCTATTCGGTTCGGTCCTTTACGAACAAGAGCTTCTCCAGCGCGAGCTCGTTCTGTTCGCTAACGACAACCATCCTTTCAAAGGTCGAATACTCGTTGTCGCCATCCAAGTCGCCCTCGGCTCGCAGGATAACCAAGGGAGTATTCGGCGGTTTGTGCAGTCCGCAGCCGGATATTCGGGGTAAAAAGCTATAACAAAAACGCAGCGGCTCCGAGGGATTGAACTTGAGCGCGCGCCAGGTCTCCGCGCCCGGGGTTTCGCCGGAGTAGAAGTCGACCTTTAGCGGCTTATCCGAGGGCTTTGCCGGCGCGGGACCGGCTTGCGGAGGAAGGCAGCGCGAAAGCAGTTTTCGTCCCTCGCGATAACGGCCTGAATAGTAGGCGGATGTGGCGCGATACAGGGCGTTGAGCTGGATCGAAGCCTCCGCGACCTTACTCGTTCGCAACGCCCTAATGAAGGTGGGAATGACGACCGCCAGAATAGTACCGACGACGCTGATAATCAGAGCGGTTTCGATCAAGCTCAAACCCGCCCGCTTATTGTGGCGCATATTCGTTCTCGGCGTCTTCTTCTACCGTGACCTCGGCGAGTGGATCGAAGTTGTTGAGTATCCAAGCCGCCTCGTCAAGCAAAGGACGCCGACCGACCAAAAGATAGAGGGTTTGAGAGAGATAGGGAAAATCGCGCTGATGCGCCTCCTCGAACTCACGCACCGCGTGTTTCATCGCCTCGACATAGGCGAAGTTGCGAAGAACGGAGAGACGTTTTTCGATTTGGTCTCGGGTGTCGAGATCGGCCGTGGTGCTGTAAAGCGCCTCCAAGTGTCGTATCGCCTGCTCGGTCTTGCCGAGGTTTTCGAGCTGAGTCGCGTTGCTCAGCGCGATCCACGGCGGCCCGGCGCCGCGCAACGCGGCCGCTTGCAAATAGGGAAGCGCACGTTTTCGCGCCTCGGTTTTTTCAGCCGCGTCTTTCAGCAGAGGGGCGAGCTCGTAGAGATACGTGGCGCCGAGATCCCAGGCGAGCTCGCCGTCGTTGGGAAAGAGCCGTATGCCGCGCTCCAAGTAGTCGATCGCCTTGCGTACATCCGCCACATCGATCTCCCCGGGCCGATATATCGCTGAGCCGGCAACCCAGCGATAGACCGGCTTGAAGTACTTATCGAGCCTGAGCATCGCCTCGGCGTACTCGTAAAGGTGTTTGACGCGACCCTGTTGTCCCAGCTCCTCGCCGAAGTAGATCAACGCTTTCATCCAGATGAGGTCGCACAGGGCTTTTTTATAGCCCAGGGAAAAAAGCGGCAGCCATTGCGCGGGAGGAAGATAATAGACATCCTCATAACGTTGGCTGGCGAGAAAACGGCCCATGGCCTTGTGCCGCAGAACACCGGCGCCGCAAATCGCCAGCGCCAACACGGCGACCAACGCGACTCTTTGGGTTCGAACTGACATCGCAACGCCTGAATACACGTTTAATAGGTAAAAAAAAAGCCCCCTGCCGTCTCGGCAGGGGGCTTTGACCGAATTCAGTTCAGTCCACCAGATTCTAACTATTCGATTTCGCTCTGGATGAAGAAACCTCCTGACTTGATCAACTCGTTGTCGGCCGAGGTGCCCACCGCGAGCTCGAAGGTGCTGTTGACGTCATCGCCGTCCAGATCTCCATGCGCATACATGGTATATACGTCAGTACTGGCTGGCGCAGTACCGCACGTCGAGGTCGCAGCAGCGGAATCTAAACCGTACCCGTAGTAGACGAAATCTCCAATCGTAAAATCTAGAGCCGCGAAATTCGCGTCTGCCGCGAACTGTTTCTTATCCGAGGACGGATCCGCGGGCGACATCGCGCCGGACGCGACCACGCAATAATTAACAGAGGCGCCGGTTAATCCCTGCGGTGTTCGTTCTTTAGAGTAATAAGAAGAGGCCGCTTTAAACATCGAATTGAGGTTCTGGGTAGCCTCACCGGTCTTTGACCGCCGGACATAGGAGATAAACGCGGGAACCGCCAAGGCGGCCAATATGCCGATAATCGCCACCACGATCATCAGCTCGATCAATGTAAAACCTGACTTCTTTTGGAGTAACTTACTCATAAACCTTCTGTTTTCCTTTCCGCGGCATTGCCGCTTCGATTTGAGCCCCAACCAAGACCATTTTCAGCAAGGGCGATGTAGTTGAATCGATCCGGTTGCAGATAGCGTGCCAGCTTTATCTTAGACTTTTTTATCGGCCCGTTCCTTACGGCCGCCTACAAGATCGCGACGTCGCCGTTCGATCTTTACCGCCTTTTTGCCCCTTGGCCGCGATCTCGCCTCAATAGTCCGGCTCCACCCGGCGCTTCGAGCCTTAAGTCGAAGACGATTTACGTCACTCGATAAAATCTAAATGACAAAAATTGTCAGCGCCCAACGTAAGGCGAAATCGTATCGTGTATAACAACGTGCTTCGGCATAAGCTTTAGAATTCCTGATTCCCCTAGATCGCGAGCGCGCTATTGGCTTTTCAATCCGATCGCGATTCGTTACAAGGCCTATTCCCAACCTTTATCTTGGCTACACCAGACGAGCTTTCTGCCGGGAATAGCGTCAAAACTCACCTGAACTCCGTCGCCGTCCAAATCGCCTACGGCGGTCGCTACATACCAAAAATCCGTACCAGGAAATCCCCAGGTATTGGGAGCCGGTAAGGCGTCGGGCGGACCCGCCACGACGTTAAACTGAAACATCACCCGCGCGTGAGCCGGAGAGGCCCCGAGCTGTAGCCAAGTCACCGGAGACGGATTCCAAAGTAGGTCCTCGCCCCCTTTGGGCGTACCACCCGTCCCGCTTCCACTGGTCGGATGCGGCGCGCTCACGTTACAATATTGCCCGAATTCAGCTCGATAGGAATCCTCGCGAAGTTTTATTATTCCTAGAAAATCGATCGCTTCCTGGGCGTGGGCTCGATGCTTGTAGCTTATGAAAGCCGGAACCGCGATCGCCGAAAGGATTCCGACGATTGCAACCGTTATCATGAGTTCTAGCAGCGAAAATCCGTAACCGCTTCGATAAGCACGTGGTTTTTTCATCGACTCACCTCTACTACTAGTCTATCAGGCAAGATCGATGCCGGCCAGCGATGATACAAGCGTGTAAGAGTAGAGCCGCCTTAACCTTGACGATGCGGAAACTCCGTCCGCGTAGACCGGTTCGCTCGCGAAAAAACGCGGAAGCCGAGGTCGAGACGCCTGTGACTCCTCCGCGTGTTACCCGTTACTCTTCCAGCTCGTCATCGCTCTGGCGCTCGTCGTCGCCGAAACCGTACTTGGCCAGCCGGTAGCGCAGGGAACGAAAACTCATATTCAGTAGTTGCGCTGCGTTTTTCCTAACGCCGCCGGCCTTTTCCAAGGCGCTGAGCAGAACCTGTTTTTCTATCTCCCCGAGGTATTCGTCTAAATCGAGCCCCTCGTCCGGAATAAAGGGAATCGGGACTTTTTGATGGATCAACTCCGAAAGGTTGCCGATCGGCAGATCGGAGATCTCCACGCGCTGGCCGATGGCTAAAGTAGCCGCGTGCTCGACGATGTTTTCCAGCTCGCGAACATTACCGGGAAAACTCTGACTCATGATCCAGCGCATTGCATTCGGCGCGAAGCTCAGCCGCTTGCGCTGTAACGCCGCGTGCTTTTTCAAGAAATGCTCGGACAATAAAGGAATGTCCTCGGGCCGATCGCGAAGCGGCGGCAGATGAAGACGGATCACGTTCAGCCGGTAAAAGAGATCTTGCCGGAGTCTGCCCTCCTCGACATCTTTTTCCACGTCTCGATTGGTGGCGGCTATCAGCCGTACATCGACGGGGGTCTCCTTTTCGCCTCCCACCGGACGAACCGCGCGTTCCTGTAAGACGCGCAACAACTTCACCTGCAAGGTTGCGGGAAGCTCGCCGATCTCGTCCAGAAAGAGCGTGCCGCTTTCGGCGGCGCGAAACAATCCCTCTTTATTCGCGGTAGCCCCGGTAAACGCCCCTTTTACATGGCCGAACAACTCGCTTTCTAAAAGCGGCTCGGGCAACGCCGCGCAGTTGATGCCGATAAAGGGTTTGTCGGCTCGCACCCCCTCGTTGTGCAAGGCGCGGGCGACCAGCTCTTTTCCGGTTCCGCTTTCGCCCGTGATCAACACGCTCGATGGGGCGCTCGCGACGCGCTTGACCATTTCGATAACGCGCTGCATGGCTTGACTTTTCCCAACGAAATTTCCGGTTTTAAAACCTTGGGAAAAGCGCTCTCGAAGGGCGATGTTTTCCGTGACCAAAGAGCGCTTTTCAAGCGCCTTTTCAACCACCGCGACGAGTTGGCTGTTCTTGAAGGGCTTCTGTAGGTAGTGATAGGCGCCGCGACGCATGGCCGTCACCGCCTGCTCGGTGGTCCCGTAGGCGGTGATCATAATGACTTGCGTGGTCGCATCCCGTTCTAGCGCCGCCTCGAGCACTTTCATCCCCGACCCGTCGGGCATGGCGAGGTCGGTAACCACAACCTCGAACGGAGCGAGCGACTTAAGGCTTTCAATCGCGTGCTGGCAACCTGTCGCGAGCGCCACCTCGTATCCGTGCCGTTGAAACAGCACCTCCAACACCTCTCGAAGGCCGGGCTCGTCATCGACCACTAAGATTCGTATCGCCATATCCGCGCGGCGTCCTAGTCAAAGCCCACGCCCGAGCGGCTCGACCGGCTTCCCGAATTCAGTTTGTCAGAGATCGCGTGAACCGCGTCATAGCCGACGTAGAAGAGAGCGTCGTTTTTTGCGCTGATCTCGAGATAGCCGTCTCGTAAGACGATAGACAACACGTCGCCGATAACCATAGCGTTTCCCGGCTTTCCCAGGTAGAGCTCGATTTGATGGCCTTCTTTGACCTTGAAACCGGCGTGGTCCTTCTGGCAACCTCGGGCGCTTTGAAGGATGGTGAGAATGGTCTCGCGTTCCATAACCGAATGGTTATCGGCAAATCGCGCCGCGTCAATGCTTATGATTTCTTAACGCGAAATAACTCCTATTCGAGGGTGATAGGGTAGTGAACCACCATCGCGGGGCCGTTAAAGGTCCGGTATTGAATCGACTTTATCGTCGAGCGCAAACAGCCGGCCGACTCTCCACGTACCACCGGGACAGGGCCTCTCAGGTTCAATTTCGTCACCCGTCCCGACCCCTCTATGCGCATGCCCAGAACCAAGCGACCTTTGACCGGCTCTTCGTTCGCCGCCAAAAAAAGGCAGCGTTTGATCTCATTAAAAACGCCGTCGATGCCCTGCTCGATTTCATAGTCGGTCAGTTGCTGTTCACCGGAGTTGCCTACGAGATCGATTCCCCTCACCTCATCCTCTCCCAGCGAATCGCCCGTCAGCGCGCTTCTATAGCTCGTTCGATTCGACTGCGATGAAGAACGGCGGCGGGATTTACCGCGACGGCCCCTCAGGTTACTTTTCTGGCCTTCATTCAAAGGGGTTACTTCTTGCGCATCGCTTTTTACCTCTATCGGTTTAAAGTTTACGTCGACGTAGCCTTCGATAACGGCGTATGCTGCTATAGCCCAAAGCAGGGATGCGCTGACAAACCCGAGGAGAAATTTTGACACACCAAGCTCTATATCACGAAGCTAAAAGAGCAAGCCCGACTATCTGTTTTCTCCGCTTTTTCTTCGGCTGCCGCTCGCCGGACGTACTGCTGATTTACTGCTCGCTTTTCACATTATTTAGAGCGGAAATGGTTTTAGCTCAATCGGTCGCCGATACGCTGTATGAAAAGCCTCCATCGATAATCGATCTGGAAAAACCGCCTCAGGATCAAGAGGATTCAGGCGAGCCGTCGCCGGACGATCGAGAAAGCCGGCAATCGCGACTGATCGCAACCATCACATCGGGCGGCTCGCTTCGCATCGCCAGAAACGTCGATTTAGGTCAAGAGCGATTCGGTCCGATATTCGTCGAGGGTTTCGTCGCTTATCTCTTGCCGTTCGGCGACTGGTGGAGGCACGGCATCGGCGTGGGCGTATCGACGAACCTCATGGAGGACGGCGGTTACACCGAACCCGTCGACCCCGTGGAGCAACTCGTCGTCAGCCCCGGATATCTCGCCTATTTCGATTTTCACCCCGATATTTTCTGCCTCGGCCACTTAAGCTTGCCGTTTCAGCTCCTAAGCAGTAGCGAGTCGTGGGCGATAGAAGCCGCGGCTGGGATTGGTTACAAATTGAGCGCCGGGGCCGGCGCGTATATCGAATCGTCGCTGGACTTCTTTGTCGGTTTCGACTCGACGGTTCATCCAATCGCGAGTCTGGAGGTCGGCATCTTCCTCGACCACGAGCTTTTGCCATGAAAATAGAAAAAAACAGCACAGGGAACAGAGCGACCGCTAGTCAGAAGCTTCGATCAGCATCGTTGCGCGGTCGTTTATTGATCTATCTACCGTTGGCGCTGTTATTAGCCGGCCCGACCCCGGGAGCGGTGGGCTCGTGTAACCAGGAGGGCAAAGATAATCCGTTGCTCGATCTGGACGGGGGGCTGCAATCGTACTGTCAAGAAAAGGAACAGTTGATCTGTTGGCGCCGCGGTTTGCGCGATGAGCTCGATAGCGGCGAGGTCATCGAATGTCGCAGGGAAGCCATTCGACTGTGCGAGGCGAGATATTGGTCTTCTGATTGTCGTCCCACCAAACGGCAAGCAGATGCCTGTCTGCGAGCACTAAGCGCTAAGGAGACGCTGCAAACAGAGGAATCGGAGCTCAGCGAATGCAGCCAGAAAGCGCTTTGTACGGTGAAGGTGATGCCCGCCGAGAACGATGAATCAGACGGTGGGGACGAGCCATGAAGCGCCGGTTCATAATCTCTATTACAACCCTATTCGCGGGGGTATTTTTTATCGGGTGCGCGGTATTCGCCGGAAAGAGCGATTACGCCGACTATCGAGAGGTGAGGCTCGCGAAGGACGAGCAGCAGCGGTTACTGGCCATGCAGCAATATACCGATCGCCATCCTGACGGCAGATGGTACGCGGAGATACAGATAGAACGGCAGGAGCGGGAAGCGGAGATCTACGACACCTACAAGAACGACCGGGAAGGTCTTGAGTTCTTTGTGCGCGCCTATCCCGATGGTATCTATCTGCCTCACGCGCGAGCCCGGCTGAACGCGCTTGTCTCGGTGGAAACCCGTCAGCTTCGAGAGCAAAAACGCACCGAGCTGTTGGAATCCAAACGTTTTTCTAAAGGGCTCGAGCTGCGCCGCACCTGGCCGAATCGTTTTTTGGGGTTTTGGATTCAGAATTTGCTTTGGATCAAGAATTGGGGCGCTTCGGTTCCGCAGGTAGCCGAGGTCAATCCGGAATTCTCGATCGCCTTCGGTAAAGCCCCCAAGCCTCGATGCTCGCTTCACGAGTGCGCGAAATTCTACTTCGTGAACTACGCGATACCGGTTCCGGGAAGAACGCGAATCGATCGGACTTTACGGATTATTCTTAGATTGAAGCTACAACAGGGTTTACTCAGGGGTGCTGAGCTACTCATGCCCGGCAAGGGCTTTTCTCGCTGGTTCGAGCTGGCCAATCAACGGTTGGTGGTCGACGAGGACCCGACCGACAGGCAACAGGCCGTCGATTGGTCGGCAAACGAGCTGATGAAGGTGATGAAGCAAACCCAACTTCAGGTCAGGCCGGTTCCAAGGGGTCAGGTCTCTCCGATAACTCCCCTAAGGGCTGATTTGGTTGGTATCGAAGTTGATGCAAGCTCTCAAGATCCTTTGATGATCGTCGAGGGGCGAGAGCTGGTGGAACATGCAAGCAAACCGAAGAGTGAGCAGAGCGCATCTGTAGAAAAGACCAATAAGCCGGTTGAGGAAGAAGCCCCGGACATGGTGATGGCTCCGCTGGAAGTACCGCCGGAAGGCCGGTACGGCACCCGATCGAGCCAACCTCAGCAAGCGGAAGCGGAACGGAAAGAGGGTGAAGAAGAAAGCCGGAGAAATATTAGAAACAATCGAGAAGAAATATATAATACATCGAAGTTATTCACTTTTCAGTACGGTTCTCTTCGCGGCCATATCGTCGCGGCCGATGCGAACGAGGTAGCTCCCGCCTATGACGGGGTCGTCATCGAGTTGATGAGAGAAGAGTAGGGCGCCCCGATTCTCGAGAGCTATATTAGCCTCCTGACTCGTTTATAGCTTGATCCCTTTTTCGAGTGCGGTAATAGTTTTCCAGACTTTGCAAGGTCATACCCACATCGAATCGATGGATAAGCTTATAATGCGCGTACAGATGGGCCACTAATGCCACCCGACAGATAGGTCGCCAACAGAGGACTCGATGATTTCAGCGGCAGAGCTCGACGTATTGCACCGGGCAATTAAAGACCATCCTTCAGCGGGGGGCGCGGGGAAGCATCTAGAATCGATCACGGCTTTGCTTTCCGATATCCTTCCTCAACTCGAGGAGCTGATCGTCAGAGCGACGGTGGCTCCAAGCCCTCTGGATCAAGCGACCCAGCAGCTTATTTTCGCGGGAGGAAAGCGGGTTCGCCCGGTTCTCACCATTCTTTTCGAGCGACTGTGCGGCGGTGACGGAAAAAAATGCCTGAAGCTCGCGGCCGCGACCGAGCTCATCCATTCGGCCGCGTTATTACACGATGACGTAATCGACGAGGGCGATATAAGACGCGGCCGGCCCGCGAGCCGCGTGCTTTGGGGTAACCTGATATCGGTTCTATCCGGTGATCTGCTGCTTACGCACGCGCTCGAGCTAATACAACAAAGCGGGATTCCGGGTGCGATGGAGGATATCTTGCAAACCACCCGCTCGATGATCCATGGAGAGGTTTTGCAGCTTGAAGCGCGCAATAGCGAAACCATCAGCGTCGAGACATACTTTGAGCTTGTGAGGTCGAAAACCGCCGCGCTTTTCGCGCACTCGTGCCGGTCAGGCGCACGTGCCGCGGGGGCGCAGATAGAGGTTATTGAGGCCTGCGGGCGTTTCGGCACCCATTTTGGAACCGCTTTTCAGATTATCGACGATGTATTGGACCTGGAGGGTGTACCTCAGGAAGTTGGTAAACAGCTCGGCCACGATTTGTCGGAGGGGAGAATCACGCTTCCCATCGCTTTGGTTTTTGAGGGGAACGGTGAATCGATACGCCCGCTGGTCGCGAAAGCACGTTCCGGAGATGCGCTTTCGGCGCTGTTGGTCTCGCAACTGCCTTTAGTACGACAGGCTTGCGAAAAAGCCCGTGCAATCGCGCTGAACGAATCTCTGGAGGGAAAAAAAGCGGTCGCGGAGATCCTACCGAATTGTCGCGAGCTACAGCTTCTCGTGGAGATCGCGATAAGTTTGGTGAATCGGAGAGCTTAAGCGCCGGTCGATGTGAGGCGGACCCGAGGGACCGCAACGTGTATCTTCTTAAGAACTCGATCGCGCAAGGGTTGCATTCGCGCATATTGAGCGATATGCTTAAGCATATGCGAACATCTGTCGATATTCCAGATAACCTGTTACGGCGTATTAAGGGCTTGGCGCGGCGTCGCGGTACGACCCTACGAGAGCTAATTATTCAGGGGCTTCGCGATGCATTAACGCGTGAAGCCGCGACGGCTCGCGGTTATCGGCTTGAGGAATGCGCCGTTGGCGAGGGTGGTCTTATCGAAGGGCTTACGGATAGCGATTGGGACGAGGTACGCGCGCGCATATACGAGGGGCGCGGCGGTTGACGAGGCGCGGCGCCCGAGGAACGGCAAAA
Organism: Deltaproteobacteria bacterium; assembly: GCA_016929805.1. Lineage (GTDB taxonomy): Bacteria > Myxococcota_A > Polyangia > Polyangiales > JAFGIB01 > JAFGIB01. Next base: position 686 of record JAFGIB010000296.1, on the reverse strand, counting down.
TGATAGCGCTTGATACCAACCTTTTAGTATACGCTCATCGACTCGATCTGGACTGGCACGGTTGTGCGCTTGACATCGTAAGGTCCTGCGCCGAGGGAAAGGACTCGTGGGCCGTTCCGTGGCCGTGCCTTCACGAGTTTCTGGCGGTGGTGACGCACCGTAGAATCTTCAAACAGCCCAGCACGCTCGAGCAAGCGTTACGGCAGGCTCGCGCTTGGCTCAGTTCGCCCACGATCGTCCTATTAAACGAAACGGAAGGTTACTTTTCCGTTTTCGAACGCGTTTTGATGGAATCGCAAGTGAGCGGCGCCAAGATCCACGACGCGCGCATAGCGGCTCTTTGTATCGCGCACGGTGTGAGCGAGCTATGGACCGCCGACCGTGACTTCAGCCGGTTTCCCGGTTTGCGAACTCGAAATCCCATGGTCGGGAAATAAGCCGGCATCAACGGCCTCCGTGAATACCAGAAAAAGATAGATGTTCGTCTTGAACCATTTGTCCTTACTTCGCAGAAGATATATTATGTCAACTTTTTACCTAGGTGTGTTTCGGCGCGCTAAGAAGATACGGCGTCCCCTCGGCCTCCGCCTTATCAGTAGTTGTAAGCGTTCAGGGGGGCAAACAAGTCGGCGGCCAATTCGCCCGTAAAACCGAGCGCGCCCGCAGGGCCGGCGAGGATGGTACTT
>JAFGIB010000295.1 GCA_016929805.1 Deltaproteobacteria bacterium | reverse complement strand
TCAAAATTCCTATCGAAATCGACTAGGTTTACAGTGTTACGATCGAGTTATAGTGTGGTGACCAAAATATGAGGGGATCTCTCAGGTTTTAGAGTTATTTTTACCGGCATTTTTTTAGGTTTTATAGTTGCTGAAAGCCCTCTGAGAAGCTATACTTCGCTTCGCTTTCCACACACGTTTTCGCTGTGCGAATCTGCTGCTAGACAGCACACGAAATCGCCGGCTTTTTATGCAAATAGACAGAGATCTAACGCACCCAAGTACCGATCCAACGGCCTCGATATACGACGAGCATTCCATCCAGGTGCTCGAGGGTTTAGAGGCGGTTCGCAAGCGTCCCGGCATGTATATCGGAGACGTTCACGACGGCACCGGTTTGCACCATTTGGTGTGGGAAGCCGTTGACAACGCGGTAGACGAGCATCTGGCGGGGTTCTGTCACTGTGTAAAAGTGACGCTTTTATCCGATGGGTCCGTTACCGTGGAAGACGACGGCCGCGGGATTCCCACCGGGGAGCACGAGACCGGTCGGAGCAGCGCGGAGGTGGTGATGACGGTGCTGCACGCCGGCGGCAAGTTCGACAACAAGAGCTACAAAGTCTCGGCCGGGCTTCACGGTGTGGGAGTCAGCGCGGTCAACGCGGTCAGCGAATGGCTCGATATCGAAATCTATCGGGATAACAAGATCTGGAGCCAAAAGTATCAACGGGGAAACCCGTTGGAACCGATCAAGGTCACCGGCGCCACGGAAAAAACCGGAACCAAAATTTCCTTCAAACCGGACTCGGAGATCTTCACGGATAGAAATTTCTCCTTTGAGATACTCAAGAACCGCCTGCGTGAAATCTCCTTTCTCAACGCCGGGCTGGAAATCGTCCTGGAGGACCGAAGAATCAGCGAGGTGCTGGTATTCAAGTACGAAGGCGGCATCCAACAGTTCGTCCGGTTGCTCAACAAGGCGAAGAGCCCGCTACATGACGACGTGATCTATTTTTGTGGGGAACGCGAAGGCATCATCGTCGAAGCGGCGCTACAGTGGAGCGACTCGTTCAATGAACAGATTTACGCCTATACGAACAACGTCAACAACCGCGACGGGGGAACCCATCTGACGGGATTGCGAGCGGCGCTGACCAAGACGGTCAACAGCTACGGCGCCGCGAACAACCTGCTCAAGGAGTCTAAAAACGGATTGAGCGGGGAGGATGTGCGCGAGGGGTTGACCGCGATCCTGTCGATCAAGCATCCCGACCCGAGCTTCGATTCACAGACCAAGTCGAAATTGGTTTCCAGCGAGACCAAAGGCATTGTCGAGCAGATCGTCAACGACAAGCTCGGGCAATACTTCGAGGAGAATCCTCAGAACGCGAAAAAAATCATCGAGAAGGCCGTGCTCGCGGCGCGAGCGCGCGACGCGGCGCGCAAGGCTCGAGATATGGTTCAGCGCAAGGGGGTGTTGGACGCGAGCAGCTTGCCCGGCAAGCTCGCTGATTGTCAAGAGCGCGATCCCTCGCTGAGCGAGATCTTCATCGTCGAGGGCGATAGCGCCGGGGGTAGCGCCAAACAGGGAAGAGACCGCCGCTACCAGGCCATTCTTCCGCTGCGGGGAAAGATCCTCAACGTCGAGCGCGCGCGTTTGGAGAAGATGCTCGCGAGCAACGAGATCAGCACGTTGATCACCGCCCTGGGGTGCGGGGTGGACGGTCGGGGTAACTTCGATATCGAAAAGCTTCGCTACCACCATATCATCATCATGACGGACGCGGACGTTGACGGTTCGCACATCCGAACGCTGCTTTTGACCTTCTTCTACCGTCAGATTCCCGAGGTCATCCGGCGCGGCAATCTCTATATCGCGCAGCCTCCGCTGTATAAAGTTAAAAAGGGTAAAAAGGAGCTGTTCCTCAAGGACGATGAGGCGCTTTCCGCTTTTCTATTGGAGTCGGGAGTTGACTCGATTGCCGTGCGCACGCGAAACCAAAACATCGCGCTCAGCGCCGAGCCGCTCAGAAGGCTGTTGGAAGACCTGGCGCGTTGGCGCAAGCTTTTACAGCGTCTCAATCGCCGAGCGGATATCAACGTCATCGAGGCTTTGATCCGCGCGACTGATCTCGATGTGGAGAAGCTTAGAGACCGCGGCGAGGTCGAGTCCGCTGTCGATAAAATGAAAGCGGAGATCGCCAGAGCCCATCCCGAGATCAACCTCAGCGCCGAGATCGAATGGAACGCGGAGCACGAACGCTTCAGAGTAACCGTGCGAACCTCCAGCGGGGTTTCCGCTCGAACCACCGTGGTGGGTTTCGACCTGATGAGCCGCGAGGATATCGCCCAGCTTCGACTGATTCAGAACGGTATTAACGCTCTCGGAGGACCGCCATTCTACTTGATCGCGCTCGACAAAAACGGACAGGAGAGCGCTGAGCCGATCGAGATCGACTCAACCGATGCGCTCTGGGAGCTGGTCGACGCCCGTGCTCACAAGGGATTGCAAATTCAGAGGTACAAGGGGCTGGGCGAGATGAACGCCGATACCCTGTGGGAGACCACCATGAATCCGGAATCGCGCGTTTTGTTGCAGATACGTATCGACGACGCGGTCAAGGCCGAGGAGATGTTTAGCGTGCTGATGGGCGACCAGGTCGAGCCGCGCAGGGAGTTTATCGATCAAAACGCGCTCAATGTCCGCTCCTTGGACGTGTAAGATCGTCGATAATACGCTGGTGAATATTGCCGAAAGCGCCGTTGGACATCACCGCCACGGTATCGCCGTCGCGGGCTTCCTGTCCGACGCGTTCGACGATTTGCTCATGGCTCTCACACGCTTGCGCGCGTCCGCCCAAAGCCCGAATGTTCTCGGCCAAAAGCTCGGTGTCTAGTCGCTGCGCTTGGGGAATCTCGGGCCGGCCCACGGGCGCGATAAGGGTTAAATCGGCGGCGCGGAACGCCCGGACATAAGCGGTTTGGTGAGCGCGGCGAGACGCGGTCGCGCTTCGCGGCTCGAACACGGCGATGAGCTTTCCCGCTTGATGGCGTTGGCGCAGCGCCTTCAAGGTCTCGGCGACCGCCGTCGGGTGGTGAGCGAAGTCGTCGTATACGCGAACGCCGCGCGCGATACCGCGTAACTGCTGGCGCCTGCGAACCCCCCTGAAGCCGGGCAAGGCCGCGGCTAACGCCTCTCGGTCGGCCGACGCTCCCTGCTCGGCCGCGGCCAAAGCCGCGATCGCGTTTCGAATATTGTAATCACCGATCAGAGGCGAGAGGTAACTGCCGCATTTCGCCCCGGCGCGATACAAGTCAAACCGTTGAAAAGCCTCCCCGGGCGCTTGGGGCGCGCCCAACCAATCGATCGGCAGTGCGTCGCAAGCGTCGCCGCGCAAGGCAAAGTAACACACCCGACAGCGCGCGTGTCGGGCGACCGCGCGCACCTCACCGTCTCCGGCAAAGGCGACCAGCAGACCCTCTTGCGGTATCCGTTTGACAAACTCGACGAAGGCGCGTCGATAAGCCTCCATATCGGGATAGATATCGATGTGGTCGTGTTCTATCGCGTTGAGCACGGCGACCTCGGGTCGATAGCGCCAGAACTTCGGGCTCTTTTCGAAAAAAGCGCTGTCGTACTCATCCCCCTCGATCACGAATGGTCCTGCGGGTAAAGCTGACCGAAAGCTCTCGTCGAAGTTATTGGGAATACCGCCGATTAGGAAACCGGGTTGCTTGTGGGTAGCCTCGAGGAGATAGGCGAGTAACGCCGTGGTCGTGGTTTTACCGTGCGTACCCGCGACCACAAAAGCGCGCCTACCCTTGATAAAAAACTCCTCTAATACCGCGGGCAACGACATGGTGCGCAGGCCGGCATCTATCGCCGCGCCGGCTTCCGGGTTGTCAGGTCTGCAGACGTTACCGACCACCACCAGATCGGGCGCGGGCTCGAGATGCGACGCGCTGAATCCCTGGTAGGTTTCAATGCCCCAGCGGATCAACGCGTCGCTCATGGGAGGATAAAAAGCGGTGTCGCTGCCGGTTACGCGATTGCCCGCCTTCGCCAGCAGCCCGGCCAAGGACCCCATGCCCGTACCGCATACGCCGATGAGATGAACGTGCATCGCTACGACTGCTATGCTCAGTTAAACCATAACTCAGGAAAAAGACCGTCGCGCCGAGGCGATGGCCGCCGCTTTACGACCCACAGCGCCCAAAGGCTCACCTATTTGTCTTTGCATTTTTTCACGAAGCACATGCGCAGATCGAACAACACCTGGTGTAACAGCCGCTCTTCCTCGCCCGTCAGGTTTCCTCTGGTCTTTTCCTCTAAAAGCCCGATGAGATCGATGGTCTGTTGGGCCAAACCGACGTCGACCAACGAGCGATTTTCCGGATCGGTCACCTCGCCGAGTTGCATTAACGCCGAGGTGCTGAGCGATAAAATGAAAGTGTTAAAATCGATCGGCGGGATTTTGCGCTGTTTGCTGACCGCGTTATTGTACGCATCCAGGTTTTGATCAAACTCCGCGGCTTCGCCGTCCGGGCTCCGATCGTTATCGTCCGAGCTCATCGATCCTCCTCTCAACGCAACCACTACCCTTGGTCAGACGGAGCCTTTCTGGGCTCGGATTGAGCCTCTGCTCGGCTGAAATCGCTATCTGGCGAATCTATCCGCGGCTCGTTCGCGGCCGGCTCGCGGCTCGGTTCATCGAACCCGATCGGTTCCGACGCCGCGCGAGATTCCTGCGGGCTTAAAGCTGCTCGCGCCTCGACATCGCCCGTTAGCTCGCCGGGCCGCGGCACGCCGTCTTCCTGTTCGGTCTCCTCGGATTTAAAGATATTATCCGAGCGGTCCGGAAGCTCATTGAGCAGCCGTCGGTAATCCTCGGAGCTGAGACGACCTTTTTTAAGATTGCGACCGACCACGCGTTTATCAATAAGTTTTTCCGGTAGATTCATAAGACCTCCTGACTCGCCATGTAAAAAATCGTTCGATGCATGTCAACGCGAAATATAGCCCAATGCGAGGCTCTTACCAGCGAAGGCGCTAAAATAACCCGATCGAGAAGTGAAGCGTGCCAAAGGGCTCGTTTAACCAAGCCTTTCTTCTTAGAAGCAGTATTCCGTAGTCTAAAGCCAAGGGCCCCACGGGAGTCGCGAATCGGATGCCCGCTCCGATACTCGGGCGAAGCAGTTTCGCGGGGTCTATTCGCGAGGTGTCAGACCAAAGGTTTCCGAGATCGGTAAAAAAACCGCCGTTGAGAAGCCCGACGATGGGAAAACGGACCTCGTTTCTAAATAGAATAAAGGCGTCTCCGTCCCGCATGACGTTCTCGAGCTTAATACGTTCATCGGGTGTGACGGATCGATTATAGCGAATGATGTCGTCCGCCGTGTCTTGCGGCATCATCGCGTCTTGAAAGTAACCGCGAATCGTATCGACGCCGCCCATGAAAAAGGCGCGATTCGGATAGGTGTAAGGTTTGGTTTCTCCCGGGGGCGGGAACAGATGAAGAATCCACCCCAACCGCAGTTGACTCGCCAGCACCACCCTCGAGCCGATCGGCACATAGCCGCTTATCCCCCAAGTCATTTTTAGAAACCTGCTGACGTACGTATCGGGCTCGGTATTGACATCGAAAAAGTTCGTCTTTTCCTCGAGTTCGGTGGCGACGTCCGAGTAGTCTATCTTCTGCTCGCCTAAGGTGCCCGCCACCTCGGCTCTCACGGAGGTGTAAAAGCCTCGGGTTGGGACAAAAGGATTGTCGCGCTGGTCATAACCGAGGGTCGTATGTCCCGCCACCAGGGTGGACGCGCCGGGAGGGATGAGAAGTAGCTGTCTTAGGCGCGGGCCGTCCGGGTTATTCGCGAGACTCTGATTCAAGTCAATCCGATCGATAAACAGCTCGAGGGTATTGAGCTCCAAATCGCTGCCAACGGACAACACCAAGCGCTTGGAGAGCGGATAACGAAACGTCAACGCGAGCGCGTTCTCCACCAAGCCGAAACCGCGTTCATTGTTGCGTAGATGCACGAGATCGACCGAGGTGTGCAATCCTGGCAATCCTCGTATATGGGGAATGGTCGTGCCTAGGGTGATGCGCCGCTCGATCTTTTTTTCGAACGAATCGAGCACCTTCTTGTAAAGCTGCATGAGATCCCGATCGGCCAAAATGAAAAGCTGATAAGCGAGCTGAACCCTCAACGAGGTGCCGATGGCTTCGCCGAATAGGTTTCGATAGCCGTACTCAAAACCGCCGCGCAAACCCTGGCCGGTGCTGACTCCGGCGAAAAAATTGAGTTGCTGGATCGGCCTCTCGCTGACCACAACCTCCAAAGTCTTGATGCGCTCCGGAAGCTCCGGATCTTGCGGCGCCACCTTTACGCCGCTGAATACCCCAAGGGCTATAAGCCTTTCCTCGCTCTCTCGCGCCAACGATGGACGATAGAGATCTCCGGGCTCAAATAGCAGCAAATCGCGAATCAAATCGCGATCGGTTCGCTTCGCTCCACGAATCGCTATTTTGTCGATCAAAACCGGATAGCGCTCGATGATTCGAATGGTCACCTCGGCCCGGGTATTGTCCGGTGAAAAGCGAACCATCGGCTCGATTTTGGCATACATATAGCCGCGCTCCTGGTACAGCTTCAACATGCGAAGTCTGGCTTCTTCCAAAAAGAGATAGCTGAAGGGCATGTCCTGGTTAAAGCCGCCCTCGACGATCAACTCGCGTGAGCCGAGCGCCTCGTTACCCGTAAGGTTCACGCGATAGAGCAGGGTGCGCGACCCCTCGACTACCGGAATCGACACCGCGGCTCTATTACGGCTGAAGCGGTGCATCTCCGCCGGACCGACCTTAGCGGAAAGAAAACCCTCGGCCTGATACAGCTCGACAATATGCTGTACCGCTTCTCGATAGGTAGGCGGGTAGTAGACGCTTTTCGGCTCTTCAAACGGCGGTGGAGGAATATCCCGACCGCGCTTGTGCGAGGAGCCTCCCACAATCTCGTCAGCGACCTTGGAATCGACCGGCTCGACCACGTTGGAGCCGGGCAGATCTTCCTCCAAATAACTAACGAGCTGATCTCGCAGAAACGACTCCTCAAAGTATCGAGCGCCCGCGAAACTCAGGCTCACCACCCTCAATTGCTTTCCCGGCTCGATTCGTACAAGGAGCGTCGCCCGACCCGGTTTCCTATCCGCCTCCCGCGTAACCGACATCTTAACGTCGTAAAAGCCGTATCTCTGGTACAGGTCCTTAACCCGCTCGCTGATACCCTTGACCGCCATAGGATCGAGCAAATGTTGCTTGGTCAACTCGAGAGCCTCAAACACCGCGCTCTGTTTCAACGGCTCGGCTCCGCGTATAAGGATTTTGTAATGCGGTCCGATTTTGCTCGGAATGGTTAGAACGGCTCGATTTTGCTCGACCGAAATCAAAGGCTCGCCGAAATCCGTCTCGAGAAAGCCCTTTTCGCGCAAGTAGCGCTCGGCCCGTCTAACGCCTTCGGTTGCCGACCGTCGATTGAGAACGTCTCCGATGCCGAGACTCATCTCGCCGAGCACGCGATCGGCATTAATCGGTTGATCGCCTCGAAAAATTACCTCCGCGATTCGGGTCGCGGGACCTTCTTCGATATGCACGATCAGGTCCTTGCGCAACAGATCCTCGGTATTGCGTAGCGCGACATACACCTTTGCCTTCAAATATCCTTGACTCGCGTAGCTTTTACGAATCCGTTTTTTTACCTCCTCGAGGTCCTGCCTGGAAAGCCGCGACCCGGTTGTCACGCCCAGAGCCGAAGAAAGCTGTTGCTCATCGAGTTCTTGGTTTCCCATAAGCTCGATGCGGCGAATGATGAAATAAGCCGTAAGATAAACCTTGAGCTTGACCCCTCTCTTAGTCGCTACGGCATCGATCTGAATGTCGGCCCAACGGCCGCTGCGGGCTAACCGCAAGATCGCCTTTCTCAACAAGGTTCGCGTAAGCGGAGCGCCGATCGGGATGCCGACCTGCTGGTACGAAATCATGGTCGCGGTCTCTCCGACGAGCTCGACTTGAACGATATGTTTTCCGTTAAGCTCTAAGGGAAATTCCGCGCGCACGGGTTGGGCCGGAGCGAGCAAAACGACCAAGATAAAAACGGCGCGGCGGAGCGGGAGCACGCTGCCGTTGTAGCACGGGTTAGAAAAATCCAGTCGCCAATTGAGAGCAAAACGTAACCGTTCACGCCCCCCAAAGCACGGCGGTCGATTCGCCCATAGAATCGGCCGCGCCCGCGGGTACGGCGAGGATTGTACTTCCGCTATACGACTGGATGAACCGCCCCGCCGTCGTAGCCAACTGGCCATGCCCCCGCGAACGGTGTAAGCGTTCAGGGGGGCAAACAAGTCGGCGGCCAATTCGCCCGTAAAACCGAGCGCGCCCGCAGGGCCGGCGAGGATGGTACTT
>JAFGIB010000294.1 GCA_016929805.1 Deltaproteobacteria bacterium | reverse complement strand
TATTTCGAGGATTCCGCGATTGAGGAGATGAGACAGTTGGCCCCGAGATGGGATGCTAAAAGTGAAGTTTTTTTGCGCGAGCCCTTAGTGCACCCTAAGTGAGGTCCAAAAAAAGTGAGCACGCCCTTGGTTCGCGCTATTTCTCGCGAGCGAAGCGCTTTACGCCGATGGATTTTTTACAACGTTATGGTGAACCCGGCTATCGAGTAGTAATCTCGCTCGCTTCCGCGTAACATATCTATTCTATGGCGGAACAGGGTATACAAATCAACTTGCACCAGTTGCTTCGCGCTGTAGTCGACAAAGGCGCTTCAGACCTACACATCACAACGGGATCGCCCCCGCAGCTTCGTATTGACGGAACGCTGGTTCCGCTCAGGACACCACCGCTTAGCGCGGTTCTGACCAAGCAGCTTTGCTACTCCGTGCTCACGGAGGAACAAAAGGTAAGATTCGAAAAGGAAAACGAGATCGACCTTTCCTTCGGCGTCAAAGGTCTCGCGCGTTTTCGCTGCAACTTATTCGTGCAACGAGGAGCGGTATCCGGTGTCTTTCGACAGATTCCTTTCGAATTTATGAGCTTCGAACAACTCGGGCTTCCGCCGGTCATCTCGAGGTTGGCGGATCTACAGAACGGCTTGGTTCTCGTAACCGGGCCGACCGGCTCGGGAAAGTCGACGACGCTCGCCTCCATAATCGACAAAATCAACACCGAAAGACGCCAACACATCATTACCGTCGAAGATCCGATCGAGTTTTTACACTCGAATAAAAACTGTATCGTCAACCAGCGAGAAGTTGAAACCGACACCGCCGGTTTTAAAACCGCTCTCAAATACGTGCTGCGGCAAGACCCGGACGTGGTGCTGATCGGCGAAATGAGAGATCTTGAAACCATACAAGCGGCCTTGACGATTTCGGAAACCGGGCACCTGGTCTTCGCAACGTTACACACGAATAGCGCGGTTCAGTCTATCAACCGGATAATCGACGTCTTTCCGCCTCATCAACAGTCTCAGGTACGCGCCCAACTCTCTTTTGTGCTTCAAGCGGTAATCACCCAGCTACTGATTGCGAAAAGCTCGGGGGAAGGGCGTTGTCTGGCGATTGAAGTCATGATACCCAACGCCGCGATTCGGAACCTGATCCGCGAGGATAAGATACATCAGATATATTCGACGATGCAGACCGGACAGGCGGTGAGCGGAATGCAGACCATGAATCAATCTCTGTTCAATCTCTATTCAAAAGGGAAAATTTCCGCTGAAGATGCCCTGGCCCACTCCTCGGAATCCGATGAGATGCGCCTGATGTTGAACCAAGGTTCAGCCACTGCCAAGCGAGGCTAAAACGACCTGCACAGCGAATTACTATTTTTACAGAATAAGTGAAAAATAGTTGTAAAGGTGAGATTCTAAGCGGTGTTTTCTGTTCATGGTCATTAATCTTGGATAAGTAGTGTTTGAGGAACTAAAGGTATCTGAAATACTAGGTCTCGGTCTGCTGGTTTTGTGAGAGGTGTAACGAAACGCGTGGCGAGGTGCGGAGAAACCATCGTTTTTGAGACTTTTGTGCTACAAGAACGACTTGTCGACTCCGATTGAAGGATGCAGCCAACGATTATGAATAAAACTATCGTCATCACTCTTGCGTTATCGCTGTGGTACGGCGGATTTGTAAGCGAAACCGTTAACGCCCAAGCGGGCGGCCGGGAACGACAGGCGGCAGCGGAGGCCTATGATCGGGGCACCGCCGCATATCTGGCGCACGATTACGCTCGAGCCGCCCAGTGGTTCGAAACCGCGAACCGCATGGCCGGGGCCGCCGCGGCCCTGATTCAAGCGATTCGGTCGCATATGTACGCGAAAAACGAGATGAGAGCGGCCACCCTCGCCATTCAGCTTAACGACGAGTATCCTAACGAACCGGCTGCGGTGCAGTACGCCAACGAGATACTCGGAGAACACGAGAAAAAGTTTTTGAGAATAGATGTCTCGTGTGACCGATGCAAAGTAGACCTGAATGGCACGCTACAAGAGTACCTTTCGTTTTTCGTCGAACCGAACACCTCGCATACTTTAATCGCGCATTTCGATACGGGCGACGTAGAAAAAGAGGTTTTGGGACAAGCCGGCGAAACCCAAAGGGTGGTTTTCGAGCCGCCGGGCGAGCAGACGGAACGAGATATTGGGCCCGGCGAATCGACCGGCCCTGACGGCTCGGTTTTTCCCACATCCGAGCGCGGTGAGCAGCTCAAGGACGAAGGCAAGCCGCTTTCACCGATCTTTACCTATATCGGCGCTGGAATCACCGTCGGGCTCGGCGTGGCGGCGATTATCGCGGCGGTCGATATGTATTCAGGAAAAAAAGAGTACGAAGATAAAGCCGCCGAATATCAACGCGTGGTCGATGCGCAAGGTGAGAATTCGCCCGAAGCGAAAAAAATATACGACGAAGCCGATGAGCTGTTGGACGCCGGAGAGACGAAAGAAATTGTAACGCCTATATTAATAGTATCGACCGCGACCTTTGCCGCGGCAACGGGCGTTATCGCACTGTTTTTTACCGATTGGTCGGACGATGAAAAGGAAGAACGCGAGCTGAGCACATCCGTTGCGCCTTTCTCGAACGGCGCATATATTTCCCTCAGGGCCAGGTTTTGACAGAAGTTGTACCCATAGAACAGCACGATCCGTTCTCCGCTGGTCTCATCGGTAAGCGGCTCGGACGTTATGAGATCCTGACCAGACTGGCGTCAGGGGGTATGGCCGCGATCTACGTTGCACGAGCCGTCGGGGTCGCGGGGTTCGAGCGTCTTTTCGCGATTAAGGTTCTACATCCCCATCTCGCGTACGAGCATGAATTCGTAGCCATGTTCCTCGACGAGGCCAGGCTTGCCGCACGCATACGCCACCCCAACGTGATCTCGACCTTTGAGGTGAGCGACGCGTGTGATGCGGGGTACTACTTGGTTATGGAGTATGTCGAGGGAGACCACCTGGGAGCGCTGATGCGGGAAGCGGCCAACGCGCGGCGACGGTTGCCGGCGTCGGTGACGCTTCGCGTCATCGTGGATGCGCTAAACGGGTTGGGGGCCGCGCACGAGCTGACGGATGAGACGGGAGCTCCCTTGCACCTGGTGCATCGCGACATCTCGCCGCAGAACATCATGGTGAGCACCGACGGCATCTCTCGGCTGACGGACTTCGGTGTTGCCAAAGCCGCTAGTCGCATCAGCAACACAAAAGAGGGTCAGTTTAAGGGCAAGCTCGCCTACATGGCGCCCGAGCACGCGTCTGACGGTAAGGCGGATCAAAGGTCGGATCTGTTCGCCATGGGCACGATTCTCTGGGAATGTCTCACGGGTCAACGCCTGTTTCGCGCCGATAACCACGCCGCGACGCTCACTAAGGTCTGCCTCGATCCGATTCCCATGCCCTCGTCGGTCGACCCCGATCTCGCTACTTTTGATAACGTGCTTGAAAGCGCGCTCGAGCGTGACCCGGACAAACGCTTTCAATCCGCATCGGAGTTCGTCGATGCGATCGAGGCCAACGCGGCCAAGCTAGACGGAATCGCCAAATCGCGCGCGGTTTCCAACCTGGTAAAGCAATACGCGAGCGACAAGTTGCAAAAAGACCGCGATTTGATCAAAAACGCGATCGCGATGATCGAATCAAACGGCTTTATTCCAAGCGCGGATGCTACTGTATCGCTACGACCGCAGCCGGGCGCTCCGTTGGTCTCGGTTCCGCCTCTTCCCTACTCGATAGAGGCGGCAGCAGATGCTCAATTGTCGGGACCGATACCGGCGGAGCCGGCGTACGAGCCGAAGGAGACCTCTGGTTCGAATCGGATGATATGGGTGTTGGGTAGCATTGTCATCGCGATCTCAGCAGGCATTGGCCTTGCCTTTGCTCTCGCCGGTGGCGAGCAACCGACCCGTATCACAACTTCTCCGCTCGATGTCAAACCTTCCACAATAACGACACAGGCCCCTTCTACGAGTGAGGGTCAGAAACCCGAGATCTCGGCGATAACCAAACCAGAAAGCATTTCAGAGCCCGAGCCGGCGGAACGGATTGCGAAACCGGAGGCGGAGCGAAAAGATGAAACCGCTCTGTCGGAGAAGAAGCCCGCAACCGCTCGGCGACCTCGCTTTAAGAGATCTTCGGAAATCGTCCCACCGCCTTCTGCGATTAAGCCGGTTCAGCCGGTGGTGAAACCTTCCGAACCCGCGGTCAAACCGACCCCCGCGTCCGCCCCCTCGAAGCGAGGCAAACCGCCTCAAGGCGAGGAAATTCTGTCTAATCCCTATCGATAAGCCGCTCACCCGCAAATTCGGATCTGTCGTGGGTGCGTTCACGACACGGCTACACCGTTTGCCTCGGGCGTGTTGTTTTGGTAACCGTTCAGGGGGGTACTGCTGTTTGGCTACGACGGCGGCCAATTCATCCGGTAAAACCTGCTTTCGTCCTCGCGCCGGCGTACTCGGGTCCTTCGGACACTGTGTACTGCCGCTGCAAACGTACAGCTTCGCGGACTCGCGTCCGCTGCGCTTTGTACGTTTGTACCGACAACCGTCAGGTACAGCGAGTACCATCCTCGCCGGCCCTGTGGGCGCGCTTGGTTTTACGGGCGAATTGGCCGCCGACTTGTTTGTCCCCCGAACGCCGACTTGTTTTGTGGCTGATCTGTCGGCCCACGGGCTTTTTTCTCGGCCTTTTTGACCCCCGGAGGTGCTTTTAGTTAAGATATTCGCTAACCGTTCGTTTGGAGACCTTATGGCTGAATGGATTTGGGAAGCTCGGGCGCGCACGGGCGAAACGCGCAAAGGTATTATGGACGCGGCAAACGTCGAGGATGTCCGCTCCCGGCTGAAATCGCAAAACCTCAACCCCGTAAAGATCAAGCGCAAAATGCGCGAGATTACCCTTCCGTCCATCGGCTCGCCCGTCAATGAAAAGGACCTCGTTATCTTCATTCGGCAGTTCGCCACCATGATCGACGCCGGGCTTCCCTTGGTTCAATGCCTGGAAATCCTTTCCTCTCAAGGACCCAATAAAAAATTCAATTCGATTCTTAAAGATATCAAAAACACGGTCGAACAAGGTTCAACCTTCTCAGATGCCCTGCGGCGTCACCCAAAGGTTTTCGACGATTTGTTCGTCAACCTGATCGCCGCCGGAGAGATGGGCGGAATTTTAGATACCATACTCAATCGGCTGGCGGTCTATATCGAAAAGCGCGTCAAGCTTAAGCGTCAAGTCAAGGGCGCCCTAACCTACCCGATAACGGTCTTCTTCATCGCCATCGCCGTACTGGCGATCATGATGGTTTACGTGGTACCGACCTTTGAAAAGATGTTTTCCGATTTCGGGGGCGCGAGCAAGCTACCGCCGCTGACCCAATTCGTCATCAACATGTCACACGGTGTCGTCGACCGCTTGGCGATCATAATCGTTGCAGCGATCGCCATGACCGTCGGCTTTATTTTTTCCTATCGGATCAAACGGGGAAAATGGTTCTGGCATTGGGTGATGCTGAACTTTCCGGCGATTGGGCCGACGATGCGTAAAATCGCGGTCGCCCGCTTTACCCGCACCCTCGGCACGCTACTCTCTTCCGGCGTTCCGATTCTCGAGGCGCTCTCGGTGGTCGCGAAAGCCGCGGGCAACGTGATCATTGAAAACGCTATCAACGAAACCGCGAGGAAAATAAGCGCGGGCATGACGATGGTGGAGCCGCTGTCCGAAAGCAAGGTCTTTCCCGGCATGGTGATTCAGATGATCGGAGTCGGCGAACAGACCGGCGCGCTGGATCAGATGTTGAACAAGATAGCGGATTTCTACGAGGAAGAGGTCGACGTCGCGGTCGCCGCGCTCACGAGTTTGTTGGAGCCGCTGATGATGGTCGGAATCGGCGGCGTGGTCGGTTTTATAATGATCTCGATGTATATGCCGATCTTCAGCCTGGCGGGCATGGCAGGCAAGTAGGCTACCTCGTTTACGGATGATGGGCGTGCGATCGAAAATCGATTTCAAATCCGCCCGAAAAGCTTTTCGGTCAACCGGTGACCCGGAAACGACACCGCCATATGATTCGACCGCCGCGGTGAACGAACAAACGCAAACGAGACGCCGGCTTCAATACTCGATGGTCGCGCGGCTGGTGGTCGCGTCGCTGTTACTCGGCGGCGCCTTGTTTGTCGCGGTCAACGAGGAGACCGGTTTCAGATCTTTTACTCCCGTCGCCCTGATACTTCTCATCGTTATAATGTATGCCTCAACGCTCGCCTTTGCCCTCGGGCTGTTGCGTTGGCACCGAACCGATCTCATCGCTCTCGGACAAATCGCTCTTGACCTTACGATCACCACGGTACTGCTGTTCCTCTCGGGAGGGCTAAACAGCGGTTTCACCTTTCTATACGGCGTCACGGTTCTCATGACCGCGATGGTGATGGGCCCCGCGGAAGCGCGTATCGCCGGGCTGTCGGCCTCGGTCCTCTATCTAGGCGTCGGCATAGGCTTGGCCCGAGGCTGGATACCCGTTGCGCCGGATCAATCGTCGGAGGCATACGCGCTCGAGATCTCTGAGATCGTCCGAGCGAGCAGCACCAGTATTTTCGGCTTGCTGCTCGTCACGCTTCTGGCGAGCGGTTTGGCGACCAGGCTGCGGGTAACAGGCGGCCAGTTGAAAGCCGCGAAGGCCAGCGCGGCTCGACTCGCTCGTATTAACAATGATATTGTCCGATCACTCGGCTCGGGGCTTTTAACCACGAATTTGCATGGAGAAATCCAAACGATAAATCCCACGGGCGTCGAGATGTTTCACTGCACCGAGCAAGAGATCGTGGGAAAAACGCTCGATTCGATTCTCTCGGGAACGACCCAAGGCCTGGGCAATGTGACCCGCGCGGAGGGCTTTGCCCTTCGGCCCGACGGTAGCTCGTTCCCGGTAGGCTTTTCGACCAACGCGTTACAAAACGAAGAGGGCATCGACATCGGCACGGTCGTCGTTTTTCAAGACCTGACCGAAATCGTCCAGTTGCGCGATGCGGCCCACCGCGCTGATCGATTGGCGACGCTCGGGCGCCTCTCGGCTGGATTGGCCCATGAGATTCGCAATCCGCTCAATTCGATCTCGAGCTCGGTCGAGTTGGTCCGCGACTCGCCTCGGCTGGACCAACAAGAACGCCGTCTACTGAGCGTAATTTTAAAAGAATCCGAGAGGCTGAACGAGTTGGTCACGACCATGCTTCAAGTCGGTCGGCCGGTTTCGCCTCAGTTCCAACGCCTGGCGCTGGGGCAGATCGTCGAGGAGGTGATCGAAATGGCGCGGCAAAATCCGGGCTCTAATACTCAGATAAATATCGAAGCCTCGCTGCCGCAGGAACCAGTGAGCGCTTGGATCGACGGCGGCCAAATCAAACAGGTTTTGTGGAACCTGATCAAGAACGCGATACAAGCCTCTCCGCAAGGCGCCCAGGTTCGCGTCAAATTACGAAACGACCGAGAGGGCCGAGCGCTGATCGAGGTCAGCGACGAAGGCATGGGAATCGATCCTAAGAAAACAGAACGCATTTTTGACATGTTTCACACGGAACGAATCCACGGGGCCGGAATCGGCCTCGCCTTGGTCAAGCAAATCGTCGACGCGCATCGGGGTTCGATCGAGGTGCAGAGCGCCTTAGAAAAGGGGGCTACCTTCCGAGTCTCCTTACCCGCCGATACACCGAATTCAAAGAACCCTTAGTAATAAGCACTTTAGATAGCTGGTCTCTCGAACCGCCAAAAGGATCGGATGGTCGCGTGCCTGCGTGCGCGATTCGAGTAGCTGTATTTCGCGTCCGGCTCGTCGCGCGGCCTCGACCAGTTGCGCTCGAAAATCCTCTTCGGTCACGTGGTAAGAACAGCAACAAGTCGCTAAAATACCGCCGGGTTCAACCCTTGCAAGCGCTCTTTGGTTTAGATTCTGATAACCTCTAAGCCCTTCCTTAAGCGAGATCTTACGCTTAACCAGAGCGGGCGGGTCCAACACGACAACGTCGTATCGATCCCGGGTCTGCTTTAAAAACTCAAAAATATCGGCCTGACAAAGCGAGCAGATCCGTTGGCAGCGGTTTTCTTTGAAATTGACTTCTGCCCCCTTCAAGGCCTCAGACGAAGCGTCGACCGCGAGCACCGAGCGAGCGGCGCCCGCGGCCGAGTAAAGGGCGAAACCTCCGGAATAGGAGAAACAATCGAGCACGCGCTGATTTGTTACATACTGCTGAAGCGCGACGCGATTATCGCGTTGATCAAAGAAAAATCCGGTCTTTTGTCCATTCCAGGAGTCTACCCAAAACCGAATCGCATCCTGTTCGATCCACTGCGCTTCGGGCATCTCTCCAAACCACAGCTCTTTACTCTGCGGTAACCCCTCTTGCTCGCGCGCGACAAAGTCATTGCGCGCGATGACGCATCGAGGATTGAATACCTCGATCAAAGCGTCGAGCACCATCTGCTTTCGTCGTTCGATCCCAGCGGAAAAAACCTGAACCACCAAAAGCGAGCCGTACTTGTCGACCACCAAGCCTGAAATCCCGTCGCTCTCTCCGAAAATCACGCGATAGCATTCGTGTTGAGGATAAATCCGGCGGCGAAAAGACCAGGCGCGTCGGAGCCGTTCAACCCATAGGCGCTTATCGATCGGCTCATCGTTACGCGTCATCAGCCGCACCGCGATAAGCGAGCGGGGATGGTAAAACCCTCGCCCGATAAGACGCTTTTGATAGCTTTGAACCGCGACCTCCTCGCCGAGCTCGAGCGCCTCGGAGACATCGCCGATCTCGTTGCTAAATACCCAGGGGTGCCCGGCCAGAACGCGCTTATCCTGGTTTTTCTTAAGGGTAACGCTCTTCATAGGCCGAGAAACTACAACAAGAACTGGTCGTTCAGTTGCAGCAGGGTGAGATTACGGCCTTTGATCCGCGCGAGGTCCCGCTCGACCTCTTTTTGAAATACCGGCTTGATATGAAAGAGAAGCACGGGCAGATCGCGCTTGGTTCGCAGGAGTCCAAGCCCTTTTTCCAGTAGCTTCGGGGTGTGGTGACCCGACTGAAGCGCTAACTTCAGGCGCTGATTGGGAAACGCCACCTCCATCACCAGCGCTCGGATATCCTCTCTCTGCTCGACGATCTGCCATAGCCGTTCGGTAGGCCCGGTATCTCCGCTATAAGCTATAGCGCTTTTTGCATCGCTCACGACAAATCCCACTGCCTCCACCGTATGGTTCACTTGTACCGGCGTGACCGTGAAGTTTCCGATTCTCGTGCTTATCTCGGGACGAAGCGGCATGAGAATAACCGTCGGGTTTTGCACGGAAGGTATAGAGGTAAAATCCGGCCATAATTTCTGATTAAACATGTGACGTTTCAGCGCCGAGATCGTGCCTTTGGTCGACGCCACAGTCAAAGGCGGTCCGCCCATCTGAGCTCGGGTATCGGCCATCAACGCGAGATCACGCACGTGATCGACATGCGCGTGACTGATCAATATGAATTCGATCTTTCTCTGCTCTTCGAGCGTAAGCACGCTGGTGAGAGAACCGGCGTCGATAACGGCGCGCCCGTCGATGAGGAACGCCGGCGGGCGGTGTTTCGGCGTTTCACCGCCATGGCATCCGAGGACTCTAAACTCCATGTGATACCGAGATCGTACGTCAGTGTTCGCTTTCGGTCAAAGTGTAAGCGTTCAGGGGGGCAAACAAGTCGGCGGCCAATTCGCCCGTAAAACCGAGCGCGCCCGCAGGGCCGGCGAGGATGGTACTT
>JAFGIB010000293.1 GCA_016929805.1 Deltaproteobacteria bacterium | reverse complement strand
GACGGGATTTTTTCCAGAACAGGCACAAGAATGACGAATGCACTCTAAAGCCAACGGTTCGATTTCGTCTTTTCGTTCTCGAAGCGGCGGGACTCGTTTCTCCCGTGATGAGCACGTTTAGATTATCGAACCTCTTCCGTGAACGGTCACGATGTATTACCCGTTATTCTAAAAAAGTTGTT
Organism: Deltaproteobacteria bacterium; assembly: GCA_016929805.1. Classification (GTDB taxonomy): domain Bacteria; phylum Myxococcota_A; class Polyangia; order Polyangiales; family JAFGIB01; genus JAFGIB01. Next base: position 23,454 of record JAFGIB010000293.1, on the reverse strand, counting down.
TTGAAAAATATTAAATACAATATCATCTTTTTTTTCTTTGTTAGACGTTTCCTTTATCGCTTGATAAGTAAAAGCGACATTATACGCCATGCGGTTATAGATCGCATCGGAGCCAAAGAGTATTTTAGAGCTCGGAACGCTGTCAAGGCTTTTTTTTATCAAAGACGTGGCTACTCCGGCCGTGTCAAAATATACCTGATCGTATTTGCTAACGATTTTTTTTATCAACTTATAGTCTGGATTGGCTATTTCGTAGTGTCCGAGGTGGGCGATTACGATTTGAGCCCGATAGTTTTTAAAAATATCGCTTACCCCGTTGTTGTCGCAAAAGCTTTTTAATAATGCGTTGTCTTTGCTTCTTTGAATATTTTGGGGGTATCTTGGATTTATATAATTCGAATAAAGAGAAATCCCGCCATGAAATAAAAGATATAGATTTTCTTTTTCTGCAAATCTATATATCGCATCCAATTTTTCGGCAATATCTTCGGAGTTGTCTTTAGGCCGCGGTTTAAAGTTCTGTAAATTAGGATGGAGCTTTATTCCTTTCACTCGATAATTGAATATCGAGTTTTTTAGTATACGGTCGATTTTGTCTAAACTAACATTGTGAATGTCGATTGAGGTCAAAGGGATAAACCTACTCGAGTAAAATCTGTCCTTTATCACTTTTAGAGAAAGCCATGGTTCAATCGGCAGCAAGACGGCATCGTCTACTAGCGCCGTGTCCATTTCGTTTAAAATACTCGCTTCATTAACTCTTTCGCAAGATGACCTGATGACGGCATTCACTTGGCTTGGAAATAAGCTCTCAGCTAGTTTAGATAAAAGCTTTGCTACTGTTCCATAATTAAGTCTCTCAAGAATACCGGGAGATAAGCAATCAGCTTGAACAAGAGCATTGTCAACTTCTGCAAAATGAATCACGCCCATAACATCTAGCGGATGAACGTGCGTATCGATAATTTTTAAGCCAGTGGCAATCTTAATTTCTTTAATTTCAGAAAGTATCGATATAACTCTTTTTCGATTCATCGCTTATTAAAAATTAATCCAATCTCTGACTTTTTTTAGCGCGCTTACCAAAGTACCTATCTGCTCAAAAGTATGGTCGCACATTAGTGTCGTTCTTAACCGAGCTTTATCATGCGGCACCGCCGGCCATCTCGCTGCCGGAATGAATATATTATTTTCTAGTAAGAGTTGGCTGGCTTTTAATGCCTTTTTACTATCGCCAATATAAATCGGAACGATTTGGGTTTTTGAGTTATCGGTATCGAAACTAAGCTCGTGCAATTTACCTTTTAAATAAGCGACATTGCGAAGCAACTTCTCTCTTCGCCAGCGTTCGTTTTTTACAATTTCAATTGATTTTATGAGTCCATAAACAACTGGTGGAAAAATTGACGACGAAAACATAAACGAGTCCGCTGAAATACGAAGATAGTCGATCAAGGTTTTGCTTCCAACGATAAAACCACCAACTCCCCCAAATGACTTTGTAAAAGTGCCCATCACGACGTCTACCTGATTGTAAATTTCAAAATGATCTTCTGTCCCTCCGCCGTCCTTACCAAGGATACCGGTTGCATGCGCGTCGTCAAGATAAACTAATGCATGATACTTTTTGGCTAAGGAGATAATATCGGGTAAAGGAGCGATGTCGCCGCCCATGCTGAATACGCCGTCAGTTACGATTACTTTTCTTGCTTTTGTTGAATGCTTTTTTTATTTGCTCTCTAAATCATTCGCATCACTGTGTTTATAAATTTCTTTCTGAACTCCTGTAAGCTTAATGCCGGCCACGATGCTGGCGTGATTAGACTGATCGGTAAAGAAAATCGTATCGTTGTCTTTTGCTGCTTTGCCTAAAAAAAAGACCTTTATGAAAGGGGAGTAAAAACCATGGATTGCGCGCGGTACGCGAGCGTGAAAGACTATCGCGATGATGTTCGTCGATGAAACCACCCTGGAAGTCGAAGCCGGCCGAGGCGGCGACGGTTCCGCCGCCATGAGGCGCGAGAAGTATAGGCCTCTGGGCGGACCGGCGGGTGGAGACGGAGGCAACGGCGGAGATGTTGTTTTTGTGGTTGACGAGCGGCTGACAACGCTGCTCGACCTTAAGCATCGAAGGCTGCTTCGGGCAAAGCGTGGAGAAAACGGCCGTGGTAAAGACCAGTACGGCAAGGCGGGTGAATCTCTGAAGGTTCGAATTCCCGTAGGCACCCAACTCTTTGACGCGAATACGTCGGAGCTTTTGGCTGATCTCAACAGCGCGGGGCAGTGTTTCATCGCGGCCAAGGGGGGAAGGGGAGGGCGCGGGAATATCCATTTCGCCACGCCCGAGGAGCGCGCGCCGATGTTCGCGGAAGAGGGTCGACCGGGAGAACGGCGCACTATACGGCTGGAGCTTAAGTTGTTGGCGGACGTGGGGATAATCGGTTTCCCAAACGTGGGAAAGAGCACCTTGATCTCCGTGGTGTCGCGCGCGCGCCCGAAAATATCCGACTATCCATTCACGACGCTTGTGCCCAACCTGGGCGTGGTTCAGCGCCGCGACTTTAAGTCTTTCGTAATCGCGGATATTCCGGGCATTATTCCCGGGGCGGCGGCGGGCGCCGGTCTTGGCCTGCGCTTCCTCAAGCACGTGGAGCGGACCCGATTGTTACTTTTTTTGCTCTCCGTTGATCCCGCGCCGGGACGCTCGATAGCCTCCGACTATGAGGTGCTGCGAACCGAAATCGCGAAGTACGACGACAAACTGGCCGGCAGGCCTAGAATCGTTGCGGTCTCAAAGTCTGATCTACCCGAGGTACGAGAGGCCTACGGCGAATTTCAAAGAGTGATGCGGGAACGCGGGGAAGAGCCGATGCTCTTTTCCTCGGTCACCCGCCAGGGCGTCGAGGCATTGTTGAACGCTTTGGAGCGATTGCTCGACGACAACCCTCCAGAGATCTGCAAGCAGCCGAAAGGCTTTCCAACCGCGTCCGACAGCCCTCATAACAGGCCCGGCGAGGAGTTGTGATCGAGGGAGACCTTAACGTTGCAAAAAACGTCGAGCGGAAACGCGAAAAAAACGATGAAATAAGGGCGCGCGGAACTTTTTTTGACCCGAGCTTTGTGCACCCTAAGTAAGGTACAAAAAAAGTGAGCACGCTCTTTGTTCGCGCTATTTTTCGCGAGCGAAAGCGGTTTACGCCGACGGAGTTTTTGCAACGTTAAGGTAGACGGCGGGGAGGCGAGGAAGGTGGCAGAAAGCCTTTTGTTGAAAGCCGCCCACGGGTCCTTTTTTACCAAGTAGTCCCTTTCGTTTCTCGGTCAGTCCTCGAATAATCGTAAGCGTTCAGGGGGGCAAACAAGTCGGCGGCCAATTCGCCCGTAAAACCGCGCGCGCCCGCAGGGCCGGCGAGGATGGTGCTTGCTGTACCTGACGAGCCGGCGCGAGGACGAAAGCCGGTATTACGGGATGAATTGGCCGCCGTCGTAGTCAAACAGCAGGACCCCCCTGAACGGTTACGAATAATCTGTTACACTAAATGGGCCATGTCTCTAGTAAATAAAAGAATTGTAGTCGGTCTAGGAGGCGGTATCGCGGCTTTTAAGACCGTCGAGTTGGCGCGAATCCTGATGCAGCGCGGAGCTGAGGTGCGCGTGGCCATGACAGAAAGCGCGCAACACTTTATCGGGCCCACGACCTTTTCAGCCCTGACCGGTCATCCGACCGCGATAGATCTTTGGGATAAAAGCTACGCCGGCGAGATGCATATCGATTTGGCTCAATGGGCCGATGCGATTGTGGTGGCGCCGGCGACCGCTGATCTATTGGCTCGAGCCGTCGCCGGTATGGCGAACGATGTTCTCCTGGCTACGTTATTGTGCGCGAACTCGCCGGTTTTGTTCGCTCCCGCGATGCACGAGCGCATGTGGCTCGCACCCTCGACGCAACGAAACCTTCAGCGCTTACTCGCCGACGGCGCGAATATCGAGGGTCCGGTTCGGGGGCTATTGGCGAACGGTCAAGAGGGCATGGGCCGGATGCAGGAGCCCGCGCTGATCGCCGATGCCGTGGAAGAGCTGTTCGCGGAAACGCGGTCATTGAGCGGTAAGACGATTCTGGTGTCCGCGGGTCCCACCATCGAGGATATCGATCCGGTTCGTTTCATCAGCAATCGGTCGAGCGGGCGCATGGGTTACGCCATCGCGCAACGCGCGTGTCGTCGCGGCGCTCGCGTCATTTTGGTGAGCGGGCCGGTGTCGATTTCGCCTCCCGGCGGCGTTGAGGCTGTCCAGGTTCGGTCGGCCGTACAGATGCATCAAGCGGTTAAAAGTCGCGCTGGCGAGGTCGACGCGATCGTTATGACCGCGGCGGTCGCCGACTATCGGCCGGTGGCTCAGGCTTCCGACAAGATTAAGAAACAAACCGGAGGGATGACCATCGAGCTAGAGCGGAATCCCGATATATTGGCTGAACTAGGAAAGACGCGCGTGGGGACGACGCCTATTTTAGTGGGCTTCGCCATGGAGACCCGCGACGTCGTCAGCCACGCCGAGGCAAAGCTGAAGAGCAAACGGGTAGACCTCATCGTGGCCAACGAGGCGTCGGTCGCCTTCGGCGGTGATCATACCCAAGCGACGCTGGTCTCACACGAGGGCAACCAGCCTTTAGCGCCGATGAGCAAGCGCGAGCTCGCCGAGCGGATACTCGATTGGGTGTATTCGCGCATCAAATAGTTTTTCGCGCCACGCGCGCTCCGCGAAAGAATCGCCAAAGCGCTTGGTGGCGAGTATTGGTCAAGCTGAGCCGTTACTTCGGCAACTGACAGATCCGAGCGCTCGTATCTTGCGATTCGAGGAAGGGAACCGTTTGGCATTCGCCCGAGCGACACTCCATGTCAGAGCTACATTCTCTCGCGACCGGGTAGCGATCCACGCATTGGTCCTGGGCGCAGAATGGGTTTTCGCCGAGCGCCTTGGGAAAGAGAAAGTCTATGGGTAAACCGATACATTTGGAACGTTCGGAGTAACAGCCGGCGCTTTCAGAGGGGTTCCGCAGCGCGCATTCGGCAAAGGAGCGAAAACAGTCATCGCATAAAGCGGAAAGCGCGCTTTCTTCTATCGGGTTGTCCCGCTCGCAAGCGTCGCGGCAAGCCGGCGGATCGGGCTTGCTTTCGCAGGCTAAACAAGAGCGTTTCGCCTCGATGTATTGCCGCTGTCGTGACGCCGCGTAAGAGTCCAAAGCCAGCGTCGTTAGATCGGCGCGATCGAGGCATCGCCCTCGGCCATCTTCTGAAAATAGGATCGGCAGCTTTTCGGAATCGAGCCCGACCGATAGCCTCGTGATATCTTCGCCCTTGAAAGAAAAGATCTCGCCGGAAGCGCTGGCGGCTGCCCCTGAATCGTCAGCTAGAGCAAAGGTCTTAACGGGGCCCAATGAATCGGGTGCCGATCCGTGAAAACAGGCCAGCCGATGGTCTTTTTTGAGCGCGCAGCGAGCGTGACGACCCACGCGAACGTCGATCGCGTCCGATATTCCCTCGATTTGAGTTGAATATTCACCGGGCTCCCAACACGAAACAGCGCCCTCTATCACCGCGCACCCTAGGTCCGGGCCGACATCTATGGCTGTCGCATCCGAGAGGATCGGGATATAGTCGACATCGCCGTGCCAACAGCGTACCTCGCCAATGGCCGTGAGCGCGCAGAGTTGCTCTGCGTAGGTGCTGAGCGCGACCGCGCCAGATTCGACGTATACCTTGAGCGCGCTCGTCACGAATCCGCTCTCGTCGCGCGACCAGCAGATAACCGTGCCCGAGGTCGTCAGCGAGCATAGACGCGCGTCGTCCACCGCGATTTGCACCACGTTGACTCCGACCGTTACCTCATAGGGAAGCGCCACGCCGCCGCCCCAGCAAAGCGCCCGTTGATCCAGAAGCGCGCAGCTTAAATCCCCGCCGATCTCGATATCGCGAACGCCACTTATTCCCCTAAGCCGGCGTGGGCGGGGAAAATACCCCTGCTCCATATCCGCGACCTCGCCCGACGCGTTGTTTCCCCAACAGAGGATATCGCCGGAGGATAACAGCGCGCAGAAATGGTCGTCACCGGATACGAGCTTGCGAACCGTCTCGCAACCGCTCGACGGCTCGGCGCAGCTCAAGGGGCAGCGGTGGATCTCCGAATCGTCTATCTCGCCGTCGCAGTCATTATCCTTTCTATCGCATACTTCGTCTGCGCCCGGATAGATCGTGTCGTTTTGATCGTCGCAGTCGAAGGGGCCGCTGTCCGAAGAGCAACGCGGATCAAATCGGAGAAAATAGGCCGTATAACCATCCCCGTCCTCATCGCATAAAGGCTCGGCGTCGGCCGCGCCTACATCCGCGTCGCGCTCCGTCGCTTGCGCGTCGCGATCGGCTCTCTTTCCGCCGCTGCAACTCGTAGCGTCGAGCAATGTTAGAATTATTGCGCATATCCCAATTCGCTGGTTCACGGTTCGCCTCCATCAGGATGCGAGCGGGGACGGCTTTTCACTGCGGCGCCTTCCGCTTCTCGCTTCACGCTCGGGTTAAAAGAGAATCGTATCGCAACCGAATTCAACGTTAAAGACGCCTTCGGCAATGGTCTGGACTTGGTCGCAGGTCTCCGGACAAAGCACGATTTTTTGGGGGTTGTCCGGATCGTCGTAGTACCAGGCGAACGCGTCGATCTGGTCGCACTGTTCTTTATCCGATACCTTGAAAAAAACCTCGTCGTTGCCTTCGAAGCTGAAGACCACGTTCACCTTGTCATAGTTGATCACCTGCGTGCCGCTCTGTATTTCCGGAACCGCGTGCTCACAGGCTAGGGCACGCTTGCGAATTTCCGTGAGCGCGCGCAGAAAGACCGCTTGGATATCGGCCGCGGTATCCACGAAAAAGGCGTCCGCGCCGCTGCCTGCTCGCGCGATTTCGTTTAGCGCCGTGAGCTCGGTTCCCACGCCCACGATAAAGGTCGAGATCGAGGGCTCGCCGGCCGCCGCCTCTTCTGCGAGCGCCACCACGTTTTCCAGGGTGTTGGGCGTCGATCCGGAGGACTCGGAAATACACGTGGTGTCCGGAATGCCATCGGTGGCGACGACCACGACCACGTTGCGCTCCGGATCGTTTTCCGCCCGCTGCCGCGCGTAGGAGAGCACGCCTTCCAACATCGGTGCCATGGGCGTTCCACCGGACATGCATTGTGACTCCAGCGAATCGGAGATCGGTTGGGCGTTATCGGGAAGCAGCCCGACGTCCACGTCCAATTCGGCGTAATCGTTAGCACTACATTGTTTGCGGATTGGAAAATATTGAATACCGACGCCGAGGCCGACGAAATCGCTATCTGAGACGAAGATATTGATAGCCTGTTTAACCGCCGGCCATTTGCCTAGAAAGTCCATCGAGTACGAGGTGTCTAGCGCGATTATCATGTCGAGCGGCGTAAGCTCGACGCTTTGCGTCTCGCCGGCGCAACTCGCGTCCCTCTCGAGACCGCCGTTGAAGCCGGAGCTGCCGTTGCCGCCGCTGTTTTCGTTGCCGCTTCTGCCGCTGTTGCCGATGTCGCTGCCACCTCTACCGCTGTTGCCGCTCGCGTGGTCGCGGATCGATGCGTCCATCGCGCTGCTTGCATCGTCTATTCCGCCCTCGCCGAATCCACCGTCGTCGTCCGAGAATATGTTGTGCACGGTATCGGCCGAACACGCCGCGGCGAGTATTAAGGAGGCGACTAGTTGTAAAGTCCGGTTCGATAGCCGTCTATTTCGGGTCATTCTCATCTCCTCCGCTTATGATTCACAACCTGGCACGAAACCACCACATCCATCGGGAACCTGACCCGTCTTGCCGCCGCAAGACTCTTCGGGATGACAGACACAGGTGCTTTGATTCTCTTGATCATCGAACTCGCACTCGGTGTTTTCCCAGCCTTCGGGGAGGTCGCAGGGACAGTTCAGTCGATTGCTCGGATCCGTATTGCCGTCCGGCAGTCTCAAAAGAGTCGGGTGTGTGCCGTCATAACACGCGTCGCCCAGCTCGCCGTCGGCATCGTAGAAATCACAGTCTCTGGGTTCGTAGCACTGCCCGTCATAATTGCTGCACTCCTGGGTGCCCGGGCAAGGGCAATTCATGGTTCCACCGCAACGATCGGTCCGGCCGTGGTCGCGGCAGTCGACGTTATAGTCACAAGTGGTGGGTTCGCAGACGCAATACCCCCAAGTTTGCGACGGTTGTAAAACACAGTGGTTATCGACTCGCTCCGCGGTAGTAAGGCAAATACATGTATTATTGCTGCCATCACCTCTCGGAAAACGCTCGCTTTCCGCGATGCTACACTCGTCGCCCACGTCTCCGTTCGCGCCGTAGTAGGAGCAAAGTCGAAGCGGAGCGCAGCTTTTGGTTTCCGGGTCCGCGCAATACTCGCTGGCCGCGCAACAGCTTATCGTCTGGCTCGCAATGCATCCGTTGGGGACCGTACAATCCGGGTTCCAGTCGGTGTTCGCGCAGGTATTCGGCCGACAGCAGATGCCTTGCTCCGAGGTCGTTACCAGCCGTCCCTCGGTGACGCACAGCAGACCCGAGTCGCAGGGGCATAGCAAGGTTCCGTCACAGCCGTCGTCGAAGACCGATCCGCGGCTACAGGGAGCGCCGACCTCGCCCGTTGCAGGGGGGTCCAATGTATCGCAGGTATCCTCGGGTTTACAAATCGTTCCGTTGACCTCGTCGGGTGTCCCGTCCGGCAAGGCACAGCAGGTGTTCAATCCGCAGCAGAATTCAGCGGGTTGACCGTCCCAGGTGCATTCGTTCGCCACGCTGCAGCCCGCGGGATAGGTCGGGCCGTCCCCGCACTCGGCGTTATTAAGGCAGCAAGTACCGGTATTATTTCGTCCGGATACGATATGCTCGGATTCGTCTATACAGTATAAATCATCTCCCCGACACTCGCATTCCAATCCACGCGTGTCGCCGATATATCGATAAAACGGATCAACGGCGAAGTCGTTGCTACAGACCGCGTTTTCTCCGCCCCAGACATCGTTAAGACCGCGATACTCCTCGTGGTCCTCACAGGTCAGATTCGGCCGGCAGAAACCGTTTTCGCAGTGCTCGGAGCTGCGGCAACAGTTGCGCGTCGCGTCGGTGCAGACATCGACGATTTGGCATGGGACAGTTGTTCGATCCGCCGGATTGGGGCAGACCGATGGCTGGCAACAGGTGCCGGTATCGGCGCTGCTGACGACCACCTTGTTGTCGACGCAGACCAGCCCGCTGTCGCAGGGACAGCTCAAATGGCCGCCGATGTCATTGGGAAAGTCGGGGCTGGCTCCATTGCTGCATATATCACCGGCCTCGCCCCAATTGCCGTCGCCATTCGCATCGGCGTAGTCGGCGCAGGTCTTGGCTTTGACGCAGGCTCCAACTTCGCCCGGGTTGGTGGTATCGCAGGTGAAATCCGCGGGACAAGTGCAATTGAGCACTCCCTCGCAACCGTCGTCTAGCTGGCTACCGCATTGATCGGTATAGTCGTCGGCGCAGGTATTCGGCTCGCAAGGCGGGCCGCAGGTGCCGTTATCTCGACAGATTTGACCCTCGGGACATTCGCCGCAATCGATGCTGTCACCGCAAACACTGGTCAAAATGCCGCATTCCCTATTGGCCGCGATACACTCGACCGCGGGCTCCTCTTCCGAGCAGCGATTCGCCACGCCCATGATACCGCAACCGAGTCCCTCGGGACATTCGCCGCAGTCCGCCAGACCCTGGCAGCCGTTTGAAACAGTGCCGCATTCGGCGCCCGCGGCCTCGCAAATCTCTTGGTCGCTCAATTCCGGCGTGCACTCGGGCTCGCAGACGTAAAAGGTTTCATTACACCCGCCCTCTTCACATTCACCACAGTCTGTTTTATTTGTCTTAGGACCGCACCCGAGCCAGGCTTCACCGCATTCGTAGCCGAGGTCGGAGCAGGTCACGCTGGTGTCGCACGGGACGCAGGTATTGGTATCGGGGTCGCACTCTTCGCCGTCGGGACATCCGCCGCAATCGAGACGTTCGCCGCAGCTATTCTTGGTGCGACCGCATTCCGCTCCAAGATCCTCGCAGGTTATCCTCGGCACAACACAGCGATGCTCGGCTAGGTCACAAACCAATCCATCGCTGCATCCGCCGCATTGGTATACGGTTCCGCTGCAGTGATCGATTACAGGGCCGCATAGTTCGTGATTGATGCAGTCTATTAATTCCGGCTCGCATTCGAGTGTCTCCGACGCGTCCGGCTCGATGACATCCTTATCGTCCGCGTCTTCTATCTTGGCCGCGTCGGCTGCGGTCGCGCGAGCGTCTCTATTCGAGCTACGACCATCGGCGGGCCCCGCGGCGCTGTCTCTCGCGACGCCGCTGTCCAGCTTCACGCCGCCTTCCGAATCGGAAGGATTCGGCTTGTCGATATTATCCCGTTCATTGAGATTGCATCCGAACGCGAATAACACAAGCGCCAGCGCGAGATAGAGCACAGCGAACAGCCGAGGCATAAGGGACTGCGCAAAAACAACTTCACATTTTCGCATTTTATCTTCGGGCCATCTTCGCGCGCTTTTCGGTCGCAAAATTCTTGAAATAGCGCTGCTATTTCTGTGGTTTTGCTCCCAAGGATCGCGCGAAGCTGTCGCCGAATCCGGGCGCGAATTCTGCGAAGTCATTTGTGAGCAGCGCCTGAACGAGTGAGCCGATGACAATTGCCTGATCGTCATGTAAAACATCTCCCGCATGGAAACCGACATATAAAAACCACCTTAAGCTAAACATAACGAGGCCTTTTGATCAACGTAATTTATCGTTCTTACTAACACATACATTCACGGACAATAGCTATATGCGACGCGGATAACGCGTTGATTGAGTCCCCGGCTCAGCGTCAAAGCGAAGTACCTTTATGCGCGATCGCAAACTCATATGATCGATATTATAAAATTTATTAAAGGTATTCATGAAGTCCGCTTCGATCTACGAGACGTTCCGGAATTAGCCGTTTCGTCGTTGCCCGGCTCAGCGCTCCCGGGTTGATTCCTTAGCTGTTGTGGCGCCGCCGTCGAGGATCCATAGTTCGATGTCGTTACGCCGTTTCTTCAGCTCTTTTCTCTCGATTGCCGATCCCCGGGTAGAAAGCCGTTCCGCCGTCACCCCGTGTCGGACTAGAAAGGCCTTGACCATTTCCGCCACGCGAAGCGCTTTTTCTTTATCGCGTTGCTTGTTTCTCGATCTCGGGGCGAACGCCTCTATTTTGATAGCTTTAATACTCTTGTTCGTTTTTAGCGTTTGAGCGAGTTGTTGTAGGACGCTGTGATAGCGGCTAGGAATTTCCGCACCTGTACCGATACGAACGTCGGTCGTAAAAACGATCCGATTATCCTGTATAGCAACCTGCGATTCTCCCTCATCGGGGCATCCATCGTCATCCGCATTTCCGTTGATCGTTTCTTGCTCATTCGGGCATTTATCCGCTTTGTCCTCGATTCCGTCCTGATCGTTGTCGTCATCAGGGCAGCCGTCGGTATCGTCGAACTTGTCTATGTCTTCCGCCAGCAGCGGGCACTCGTCATAGGCGTCGAATATCCCGTCTTTGTCGTTGTCCTTCTCCGGGCAGCCGTCGCCGTCCTCGAAACCGTCTTGGTCTTCGAGATCGAGCGGACATTTGTCTTCAATATCCGGGATCATATCCTGGTCGTTATCCGGGTCCGGACATCCGTCTTCGTCTTGATAGCCGTCGAGGTCCTCTCTGTCGGTGGGACATTTGTCCACTTCGTTGCTTAGAGAGTCCTTGTCCGAATCGCTGAAGTCAGGCGCCCATTCTACACCCGCTACCAAGCGAAACACGGGGGCGCCGTAGGCCTGGATGAGACCAACGCCGACGCCTGCGCTGGCGGATAATCCGGATCCAAACCCATAGCGTCCGGATATCAGGGCTTCCAGAGGGGTTTTTTCTACCGACGCACCGGAATCTTGATCACAGAGAGTCAAACCGCCGGCAACGTCGCGGCAGCCCCCTCGAGTGAATCCGATCTGCCCGACCAATTCAGCGCCGAGGCGAAGTCTTTCATCAATCGGATAAGCTGCGCCCAGCGCGTAGCTCAGGCGGTCGTCGATCGGCGTTCCCAAGACCGCGGAGCTCTGCCGGAAGATCCAGCCCAGGTTGGCGATCAATACGAGGTCGTGATGGCGGAAGTCCGCGACCAATCGGGGACGGATGCCGAAGTTGGGATCGCCTCCGTATTTCCCTTTTTCATCACAGGGTTTGCCGCCCGCTTCAACACACGCGGTGGGGACGGTAATGAGGGGAGAGAAGGCAAGAGAAAAACCTTCGATATTTTCAAATAGAACCGCTTTCACCTGTATTCGCAGATCGCCGAGCCCGGTTTCCTCGAGCGCTTCTCCGGTCTCGCCCTGAGCGGTTATGTCATTGCCAAGAATAAACAGGTTTATCGGGAGGGCCAGACCGACTTGAGCCTTGAGCCAGCCGAAGCGTAGACCAAGCGCTCCGACGAGATCAGCCGTCATCTCGTGCTCGACCAAAACCACTTCGTCGGGGTCTGAATCGAGCAGGGAGGTTGAAACCGCTAAAGGTCGGTACTGATAATTCACCAACAGATCCGCGTCAAACCGAAGATGGTTCAGCACCCACGCGGGCTCGGCTATCAACATGGTTTGTTCTCCGATCGCGGGCTCAAACAGTTGTGTTGAGAACGATTTCTGGACCAGCGGCTGGGCGAGGACGAGTGCCGAGGCAAACCATATCAGTGCTATTACGACAAAAAAAGTAACGGGCGGCGTTCGGTGCATTTGGATTCCCCTCGCAGGATTTCATGCAATTATTTCATGCCTATGTCTTTAAACGCAACAGTGGCGTTATCTAAGACGCAACAAAGCGAAGCCGTCGTGTTATTAGGCGACGGCGTGGTGGAACCAATACCAATCGCGGACATATCGCCGGCCTTAGCACATCGACACACGCGGCTATACTTAGGAAGTAAGCGTTTATGGGGGTACCGCTATTTATCCACGACGGCGGCCAATTCGCCTGTTAAACCGCGCCCCCACAGGGCCGGCGACGATGATAATCGCTTTACTTGACGAGCCTGCCCTTAACTTGGATATATGTAACTACAAGCGTGGAATTCTTTTTTATCGAACTACCCATAAAAACAGGCGAGAATAACCGCGCGCGACCCGGTCGCGAACCGCTGTCAAAGTAAAGGGCAATATCTCAGAATTAGACCCGTTTAGGCCGAGCCAGCCGAAAGAGCGCGGGCAAAAAAAAACTTGCAAGCGGCTATTGACCATATCGTAATTTGCCTTTCGTCATCGTGATGATATTTGCAGCTAAGCTAATCGGAAGGACGTAAATGTTCAGGCTAAATAGCGTTAACCCCGCGAACAGACACAAAAGGACAAAACCGGATGCCTCGTCTCATTCTCGGTATCAATAGCGACCACGGCGATTCCTCGGCAGCGCTGGTTTCGGAATCAGGGCCATTGGCGGCGATCGCCGAGGAGCGCATCAACCGAAAAAAGCACTCCGCCGATTTTCCGATGCTCGCGATTCAGGAGGTTCTAAATATCGCGGGCGCCGATATTCGAGAGTTGAGCGATATCGTCGTGGCGCGCGATCCAAAGGCGAACTTATTACAAAAATCCGCCTATTTGGCTCGGCATCCGCAGAGCGGTATTCCGATGGCGGTGAAGCGTTTCGGCGTGCACCGCAAGGTGCGTGGGACAGCCGAACGGATCGCGGAGGGACTGGGGGTCGAGCGAGATCGGATTCGCGCCGAGTTCCATCAGGTCGAGCATCACCTGGCTCACGTGGCGTCGGCCTTTTATTGGTCTCCTTTTGAACGCTGCTGCGCTCTTACGAACGATGGAGCGGGCGACTTCGCTACGACCATGTGGGCGGGATGTCAGGGAAATGACATCGATATCTTACGCCGATCGTATTGGCCCCATTCGTTGGGAGTCTTTTACACGGCGTTCTGCCAGTTTATCGGGTTCGATAAGTATGGAGAAGAGTATAAGGTCATGGGCCTTTCGGCCTTTGGGAAGAATCGCTACTCGGCGCTCATGCGCGATATCGTCTCCTTCCATCCGCGAATGGGACTGCGCCTTAACCTCGATTACTTCGATCACCAGCGAAGCCCGTCCACATTCGAGACCATCGTGGACGGCGAGATCGTCTTATCGCGGCTATGGGGCCAAAGACTAGAAAAGGCGCTCGGTCCGGCGCGTCGCCGAGATAACGAGCTTGCCGAAAGGGAGCGCGACATCGCCGCCTCGGTTCAAGCCCGTTACGAGGAGGTCTTTCTGGACATGGTGGCGGCTCTCGTCAAGAAAACCGGGCGGCGGGATATCGTGATGGCCGGGGGCTGCGCGCTCAACTCGGTGGCGAACGGCCGGATGATCTCGGAAGGATACGTCGATAACGCCTATTTTCAGCCCGCGGCCTCGGACGACGGGACCGCGATCGGCGCCGCGCTCCATATCCTTCATTCAAAATACAAGGCCCGCCGGTCAGCGGAAGTGCGGCATGCCTTTTGGGGAACGGAAGCTCGCGAGAGCGCGATTCGCGGGGCGCTCGTCGAAAACGGCCGGCCGTTCAAAGAGCTGAGCCGTGAGGAGCTGCTTCAAACAGCGGCAAGAGCGATCGCGGATGGTAAGATCATCGGCTGGTTTCAAGGACGCGAAGAGTGGGGGCCGCGAGCTTTGGGTAATCGAAGCATTCTCTGTAATCCAGCGGTTCCCGATATGAAAGCGATTCTCAATTCCAGAATCAAAAATCGAGAGCCCTTTCGGCCCTTTGCCCCGGTGATCAGACAAGAGGATATGTCTACTGTTTTCGAGGGTACGCACCCCGTTCCTTTTATGATTGTGGTTTTCAAAGTCCGCCCGCGGTGGAGGGCGAAGCTGCCGGCGATCACCCACGAGGATAATACCGGCAGGGTTCAGACCGTCGCGCAGGACGAAAATGAGATCTTTTACGATTTGATAACGACTTTTAAGGACATGACCGGTATTCCGGCGCTGCTCAATACGTCGTTCAACGAAAACGAGCCGATCGTGCATACGCCGCAGCAGGCGGTTGATTGTTTCGAGAGAACGAGGATGGACTGCCTCGGGATCGGACCGTTTTGGATAGAGAAATAAGAAATACGCCGAAATGTCTCGAGGTTCTGCCAAGATTTTAATAACGGGAGCCACGGGTTTTGTCGGGAGCGCGCTCTGCCCGATGCTGAGAGACCGTGCTCAGATCCGAGCGGCGTTGTGGAGCAAGACGGAAGAGCCGGATTTACCTCCCTTTGTTTCGCCGACCGTGGTCGGTTCCATTTCTCGAGCCACGAAGTGGAAAGAGGCGTTGGAGGGTATCGACGCCGTGATACATCTCGCGGCCCGCGTGCATGTGATGCGAGAGATGTCTAGAAACCCTTTGGCGGAGTTTAGAGAAGTTAATACTTACGGAACCGAGACCCTGGCGCGGGCGGCGGTTGCGGCCGGGGTCAAAAGGTTTATCTATCTGAGCTCGATCAAGGTCAACGGAGAACAGACCGAGCCCGGCAAGCCTTTTACGGAAAACGATCCACCTAATCCACAGGACCCGTATGCCGTCAGCAAGTTGGAAGCTGAACGAGCGCTCGTGGAGATAGCGGAGAAATCAGCGTTGGAGTTCGTCATCGTTCGACCGCCGATCATGTACGGACCGAACGTAAAAGCAAATTTTCTCAGCTTAATGAAACTCGTCGATCGAGCCGTTCCGTTGCCGACGCGTTCTATAGATAATAAACGTAGCTTTTTATTCGTCCGGAACTTGACGGATTTCTTGGCGCGATGCCTCGACCACGCGCGCGCTGCCAACCAGCTTTTTTTACTGAGCGACGGACACGATGTGTCGACCGCTGAATTGATCTATACTCTCGCGCACGCGATGGGCAGGCGGGATAGACAATTTTCATTTCCGCGACCTTTGGCCAAGAGGGCGGCGAGGATTTTAGGAGCGGAAAATATCTACCGGAGGCTTTGGAAGTCGCTGCAGATCGATTCAACTAAGGCCGGCGAGCGGCTCGATTGGCGCCCTCCTTTTTGCTTCACCGAAGGTATCGAAGCCGCGGTGAATCGGTATCTAAGGTGAGCTTACTACCCGCTATTGTCGCTTTTCTAGTCGCGGTAACGACCGTTCCGGTCGCGAGATCCTTCGCGCTGCGCAAAGGGCTGCTCGACGTGCCGAACAAGCGCTCGTCGCATAAGCATCCGACCCCGAGAACAGGCGGTATCGGTATTTTAGGGGGGTCCGCGGCCGGAATAGCCGTCGCTCTGGCGCTCGCGCCGGACAACGGGGCGGTATGGCCTGTTTGGGTTCTTCTCGCCGCCCTGGCCGGAGGCGCGGCGGTTGGGTTTATCGATGACCTTTTTTCCATACCGACCCTTTTTAGAATGCTGCTCTATTCGGCAATGGCGGTTTTGATCGCTCTTTTTTACACCGCCGTCGCCGTGGTCGATCTTCCTCTTATTCGCGAGTTACGCCTAGGCGCCGCCGGAGGGGTGGTGTTTTCCGCCTTGTTCGTCGCGTGGTATGCCAACCTATTCAACTTTATGGACGGCGTCGACGGCATCGCGGGGGGCGCGGCAATCGTGGCGCTCGGCGCCCTGGCGGCGGTCTTTTTCGCCGACGAGCTGTATTTGCCGGGTTCCTTCGCCGTGGTCGCTTGTGCCGCCACGGCGGGCTTTTTACCGTACAACTTCCCGCCGGCTTCCGTTTTTATGGGCGACGGCGGGAGCGTCTTTCTCGGAATGAGTATCGGCGCCCTTTCTTTAGCCGCGGTTGACCAGGGGGTTGTCTCGCTGCCGGCTTCGGTGTTTTTTATGTTGCCCTTTGTTTTTGACGCGACCTTTACCTTGTTCAGGCGGATCGTGTTTCGCGAGCGGTTCTGGACGGCTCATCGCAGTCACGTCTACCAGCAACTGTGCGATTTGGGCTTCAGCCATCGTACGGTTACTATTGCCTATACGGGCTGCGCTCTGCTGTTCGCGCTTATCGGAATTATGTTTGATAAATGGTCCGATCAAGCGAAAGCCGTTGTATGGTGGGGCTCGTGGCTGGTCCTTTTGTCGATTTCCGTATTCGTGGTTAGAAAGAACCGGACGGCATGAGTTACGAACCTCCAAGGACGGCTGACTCGAGCGCTAGAGCGCTCTTGTTTGCTGCCATCGTGGTTTCCCCGCAGTTGCTCGCGGGCGTGCGCGCGTGGGCCACGCTCGTGATTTGCGCGCTCTCTCTGGTCGCGTTGCTCGCGGTTATCTGGGCCACCTGGAGCGCGGACCTGCGAAAGAGCACGAGCGGTTTGTCGCTGGGATTGGCCATGACCGTTGCGATGATCTGGACCGCGCTACAAGCGATGCCTCTTCCCTGTTCGATAGTGCAATCGCTGGCTCCCAAAAGCGTTGAGCAGTTGCGCCTCACCCTCGATGCGCTGGGCCGGGGAGAGCCGATTTGGTGCGCCCTCAGCCGCGATCCCGGAAATACCGAGCTGGAAACCATTAAGGGCATCGCCATCGTCTCGATCTTTTGCGCGGCGTGGCTTTTCGCGCTTTGCGGCAATCGTCGATTCATCGCGACGTGCGTGGCCTGGTCGACTATTGGTATCGCAATCGTCTCTCTCGGTCACCGGTTGTTTCTCGCGCAACGCGTCTTCGGCCTGTACAAACCGCTAGTCGTTATCGGCTCTGTATACGGCCCGCTGATCAATCCCAATAGTCTCGCGGGATTTCTCGCCATGGGGTTTCCGTTAGTGCTGGCAAAGGGCGTGCAGAGCGAGAGGGGAAAACGCGTGCTCTGGTACGCGCTCGCGATACTCGTCGGAGCGGTCGTTATATTGACACTATCGAGAGGCGGCATCGCCGCGTTTATAGGAGCATCGCTGCTTTTTGGCTTTATCATCGCGGCGCGCCGAACGAGAAGAACGAGGTCGAGACGAGCGATAATCTTCGTCGGCTTGTCGATCGCAAGTAGCGCGGGGCTCGGCATATACGTTGTTCTAAAGCAATTCCTCCTTGAAGTGTCGTCCAAAGATTTCTCGAAGCTCGAGCTGGTAGCCAGTGCGTTCGCTTGGTCGCTCAGGGAAGCGCCGTGGCTCGGAGTAGGGCGGGGAGCCTTTTCGGTATCGTTCGTACAGTTTTTCGGCACTCGCTACCGTTTTACCCATCCGGAAAATATCGTCGTTCAGTGGATCAGCGAATGGGGCGTGCCGGTCGCGGTCTTGCTTCTATCGCTGATTATCGTCGTTATTATCCAAAGGCTGCTCGAGACGCGCTCTTTAACCGTTCTCGCCGCGCTCGTGGGCGTGGTCACGATCGCGGCGCAGAACCTATTGGAATTCGGACTGGAGTTGACCGGGGTTGCGGTTGTCGCGTCGGCGCTGCTCGCGGTCGGAGTAACACACGGCGCTCATCACCGAAAAAAGGAAGAAAAAAACCTCCGCTGGATGTCTGGTTTTTCCGCGCGGAGTCTCTCTATCGCGGTATGTGCCGCGGGCGTGGCCATTCTGATTCCGCTCTCGGCGAGAGTGTTGGCCTTAGATAAGCGAAGCATCGAAGACGATTTTCAGCGAATCGCCAATAGCCGAAACCGCCGAGGATTTCGCGAAACGTTCGCTCAGGCCATGGCGGCACACCCGTCGGAGCCCAATTTCGCGCTATTTGCCGGGGCGGAAGCCGTCTATTACAAGGACCCGCGTGCGCTAAAACTGTTGAATCGCACCATGCAATTGGCGCCTTATTGGCCGCATCCACATCAGTTTGCCGCCCGGTGGTTGTTTGCTCACGGTCGCGTGCTTCAAGCGCTTTTAGAGGTTCGAGAGGCGGAGAACAGAGATCCCGGAAGCGCCAAAACGATTCTGTGTCAGATCATCAACCAAGAACCCGACGCCGGCTTTTTACTTCGCGCGGCGCCGGGAGGCGAAGCACGTATCCGGTTTTTAGAATCGGCGGCCTCATGTATCAACTCGTTCGGTGATCTAGGCAAAGCCATCGATTCAGAGCTGTTGAGGATCGAGCCGGGGCTGCCGAACCCCGGCATTCGAGAAGCGAGACGTCTATATCAAGCCGGCCATACCGATCGAGCGGTGTCCAAACTTCAATCGATAATTCGAAATCGTCCGAGTTATGCCGATACCTATCTAGTGCTCGCGGAAATTCTAATGGCCTCGAATAGGTCCGATGAGGCGCTTCCGGTGCTGCAAAAAGCCGAAAAATACTCGGAGGATAAAAGGGCGCTCCTCTCGATGCGCGCTCGGGCTCAGACCAATCTTCGCGACGAAAGGGCGATGCGCGCGTCGCTGGCTCAACTGCGCGAGCTAACGACGACCGATTTGCGCGCGTTGGCGGCGGCCGCGGAGCTTCTCGGCCATTTGGAGAATCAACTCGGTAATCAAGGACGGGCGCTAAAAGCATTCGAAGAAGCGAATCGGTTGGTTTCGACAACACAAACGCTGCTGAACGTGGCGTCAATGGCGGAACAGCTCGGACAAAAGCGGCGCGCGTATGACGCCTATTTCAAGCTTTGTCAGCTAAACCCGGCAAACGAAAGTTATTGTGGCGCGCTTGAACGGCTGGCGCCGCGAAAGCGAGAGCAACTCGAAGGGGTAGTCGATCCATAGTCGCCCATCCGATCGAGGCGTTTACCCTGAGAACACGTTACCGCTTCAATACCGCTCGTAGCTTTTCCTCTAGCTTTTCGTAGTGATAGGGTTTTTGAATGAACCCGGCCAAGCCCTTTCCCACGAAGCGTTGGGTCACTTCCTGTTCGTTGTAGCCGCTGGACATGATCACTCGGACTTCGCGGTTGATGCGGCGCAATTCCCGAAAGGTTTCCTCGCCGTCCATGTGGGGCATGGTGAGATCGAGTAAAACACAGACGATTTCCTTTTCGCGGCTGCGGTAAATCTTCAGCGCCTCTTCGCCATCTTTCGCGGACAAGGTTTGAAAACCCATCAACTCGAGCATATTCGCGGTGACCACCAGCACGCTATCCTCGTCGTCCACGACCAGGATAGCTCCCTGGCCCCGCCATTGCGGCCCGCTGTCTCGCTGAATCTGCGCTATCGGCACCGGCAACTTCGAGGCCGGGAAGAGCACTTTGACCGTCGTTCCCTTACCCACCTCGGTATAGATTTTTATCGTGCCTTCGTGCCCTCGCACGATGCCGAGCACCGCCGCCATTCCAAGACCGCGTCCGGTGAACTTGGTGCTGAAGAAGGGGTCGAATAGTTTCGCCTTGACCTGCTCCGTCATGCCGCATCCGGTGTCGGCGACCTCCAGAAAGACGTAGAGGCCTTCCCGCAAGCTTTCATCCAGGAAGGTATCCGACAGATAGGATTGCTCGCATTTCATTATGCCGGTGGTGATCGAGATGATTCCGCTTCGGTCGCCGATCGCCTCGGAGGCGTTGGTGATAAGGTTCATCAGCACTTGGCGCACCTGGGTCGCGTCGGCTTCGATCGCGGGTAGGTTGGCGGCGTAGCTGTATTTCAGAACCGCCTTTTTTGAGATCGAGACCTCCAACATGCGGGTCATCTCTTCGACCAGCAGGTTGAGATCCACGGTTTGAACCACGAAACGACCTTTGCCCGAATAGGCCAACATCTGATTGCAGAGTTCCGCGGCGCGATGCGATGCGGTTTCGATGTCTTGAAGAAAAACCTGTCCCGGTGAGGCCGGCGAAAGCGTGCGCCGGGCGAGATCCGCGTTGCCGATAATCACCATCAATAGGTTGTTAAAGTCATGCGCGATGCCGCCGGCTAACACGCCGAGGCTCTCCAGCTTTTGTACGTGTTGGATCTGGGCCTCGAGCTTGAGACGGTTCTCTTCCGCCTTGGTGCGTTGTAGCTCGGCGGCCGCCCTGGTGGAGAAGATCGTCAACAGCGATTCCGTTAGGCTGGCCCGTTCCATCGGCCAGGTGTCCATTACCGCGAGGATGCCGATCGGCTCTTGGTTCGCATCGAACAGGCACACTCCGAAGAAGCTCTCCACGTCGAGCGCTGAAAGCGTCTCGTTGTCCGGGAAACGCCGCCGCAAGCCCGAGGAGCAGAAGTATAGCCCGTCGTGAATTACTTTCGCGTAAGGCGACGTGGTCGCGCGGCAAAAGAAGTTTTCGTAAAACTCGCCGTTTATCCACGCCGCGATCGGCGTTAGCTCAGCGGGCGGGTTGCCTCGAAGCTCTGCCACCATGGCGTAACGAACGTCGAGCGCTTTGGCGATACTTCGCACCATGGTCTTAAAAAACGCCTCGCCGGTCTCGCCGGCTGTTCCCTCGACCGCCGCTCGAAGGGCTTCGGAGGCCCGCTTGCGCTCCGTGACATCCAGGACCGCGAAGGTAATGCCGCGAGCATGGTCGTCGGCGTCCAGCGGCACCGAGCTCATCAGCACGTCGAGCACGCGGCCATCTTTATGCTTGAATCGGGTCTCCACGGTGGCGACTCCCGCCTCCGTGATCTGACCGGTTTTGGCTCTTTCCGCCAAATCGAATTCCTTATCGTCGGGGTAGAAAAGGCGCATGCTCCGGCCTATCAGCTCCCGCTCGCTATATCCGGTCATCTCGCAAATGCGGTCGTTGATCTGTAAGAGAGCGCAATCACGTTCCAGCCCAATACCGACGGGCGACGCGCGGAAAATGCTGCGCAATCTCTCCTCGCTTTTTCTGAGCAGCTCTTCCGCCTGTTTACGTTCAGTCAGATCGTGAACCAATCCGAGGATATTGAACTCGCCGTCGTCACCGCGGATAACCGCGCTCGAAATCGTGACCGTTCGTCTGGTGCCGTCTTTGCAGGTGATTCCCCATTCCTCGGCTCGCAGGTCATCGCCGCGAATAACACCCTCAATCCTTTCGGCAACGCGTCGTCGTTCTTCTTGATCGGGATAGAGAAGCTGAACCAGCCCGCCCCGGTTGATATCCTCCATCGTGTAGCCGGTTATTCCTTTCATCCGGTTGTTCCAAACCGTAAAGCGAAGAAAAAGCGGCTTTTCGACTTGGTGACAGACCAACATACCCTCGGCGGCGCGGTCGATAATCGCGCGACGAAACGCGTCATCGCGGCGAAATTTTTCTTCGCCGGTTTTGCGTTCGGTTACATCCCAGATGAGGCCGTTTAAGACTGTTGAGCCATCATGCTCGAGCGTCGCGTTTTTCCCGACGTCTTTGACCCATCGAACCGCTCCGTCCTTACGGATGATGCGGTATTCGTGCTCGGCAAAATAATTGGGCTCGCGCATCAGCCTCTGACTATGACGATTAACCTCGGCTCTATCGTCCCCATGGATGATGTCGTACCATACAACCCGCTTATCCAAGAAATCTGAAACGTCGTATCCGGTTATTTCTTTCACCGCTCCGTGCATGAAGTGCGGAGCGTAAGTTCCGATAGCGGACTGGTACGCGATGCCTTGCAGGTTATCCATAAAGAAGCGATAGCGGTTTTCGCTGAGTTTAATGCGGTTTTCGGTCTCGATACGATCGGTTATGTCTCGGCCGATCCCGTAGAATAGCCGCGTTTCGTAAGGTGTGGCGCGCCACTGAATCGATCTGTACGAGCCGTTTTTATGACGATATCGAGTGACGACGTCGAAGATATTTTGACCCTCCAAAAGTCGGCGAAACTCCTTTCTCGATCTCTCGCGATCGTCCGGATGCACGAGGTCGATAAAATTCGTTTGTATAAGCTCTGTTGAGCGATAACCGAGAGTTTTCTGCCAAGCGTCGTTTACGCGCAAAAAGCGTCCCAAATGGTCCGCGACACAGAACATATCGGTCGCCAGCGAGAAAAAACGGACGACCTCTTCCGCCGACACGGAGAACTCTGAAGGCTTCTCGTTGTGTCGCTCTGCTGAGCTTCGCGGGTTGAGCTCTTGCTTTTCGTCCTTTAACCGACCCCTCTTCTTTTTCACTTCGGACGACATCACCCCTGCCCCACTGGTTCGATTCCGCAAAAAGTTAAATTCTCACTAGCGAACCCGCTTCTTATTTTTCAACGAAATCAGTTGGTTATCTATAGTGATCGATATGTTCGCTTTTTTTACATAATATTATCGAAGAAAAAAACATATTTTTAGCGCACTCCTGACAATTTAATTTTTATAATTTTTCCGGTTTTTACGTAGATCGCAGCCTCACCGCGCGAAAACGGTTTGTTTCGACAAAAATTGATATTCGATGGTAAGTTATCAAAAAGCGGCGTGTATTCGTCTGGATGCGCGGCCAATCGGGCCGAAAAACGAAGAGACGGCGCGTCATGTCGGCGGGAAGCCCGCGTACCCGGCTATAGTTTTTCTGTAAGCGTTCAGGGGGGCAAACAAGTCGGCGGCCAATTCGCCCGTAAAACCGAGCGCGCCCGCAGGGCCGGCGAGGATGGTACTT